>JAPYSM010000189.1 GCA_029936485.1 Dehalococcoidia bacterium
CGTGGGAATGACGGACTTAAGTCGGGTCGCTTCACCCGAGTCCTGAGGTTCTCGAGGGTACGAATTCTTGTATGACTCCCGAACAGACCCAGAGGTATGGTTCGAGTTAGCACCGTCGCGACTCTCCTCCTCCTATACGAACATCTATGAAATCGATCCGTCACGGATGGGTGCGCCGGACACCGAGGTCCGCCTGAAAGACCTGCTCGCCGGCGAGTAGCGTGAGGCAACACGTCTCGACGCTGTCCCGACGTGGTGATACGTTGCGCCGACCAGACATCCCCGGAACCCGGGGATCACCGTCCGAACGGAGCCCGCGCAACCTTGACCATCACAGCGGACGCCGTCGTAATCGGTGGTGGCGTCATGGGCACAAGCATCCTGTACAACCTGGTTTCGCGCGGAGTCCGGAACCCCGTGCTTCTGGAGCGCACCACTCTCGGCGCAGGTTCCACCGGACGCTCGTCCGGCGCCATTAGGATGCACTACTCGACCGAAGTGAATGCCGCCCTCGCATGGGATTCCCTGAAGATCTTCGAGGACTTTGATGAGGTCGTTGGTGGCGACGTCGGGTTCGTGAAAACGGGTTACATGGTGTTTGTGCCGGGAGACGCCGCCGACGGACTGCGCCACAATATCGCACTGCAACAGGGCGTCGGCATCGACACACAGATTCTTTCGCGCGAAGACGCCCACGAGCTTGCTCCGGCATTCGCGCAGTACGACGATGAGCTCTTCGCATGGGAACCGCGCTCAGGACACGCCGATCCGTCAGGCACCGGAATGGCGTACGCAACGCGCGCTCGTGAATTGGGCGCAACGGTGCTGCTTGAGACACCAGCGACTTCGGTGGAAATAAAGAACGACCGCGTGGTAGCAGTGACCACCGCAGACGAGCGTTACATCACCGATACGGCTGTCGTGGCAACGGGTCCGTGGTCGAAGACGTTTATGGCAGGGATCGGCATCGACCTGCCGCTGGAGGCCACCCGGCACGAGGTGTTCCTACTGAAACGCAACCTCGAAGAGCTGCCGTTCCACCCGGGCGGCGCGGACATGGGCAACATGACCTATTTCCGGCCTGAAGGCGCCGATCTGACGCTGGTAGGCAACGGCAACCGGGAAGAGAACGCCGACCCCGACACCTACAACCCGCGGCCGAGCATGGACTACCTGGAAGATGTGTGGCTCCGGCTCTCGAAACGGCTTCCCGGAATTGCCGGGGCCGAATTTTTTACCGGGTACGCCGGGCTGTACACGTCAACGCCAGACCTGCACCCGGTGATCGACAAAGTGGACGGCATCGACGGCCTCTACATCTGCACCGGCTTCAGCGGCCACGGCTTCAAACTCGCCCCCGCGGTCGGAACCGTGATGGCAGAGCTAGTGCTCGACGACGCGGCGTCCACCGTAGACATCGCGGCGCTCAAGATGGACCGATTCGAGACCGGCGAAACAAACACCACGTCATACGATTTCAAGGTGATCGCCTGAGGGCTGTTCCAGCCTTAGTCCCTGTGCTCCAAAACGGACCCGTATACCTTCCAGCCACTCGACGTACCAGTCGCCCTCATTCGAGCTATTCACGCTGGTCCACCAGTAAAATCCGAGGTTCTTCATGCGGGCGAAGCGGGGGATTTCATCGACCCACCTATCAGAGAACTCCCGGACCTCACGATATCCAGCCAGGAACGCATCAAAGAGCGGATCGAACTCATCCGCAGGCAGCTGCGCAAACTCCAGGAACGGCCGCATTACGTCTGAGGCGTACCAGTGGTAGACCGGCTCATCGAAGTCGATGATCCGGACCCGCTCGCCGTCCCACATCGCGTTTTCTGTGCGGATATCAGTGTGTGTCAGCCCGTACACATCCGGGGTCTCCAGCAGTGAAGCCAGCCAGGGCGTGAGATGCTCGTATTCGTCCCAGACGGGTTCGCTGTCCTCCGGATCCATGCCAGCATGCGTCTGCTGCCATAGGTCATTCCAGGTCAGATACGTAAGTTCAGGAGACGGTCTGTACGACTCCGTGGCCCGATGCATCTTGCCTAAAGCGATGCCCCAGGCGCTGAACTCTGCAACAAACGGCGATTCCAGCGAGATTGCCCGGCCCACCGCCTCGTCGGTCACCCAGGCCAGGAAAACATCGTCCCCCCACCGGTACTCTTCGATCAGGTTCCCATCGCGAGACAAAACCGGCGCGCATACATCTGCGCCATTGCTCGCCAGGTGCTGCAGATACTCCGCCGCTGCCCGTTGCTCCACCATCGACCTGTTGGCGGCGGCACACACCTTCAGGAACATGCCGCGCCCACCCGCCTCGAAGCGATAGACGATGTTGATCCGATCGTTCACCAGTTGGACGGAGCCAGGGCCAGCGTCCCAGAGTGCGGCGATCTCCCGGCCCGAGCGCTCGCGATCGAGCGACGAGTTGCGATCGGACCAGGAGTTCATGCTTTGAATTTCGCGCTTAAGACTTCGGACTTTCGAGAAGAACGGTTGCGCCCATTCCGATGTACTTGTCCCGCAATTTCCAGTCGTAGTTGCGGATCATCAGTTTCGTGTCCGTCCCCTCAAGTGCTTTCACCGCGTACTCGACACAGGCGTCGTCAGACACCGATAGCGAGTGGTGCGGGTTCGCCTCACGGTCGAACGTCAAGTCCGCCGGACCCCATGAGATGAGGTCAACTCCCGGACGGATCAGTCTTGGGATGTTGCAGATCGCCTGGATCGACTCCACCTGCAGCATCAGCACGCCGTAGTTGTTCCAAAACTCGGCATACTCCAACCTGCCGTTATTTTCGGCAAGCCCGACCCGAGGAGCGCCGCCCGCACTTCGCTTGCCGAACTGTCGGTAGTAGAAGTAGTCGACCGCTTCCTGGGCAGTCGCATCGGTCTCGGTCTGCGGTACTTCGATGATGCTCGGGCCGAGGTCCAGCCAGTTGCCGATCTGCCATGTGTAGTTCGTGTGCTTGATACGGAAGTGGACCGGGATGCTGAGGTCCTGCGCTGCCTGGCAAACGGCGACGAGGTCGGTCTCGTTCAGCGGGTTGTGCTGGCTATCGACCGAGATGTAGTTGTACACATCGTCCTTGCCCCAGATGTCCTCAATCTGGGACTTGGTCGCGTTGTACGGAACCTGCACGCCGATAGTGGTCTCGCTACGCCTGATGCGTTCCTTCAGATTCTCTTCGCCTGCCATATGGCCTCCTGAACTGGTGTGTGCATTGCCTGAGAATTGTTCGTGGTCGCCAAGATACCTCTGAGTCGGGCCGGATGCCATGAGGTTCCGTCGTATCGCAGGCGACGCACCGAAACGCTGTCATTCTGATCCTTCCGGGGGAGGAGAAGAATCTCCCAGGTAATCCAAAATGAACACCCAGTCCTCGCATCCAAGACCATCCGTCCGGTCCTGCCGCGGCCGCACCATGAACGGGGACGTGAGCGAACTGATTACGGCACGATATCCAGACACACGGAAACTCGGGAGATTCTTCGCCTCGGACTCAGAATGACATTACGAACGGGTTCAACAATCCAAGCGTCCCACGCCGTAGACGCGACGATTGCCCCGCCCACTGCCTATAACCGGTAGTACCGCACAGCGTTGTCGTGGAACAGCTTCCCGCGATCCCCGTCCGACATACCGCTCGTGATCTCGTCGTACGCCGACCATATAGCCGTGTAGTCGCTCGTCAGGCTGTCCACAGGAAAGTTGGAGGCGAACATGCAGC
>JAPYSM010000190.1 GCA_029936485.1 Dehalococcoidia bacterium
TACTCAACCGCCTGATCCGCCGTCATGAATCGGTCGCGGTCGGTATCCCGGGCGATCGTGTCGTATGGCTGATCCGTGGTATCGACAAGAATTCCGCGCAAGGTGTCCTGCAACCTCAGAATCTCACGGGCATGGATCTCTATATCACTCGCCTGTCCCTGCGCCCCGCCAAGCGGCTGGTGCATGTGGATAGTTGAGTTTGGCAGGGCGTATCGCTTGCCCTTCTGACCAGCTGCCAGAAGGATGGTGCCCATGCTGGCTGCGGCGCCCACGCAGATCGTGGAAACATCGGCCCGAAGCATCTGCATCGTGTCGAAGATCGCAAGACCATCATAAATCACCCCGCCGGGTGAGTTGATATACATGTTGATGTCCCGGTCCGGGTCTTCCCGGTCCAAGTACAGAAGCTGCGCGACGATCACGTTCGCCACCTGGGCGTTGATCGGGGTGCCAAGGAAGATAATCCGTTCCTTCAATAGGAGCGAATATATATCGAAGGCTCGTTCGCCGCGTGTGCCTGTCTCGATGACCATCGGAACGATGTCTTCGGGACTCTGCATTGAATGTTCAGGCCTCATCAGCATTCAGATGTCCTTTATCCAATTAACCGGGTTGTCCTGGTCGATGTTTCTTCAAGCTGGCTCGGTGACCACGTATGTGTGCGGTGTCTTAGTGCTTATTCACGGACTAATACACGGAACAGCCGACAGGATCCTAAGAGGACTCTTCGTCCGTGTTCTCGTCATCGCTCGCGGTGTCCTCAGCATCGGTCGCTGCGGCCTTAGCGGGCGTCCCTCCCTTTGACTGTACTATCTCCGCCAGCTTTTCGACGGACTTTCGTCTCAAAACCATCGCTTTGATTGAAGCTTGCGCTTCGTCTGACTCGACTTGAGATCGATCTGCCTGAGGTCCCGCATTCGCCATCAAGGTTATGATCTCGGCTTCTACGTCCTCGTCAGAGACCTCGATCTCCTCTATTTTTGCGACCTCTTCTATAAGGAGCGTTCGTTTGAGTCGCGTCGAAGCGGATTCTCTAGCCTCTTCGAGGATCTCTTCGCCGCTCTTCCCGGCGTTCTCCATATAATCCTGCATCGAAACTTGGTAGCGGGCCAACGCCTGCTGCTGGTCGTTTAGTACGTGTTCCGCTTCGTGCTCAACGATCAACGGTGGGATCGCGAACTCGCTCGTTTCCAGTAAAGTATCTAGGATCTTCTCCTGAAGTTGTCGCTGTGCAGCGGTACTTGCCGTTTCCTCAAACTGCGTTCGCAGGCCTGTCTTCATCTCATCCAGCGACTCATAACCCTGTCCAACACTGCGGGCGAGATCGTCGTCGATATCGGGCAGGTTGTGGGATTTGACTTCGAACAACTCTACTTTGCATTCGACAGTCTTTCCGGCGACCTGTTCGCCTGGAAAATCTTCCGCGATGTCAAGCGTGAACTCTTTGGTCTGTCCGGACTCCATGCCGATGATGGCATCGGTAAAACCGGGTATGGGCGTCTCGTTGTCTTCGCTGAGTATGAACTCGACGTTGTCGCCGTTCAACACCTCTTCGTCGCCCGCTTTGCCTAGGGCCGTTAGTACGGCTAGATCGCCAGACTCAAGCGCACGCTCCACCGGGTCCCATGTGGCGAGGCTGAGTTGAGCCTGCTCCACGGCCTGGTCCACCTGCTCGTCCGTTACCTCTTCCAGTTCCTCTTCTAGATCAAGCCCGGCGTAATTGCCAAGATTCACGGTCGGCCTTAGAGGCACGGTGACATCAAGTTTTGGGATCGGTTCGTATTCCGTCACGCTCACACGAGGTGTGCCGTACGAGTCGATATCTTCTTGCTCGATTGCCGCCGCCACAGCGTCGGGAACAAGCGTTTCTAGGGCTTCTTCAACCAGCACCGACCGACCGACCATCTGCTCGAACAGCCCTCGGGGTGCCTTGCCCTTTCGAAAACCGGGAATAGTGGTCCGTTGGACGAGCTTCTGATATGCACGCTGTAGGTGCGTTTCAAGCCGTTCGTCTTCGATCTCAACGTGGAGCAGCGCCTGCCGGTCCACAATCTCGTCCTGGGTGACCTTCAAATTCGATTTCTCCCGTGCCGCGATAACCCTCCGCTCACGATTGGAGGGTGCCCGAAATTATATCACCGCGAATCCGCAGTTTACGGCAGCGGTGCGTGTACCCTTTGTGAGCGGCTGTTATCCGTCAGAATCGGCTACGCGAATTGACAACTCTTCGAGCTGTTCATCCGTGATCGCGCCGGGGGCGTCGAACAGCGGATCCACTGCCGCCTGTGTTTTCGGGAAGGCGATTACTTCTCGGATGTTGTCCTCTCCCGCAAGCAACATCACGATCCGGTCTAGGCCGAGGCCCATCCCGCCGTGGGGCGGCGCTCCGTACTCGAACGCACGCAGTAGTTGGCCAAACCTCTGGTCAACCTGCTCCGCAGAGTGTCCGATCAACTCGAACACCTTTTCCTGCAACGTGCGATCAATGATGCGGATACTCCCACTGCCTAGTTCAACGCCGTTCAGCACGAGATCGTACAACTGGCCGAGCGCAGCTCCCGGGTCTGTATCCAATAACCCGACATCCTGTTGTCGTGGCGAGGTGAACACGTGATGCATCGCAGCCCAACCGTTGCGGTCTTCATCCCACTCAAATAACGGGAAGTCGACGACGAATACAAAATTAAAGACGTTGGGATCGGCCAGCTCAAGCCGACGACCCATCTCACCCCGCAGGTTGCTGATGGCGGTGTTAACGACGCCCTCAGGCCCGGCGATGATCAAAATAAGATCGCCCGGCCCCGCTCCGGCCGTCTTCGCGATCTCCTTTAGCGTGTCCAGGGGTATGTGGTTGCGGATCGGGGAGCGGATGTCATCCACCGCCACATCATTCAGGTTGGCCACGGTCGCAGAGATGTGTATCGGGATCAAACCCTGGGCACCGCTGCTCTTGACGAACTCGATCAACTCATCCGTTTGCCGCCGGGTGTAATCTGCACAACCTTCCGCGACGATAGCTCGGATGGCTCCACCGCCGGCAACCACAGACTCGAAAACGCCGAAGCCTGAATTAACCACGACATCGGTAAGCCGCGAAACCTCCATGCCGAAACGAATGTCCGGCTTGTCCGTCGCGTATCTCTCAATCGCTTCCGCATACGTCATACGCGGGAACGGAGTGGGTACCTGCAGGTCAGGCCGGGTCTGCGCCACTATCGTCGTGTACAGACCTTCAAGTACCTGCAACACGTCTTCTTGTTCAACGAACGACATCTCAAGATCGATCTGGGTGTGCTCCGGTTGACGGTCCGCGCGGAGGTCTTCGTCCCGGAAACAATGAGCGAACTGGAAATAACGGTCCACTCCGGAGACCATCAACAATTGTTTCAACTGCTGTGGCGACTGTGGCAGCGCATAAAACGTACCGGGATGAACCCGGCTTGGCACGACGTAGTCACGAGCGCCTTCCGGGGTCGACTTCAGCAGGATAGGCGTCTCTATCTCCAAGAAACCCTCACCCACCATGTAAGTACGAGCTGACTGGATCACGTCATGACGCAACTTCAAGTTCTTGTACATCCGCGGCCTGCGGAGGTCCACAAATCGGTATCGAAGCCGGGTCTCGTCGGCGACGTTGAGGTCATCCTCGATCTCGAACGGCGGCGTTTCTGATCGGTTCAGGACCGTAAGTTCGGACGCGATCAACTC
>JAPYSM010000020.1 GCA_029936485.1 Dehalococcoidia bacterium
GTTGCTGCGTTTCGGAGAGGCCGATGTCCACGTTCAGTTACTCCAGTAGTCTCTTTATTGGGTTTCGTCCACGCCTCAAGCGCGGGTTGTAATGTCTTATTAACCCCGCGGCAGTCCAAGACCTCGCGAGGCGATGATTCCCTTGTTGATCTCGGTGGTACCGGCGGCGATGGTGCTCGATACCGATGAGAGCTGCATCTTCGGATATTTGCCGTCGATGGGAGCAAATTCCGAGCCCGGACCCAGCATTCCATACATGCCGCCGAGTTCGGTGCCGAACTTGGCGAGTTTCTGCATGAGCTGGGTGCCAAGGATCTTGGAGGCCGATGCTTCTTTGTTGGGCACCTGTCCGACCGACTGCATCCAGGCGACTTCGTAAGCCACCAGACGTGCGCACTCGATATCGACATCCAGTTCGGCGAACTTGTTCCGTACTTGCGGGTCTTCAGACATCGGACGTCCGTCTGACCCCATCTGTTCCCTGGCGAATTCGGCAAGCTCGTTCAAAATTCGCCGACCGTTGGCGGAGTACTGGACACCCGAGCGCTCAAAGTCGAGCAGCGTGGCGCCGATGTACCAGCCACGATCTCGTTCCCCGACTAGCGCATCCTTCGGGATGTGCACGTCCTCAAATATTGTCTGGTTGAAGTGGTGTGACCCCGCCATATTGATGATGGGCCGGACTTCGATCCCCGGGGTGTGCATGTCCGCGACAAAGAAGCTGATGCCGCGGTGTTTGGGCGCATCTTGGTTTGTACGACCAAGGAAAAAGATCCAGTCAGCGCGGTGGGCCATCGAGGTCCAGATCTTGCTGCCGTTCACCACCCAACCGTCGTCGGTTTCGTCGACCCGGAGTTGAAGGGAAGCCAGGTCTGAGCCCGAGTCTGGCTCGGAGTAACCCTGGCACCATTCGACCTCGCCACGGGCTACCGGAGGAAGAAGTGTTCTGCGCTGTTCCTCAGATCCGTGGATCATAAGCGTCGGCCCGAGCATCTTGATGGCCGAGCCATCAATGCCCGGGCAGCGGGCGTGCGACATTTCCTCGTTGAAGACAACCTGCTTCATGAATGACGCACCCTGACCACCGTACTCTTCGGGCCATGCCAGTGTCAGCCATCCCTTTCCCGCCAGCTTGCTCCGCATCAAGCGAGTCAGCTTCCAGCCTTCCTCGCTGTCCTCGTCGATGCCGTTCCAGTCGTCTGGAAGCTGCTCGGTCAGCCAGTCACGTACCTCTGCACGAAACTCTTCTTCCTCGGGCGTGAAGGCGTATCTCATTGAGCACTCCGTAGGGTATTGAACGGGTGAGTAGCTGGTTCCGACGATCGTAAAACGTGCGAGGCGACTAGCCCCGCGGCAGTCCCAGCCCACGGGTGGCGATGATGTTCTTCTGGATTTCGGTCGTACCGGCAAAAATGGTGTGCGCAACGACAGACATCTGCATCTGCGGGTATCGACCATCGATCGGTGCAAACTCCGAACCCGGGCCCAGCATGCCGTACATCCCTGCAAGCTCGGTGCCGAACTTCGCCAGCTTTTGGGTCAGCTTAGTGCCGAGAACCTTTGCGGCGGAGGCTTCCTTGTTTGGAATCTGTCCCACCGATTGCATCCATGCGACTTCATAAGCCACAAGTCGGGCGCACTCGATATCGACATCGAGCTCGGCGAACTGACGACGGATATCAGGGTCTTCCGACAAGGGTTGCCCGTCCGATCCCGGGGTTGCCTTGGCAAACTCAAGCAACTCGTTAAATGTGCGCCTGCCGCCCGCCGGATACTGAACACCTGAGCGTTCAAAGTCCAGCAGGGTAGCGGCGATGTACCAGCCACGATCCCGTTCGCCGATGAGGCCGTCTTTCGGGATGTGAACATCTTCAAATATCGTCTGATTGAAATGGTGCTCACCAGCCATGTTCACGATCGGTCGCACTTCGATCCCGGGAGTGTGCCTGTCAGCTACGAAGAAGCTGATGCCACGGTGCTTTGGGGCATCCGGATTTGTGCGTCCAAGGAAAAAGATCCAGTCAGCACGGTGCGCCTGGGAGGTCCAGATCTTTGATCCGTTAACCACCCAGCCATCGTCGGTTTCTTCGACCTTCAACTGGAGTGAGGCCAGGTCAGAACCGGAGTCCGGCTCCGAGTAGCCCTGGCACCATTGGAGCTCGCCACGGGCAATGGGCGGAAGCAATCGTTTCTTCTGCTCCTCGGTCCCATGCACCATGATCGTTGGTCCGAGCATTTTGATGCCGAATCCGTCAACGCCGGGCGCTTGGGCTGCTGTCATCTCTTCGCTGAAGACGACCTGTTTCATAAAAGACGCGCCCTGGCCGCCGTATTCAGTCGGCCATGCGAGCGTTAGCCAGCCCTTGTTGGCCAGCTTCTTGCGCATCTCAAGGTTGAAGGCCCAGCCCTCATCGGTACTCTCATCTCCACCGTTCCACTCGTCCGGAAGCTGTTCCGTAAGCCAGGCTCGAACCTCGCGGCGAAAGTCCTCTTCATCGGCGGTGAACGTGTACCTCATTGAGGCCTCTTTCTTTCATTTCGTTTCGGCAATTTCGTTCAGACCCGTTCCGTCCGGGCCGTCGTATATTTCAAGAATTCAGGCGGCGCGGAGGAACTACGGGCCGACGGCCAGACATGAGACTGTTTTGACGATGCCCGGGACGTTATGCATACCGCCGCTGACCAGATTTCCGAGTGTAGGGAGGTCCTTTGCCTCTGCGATCGCGATTATGTCGTAGGGTCCCGTGACGACATCGACGCTGGTCATTTCTGAGACCTTCTGAAGAGCGGCACGGACTTCGGTCGTCTTGCCGACAACCGTTTCTATCAAGATGTATGCCCTCGTAGCCATCTAGGTTTTCTCCTGCTGTGCCCATCTAAAACGATCGGCCAAATCAGGTTCCAGCGATGCCAGATATGCCCCGTTCACGACCATGCGAAATGGTCATGGATGACACGTTGTGGCACGTTGCGCCATGTTATGGCCGCGCCAGAGGGGTGTCAACGCGAAACGCCGCACCCCGAATGGACCGGAAAGTGCGGCGCTGCCTCTTGATCTAGTAAGCGAAAATGCCCCGTTTAAATGTTGAAGTTCTGGCTAGAACGCTAGCTCGTTTCGACCTATTGGGCCACCAAAGTTCTGTGGCCTCTGCGAAGTCCGAAGTGCTGGTGGCACGTACGGAATGTATCCCCGAGAGCCGCTATCACGATCCCCCACGACACGGGTGACCCGGCCCGGGGGCACGGAAGATGACGGCGGTCGCTGCGGAGCATCTCCATCACGATAGGCCGGGGGCTTCGATGGGCCCGGTTGTCCGTAAGAGAAGGCCGGCATCGGTTGACGCTCAACTGACGACGTTCCGGAGTATCGGAAACTGGCCTGCTCCGCTATCAACGAGAGCAGCGTTCCAGACGCTCCACGGGGCCGGTATACGCCGGTCTCCCATTCACTGACTGTTTGTTGTCGTACGCCAAGGTAGTTGGCAAATACGCTTTGGGATACATCCAGAAACAGCCGTAGAGCACGAATGCTATCGGCGTCCCATCGATACCTCGGGTCGGCTGATTGTCGCATGTCCATATGGGACACGGTAAACAGACAGTCCACCGAATTCCTAGCGGTTATCGAAACCTGTTCTCGCGGGAATTGAAGACCTGTTTTTTGACCGCCCGGCGGTATTTACCCTGATTAAAAGGTCAGCAACGGCCTGAATATGTCTTCCGAGTCGAACGGCCCAACCGCCGCAAGTACCAGTTTGTCTTCGTCAATCAACCGATTGGCTATCGCCTTTATTTGATCGATTTCGACCGCATCGTACTCAGCGATAACGTCGTCGACTGATTTCACCTCTCCCAGAAGCAACTCCTGTGAGCCAATCGAACCAGCTACGGATCTACTTTCTTCCATCCCCATCAAGATCCGGCCCTTGGTTAGTGCCTTTGACTTGGCAAATTCAAGCTCCGTGACGCCGTCACGGAGCTTGATCAACTCTTCCATGATTACCTTGATCGCTTCGGTGGCTCGCTGCGGGTCGACTCCAGCAGATATCTGGAATGAGCCAGCATCCTTGTAGTGCGCTGGTCCCGCATGGATTGAGTAAGCGAGACCGCGTTTCTCACGCACTTCTTCGAATAAACGACTGCTCATCGAACCGCCAAAAATTGTGGAGAGCAGCCTGAGCGCGTAACGGTCGTCATCGTCGGCCGCGATACCGTGGAGGCCGATCGACATGTGCGCCTGCTCAGTATCCCGGTGTTGTAGACGGAGGCTCGGTCCTTTGAGGTTGTCCACAAACGGGAACATCGGCGCCGGTTCGCCATCATGGAAGCCGTCCATAAGCTCCGCAACATCGGCAACAATCTGGTCGTGGGCGACGGCTCCGGCCAACGAAATGATCGTGTTACTGGCCACGTATTGAGTTCGCAGATATGCCTGTAAAGACTCAGTACGGACTGCCTCGACCGACTCCACACTGCCGGCGATATCACGCCCTAGCGGCTGTGACGGAAACAGTAGGTCATCCATCATCATGTCCACGGTCGCTTCTGGGGAGTCATGTGAAGCCCTGATCTCTTCGAAGACGACCTTTTTCTCTTTTTCTATGTCCTCTTCCCTGAAAAGAGGGTCTTGAATCATGTCCAGCAGGACGTCCAGCCCATCTTTGTAGTGGGTAAGGGCGATCTTGCACCAGTAACCGGTCGCTTCACGGTCTGTGTACGCGTTCAGGATTCCTCCAACACCCTCTATAGTTTCCGAGATTTCCCTAGGGGTTGGGCGCTTGGTCGTACCCTTGAAAAGCAGATGTTCAAAAAGGTGGGATGAACCGGCCAGTTCGTCCGTCTCGTAGCGAGATCCGGCGCCGAAGAGAACCTGGATGCTGACGGCTCCTGTGTGCGGCATGTTGCTGGTCAACACGCGGACCCCGGAGTCAAGAACGGTCCGTTCGAACGGCGGCTGTATGGACCCGGTTTCAGTCATCAAGACTCCAGTTTGAGATGGTGGCACAGGCATTGCGAACAGCCTGAGTTGTCGTTCATGTAAGCGAGCGATCCGCCCACGATATCCCTAAATAACTCTAGGGCTGATCCCGGTAATCTCTATGCGAAGTTCTAACGTTAGGCCCGGTCACGGGTCCGGTCAATGGATGTCTGAAGTGGCATTGACACGGCACCTTCGTGCATAAATGTCCATGGAATCAACATTCATGTAGAACTTCAACATCCCATGCAAACGACTGCACCAAACACCCTTCCCACTATGTCATCAGGGAAACTGATGGCGCGGAACACTTCTCGAGGGCGTGCACGCCCTTAAAATCGATCGCCATGCAATCAACGCCCCAAAGCGAATCGGCCGCCCAGGCCGAAACCGCTCCGGATATAGATATAGCGGGCGCAGCGCGGCCAGGACCGTCGGCTCGGACAACGGTGTGGCTACTTGGCTTGATCGTCCTACTGGCGCTCGGGCTGCGACTGTACGGCATCGACTGGGACGATGGTGGCCTGTTCCATCCCGACGAACGGGCCATATTGATGCAAACGGAACAGATCGATTTCCCGTCGTCCGGTGGCGAGTTTGGCGATCTATTCTCGGCAGAAGAGAGTCCGCTCAATCCCGGATGGTTCAACTACGGGAGCCTCCCGCTTTATATGTTGCGCACGGTTCAGGCCGTGGCCTCCCCGGTGACCGACTGGGATCTGTTTGATCTCCGTATTCCCGGACGCGTTATCTCCACTCTGGCGGACACGGTCACGATCCTGTTGGTGTTCGCCCTCGGGGCACGCTGGTACGGACGCCGGGTAGGTCTGCTGTCAGCCGCGCTCACAGCGCTGGCGGTGATCCACATCCAGCTGAGCCATTTTTTCGCCGTCGACACGATCCTCGCCATGTTCATCGTGGCGACGCTGTTGGTTTCCGCCCGCGTTGCACACACCGGCAGCCGTAGAGACACCGCAATTGCCGGCGTGCTGTTCGCTCTGGCGGTCACTACCAAAGCATCCGCTGCCCCTCTGGCCCTGACGGTAGCTGCCTCACATCTGATCTATGCGTTCTCAATACCCGGCGAGAGATTTGCATTTGCTCCAGGGTTCTGGGCAGATCGAATCAGGATCCGCACGTTTGTTATCGGCGGTCTGATTTCCGGTGGGGCGGCCTTTGTGGGGCTGTTCATCGCCCAGCCTTACATGTTTATCGACTTCGACCAGTACTGGGGGGACATGGGTCGCGAGGGGCAGATGGTGCGGCGCATCGTCGACTTTCCTTACACACGCCAATACGAGGACACGTCCCGATATCTATACCAAGCGCTGCAACTCGGGACCTGGGGTCTTGGTCCAGTCCTTGGGCTCGCCGTATGGGGCGGGCTGGGCACCGGATTAATCGCCGCCTGGCGATCTCGCCGGAAGGTGGACCTCGTCGTCCTTGCGTGGGTGATCCCTTACCTTGCGATCATCGGCTGGTTCGACGTCAAGTTCCTGCGCTACATGCTGCCGGTCACGCCACTGCTATTGATTTATGGCAGCAGGCTGTCATGGTGGCTGGTGCACGCCCTCCGCCGGAACAAACAAATGCGACGCGTGGCGGCCCCAATTGTCGTCGGTGGTCTGCTGGTATTCACGGCCCATTACACGCTCGCGTTTGAGTCCATATATAGCCAGCCCCATCCGGCGCAGGAAGCGTCTGACTGGGTCTCCGTAAACGTCCCAGTGGGATCAACGGTCCTTAAAGAACACTGGGATGAAGGCCTGCCGGTGTTGCACGAGTATGACGTTCGGGAGCTTCCTCTGTACGACCACGACACGCTCTTCAAATTGAACGAGGTCTCGGAATCACTGGCCGATGCTGATTACCTGATCATATTCAGTAACCGATTGTACGGAACCGTTTCCCGGCTTGAAGATCGGTATCCGATCAGTTCCGTCTATTACAAGAAGTTGTTCGCTGGCGAACTTGGATACGATCTGGCGTACACGTCTAATCGTGAAACGTCATTCCTCGGTATTGGGTATGACGCCGATCCCATGGCACGGATCGATCTCCCGGTTCCAGAGGGCTTCAACGGTCCGGGCGGTGTGAACGTTTCCTTCGGATGGGCAGACGAGAGTTTCACGGTTTATGACCACACCCGACCATTGGTATTCCGCAATTCGGGCCACCTCTCTACCAATGAAATAGCGGGGATCATCCAGGAGCAGGTTCAGCTCAATGGCGGAACAATCGGTCAGACGATTGGACTGCTCCTCACCGACGACGAGCGCTCGATTCAGGTAGCCGGGGGAACCTTCTCGGACATCGTGGACCTGGGCCGTGACACTGCCGGGTGGTCATGGATCGTGTGGCTCCTGGCAATTCAGGGCCTCGGGCTCGTGGTGTTGCCGATCGGTTACGTAGTGCTCCGCCCGTTTCCTAACCGTGGTTATCTACTGCATAAACCGTTGGGACTTCTGCTGGTCGCGTTCGTCACATGGATTATGGCCAGCATCGGCATCGCAGACTTCAGCCGCGGCTCGGTGCTACTCGCCATCGCCATCTGGGCCGGTGTTGCGGGCGTGATCGGCTGGCCGCTCCGCTCCGAGATCGCCAAATTTTTGCGTACACGCTGGCCGATGGTCTTCGGCATGGAGGCTTTGTTTGTAACGGCATTCCTCGTATTCCTTCTTATACGCATCGCCAACCCCGATCTTTGGCATCCTTGGCGGGGCGGCGAAAAGCCGATGGACTTCGCCTACTTGAACGCTGTGACTCGATCCACCGTGATGCCGCCGTACGACCCCTGGTTTGCCGGGGGATACCTGAACTACTACTACTTCGGCCAGTTCATCACGGCGACCATGATCCGGTTGACCGGAATCATCCCATCGGTCGCATACAACCTTGCGGTTCCGATGTTCTTCGCCATGACGGTAGGCGGTGCATTCACGGTGGTGCACGGGCTGGTCGAGCGCGTCCAGTTACGCCCGGGTATGGTCCGGACCGGCGCAGCATCTGCCGTGATCGCCGGATTGACCGGTGCACTTTTTGTGACCGTCATAGGCAACATGGACGGGTTGTTCCAGGTCGTATCTGGGACCAATCGCGTGCTGTTTGAAGGACAGCCGTTTGGGGAGTTCGATTTCTGGCGTAGCTCCCGGATGTATGCATCCGATTCCGGCGGCAACGAGATCACCGAGTTCCCGTTCTTCTCCTTCCTGTTTGCCGATCTCCACGCCCACATGATCGCTATCCCATTCGTTCTCCTGACCGTTGGGCTTGCGGTCGCCGCGTTCCTTCGCACCACATCACCTCCAAGAGGCAGTTCAGCCGTAACCATCGCCGGATTGTTGGCACTCGGTCTGAGTGTTGGGGCGCTGCGGATCATCAACGCCTGGGACTTCCCGACGGCGATGGGGTTGGTCGGGATAGCGTTGATCGCGGGCGAAATTCTGTCGCGGCGTGGTAGCGTCGGCGCACGCCTCGCACGCGGGCTCGGTAGGGCAGTATTTGTGGCCGTACTGAGCCTTGTTCTGTTCGCTCCGTTCCATGAACGTTACGAGGTCGAAGCAGGGCTGAACCAGACCGACATCCTGAGCCCACTTTGGCGATACATGACGATATACGGGATCTTCCTGCTTGGTCTCACCGCTTATCTTGCCGTCGAGATTCAACGTGTTGTCAGGTCTGGGGAGATCGTTGATGTAGCCCCGCACTGGATGAGAAATGCCCCACTGACCGCAGCGCTGGTCGTAGTCGTGTTCACCGTTCTTCTTGGGGTGATCGTCGTCACCGGTCAGGCCACACTTGCGTTCACATTGCTCGGGGCCGGACTGGTGCTCGTCATGTGGCTATTCGCACTACGGCGTCGTGATGTGGACAGGATGGAGCTTGGGATCGCGACGGCGATCACGGCGATTGCGTTCGGACTGGGCGCAGTCCCGGAGTTATTCTCCGTCAAGGACGACATCGTCCGACAAAACACCGTGTTCAAGTTTTATCTGCAGGCCTGGGTTCTCTTCGGGATCGCTAGCCCTTACCTTCTCTGGCGAATCTGGGCGTTTGGCGAGACCGCTTTCCCCGTCGGCGGTTTTATTTGCTGGAGGAGAGTCAGGGCCGTAGGAATCGGGGCTTTTGTTCTGTTGCTGGCGATAGGGTTGATCTACCCCGTTATGGCGACACCAGTTCGAGTTAATGACCAGTTCAACCCGGATAACTCGGGCATCGACGGCACAAACTTTATGGCCGACGCCGTTTACTTTGACCGGTCAGATCCTCTTGTGCTTGGGCACGACCTCAAAGCGACCCGCTGGTTAGAGGGGAACGTAGAGGGTTCACCTGTCATCGTCGAAGGGCTCTCTGAGTTGTACCGATGGGGCAACAGGGTTTCCGTATATACAGGCTTGCCGACAGTAATCGGCTGGGACTGGCATCAACGGCAACAACGACCAGAGTTCGCGGGCGAGGTCACGCGACGCAGGTTTGAGGTGAACGGTTTCTACAGCACCTCCGACATGCCGGACGCTATCGAGCTACTTAGAAAATACGATGTGAAGTACGTGTACATCGGCGAGATGGAACGCAACTACTACCCGGCCGATGGCATCTCCAAGTTTGACGACATGGTGAGCTACGGGCTGAATCCGGTTTACCGGGATGGTCCGGTCGTTATTTACGAATACCGGGATCCGGATGCTCCAGTGGTCTCCCAGTAATCACCGTAGTTTCCCGGTATGTTTAAGAAGAGGCATGAGACGTTGAATTCAATGTTCTCGAAATCGATCAACCCAAAACGCACCGGACTCCAGGTGCTGATCGTCTCGGTAGTTATCAGCGCCGCGCTCGCGATCTTCTCCCTTCTCAGAGGTGAGTTCAGCGACACGGACGGCTATATCCTGCTGACCGCGCTCTCTATCGCCGCTGCGAGCGTGCTCACCCTTTCCAACGGAATCGTGCTTGAGCAGGGGCGAAACAAGCCGCTTGCAACCCTAGCGATCATTGTTTCCGTGGCCGGGTTCGGGATTCTGATCATCACTATCTGGAATAGCTTCGATCACGACGATCTGATAAAGATTGCGGCCAGCACGATATTCGTCGGTACGATGTTGACACACTGGTCCCTGGTCTCTATCGCACGAGTCCCGGCACGTTTTCGCTTACTTCAGGTAGCCGCGTTCCCCTTGAGTGGGGTACTGGCGACATTCCTGATCGGGATAGTGTGGGGCATGGAGGAAGGCTCCCAAACAGCCCAGATTGCTGGCGTTGTCGGAATTTTGACGGTGGCGATAACAATCATTCTTCCGGTTCTCCAACGCCTGACAGTGGCCGAAGGCAGGACGCGTCGTAAGATCAGTTATTGCCCGTATTGCGGCAAATCACTGAACGTGACGAACGGCAGTATCACCTGCCCTTCATGTGGCGCCTCTTTCCGGGTCCGTCAGGTCTAAAAAAGGTCTTCCGACTAAAAAATCTCCTCGGGCAGATAAGACCGTAATCTCCGTCATGGCGGCGGTAGATAACGCTGATGGTGCTATCGGCGGAATCCGGGGAACCGCAGAAGCTGTGTCCAAGCAGATCCATGCGTCTCGACGCCTCTTCTAGGGTCATCGGTGCCACCTCGCGCGCCCTTGTCGGGACAATGCGCCCGCACGATTGCCCTATTTCGCATCTCGCCGGGCGCTGGCCCGTTGTAGCATCCCCGCCATGACTTCTTCAATTCGCGCCGTGTTTTTTGACCTCTACGACACCCTGATCGGTTTCGACCCACCACGAGAAGTCGTTCAGGCTCGCGCTATGGAGCCTTTCGGCTTTGTGGTCGACAAAATCGGAATTGATGCAGGGTACGCGATGGCCGATGCGCTTATGGCTGAACAGACCGCACAGGCACCCCTCAGCGGCTTAACCCCCGAGGCCCAGTCAAGCTTTTTTGAGCGTTACGAACAGCTTATATTACGTGGGGCAGGGCATGAGGTTGATCTTCACAAGGCGGGCGAAGTCTGGAAAGCCGTGCGCCGTCAGAAATATGGATTCGCTCTGTACGAGGATGTCATCCCGGCGCTGAACACCCTTCAGTCAAGGGGGTATGTCGTAGGGGTCATCACGAACATGAGCCAACCGGGTCACGACGTCGCTGAAAGAATGGGGTTTCGTGACAGCGTGAACTTCACCCTTAGTTCAATGGACGTGGGCGCGAGCAAGCCGGACCCGCAGATGTTCAAGGCAGCTCTCGAGCGAGCGGGTGTCGAGGCGTGTGCCGCGGTCCACGTCGGCGATCAGATCGAAACGGACATCGATGGCGCCCTGGGTGCGGGGATCAACCCGATTTTAATAGACCGTCATTCCACGGCCATCGACTACGACGTCTACCCGCGCATCACAACTCTGGACGACCTGCCGCCCGTACTAGACGCGTTCGGCTAGGTCCCACCCGCAGCCGCTCCGGCGGCTGCCAGCACCGAGAGGAACTGCTGCCGGAATCGGCCAAGTTCCGCGAGCGTCCAAGTCAATTCCTCACGCCACTCCGGATCGTCGCGATCTATCTGAAGCCTGATCTGCATGTGGCCGACGGTTATTCCACGGCCAAGCGCCTTCTGTAGGACCGTCCTTGCGCCTCCCGTTGGCTCATTGAGTGAGAAGGTAACGCGCTCGTCGGTGGCGACAACAGCGTTTACGCCGCACGCCTCGGACAGGATGCGGACCTTGGTGGTGTACAGCAGGACCCTCGTCGGGCCGGGGATACGACCAAATCTATCTTCCAGTTCTTCTTCAAGCTCTTCGAGATCGCCAAGGGCACGCATGGCGGCTAGACGTTGATAGATATCCAGTCGTTCGGCAAGGTCTTCTACATAGTAGTCGGGGACAAGCGCTTCCACGCCAAGATCTACACGCGTCGTCGAGAACGGCACTTCCTCGTCAGGCGCATTCTTGCCTTCCCGCCGCGCTTTTACCGATTCGACAGCCCGAGCGAGCAGTGATGTGTACAGGTCAAACCCGATCGCCGCTATGTGCCCACTCTGTTGGTCTCCGAGAATATTGCCGGCTCCCCTGATCTCAAGGTCACGCATGGCGATCTGGAACCCTGCCCCTAGTTCTGTGGCCGCCAGGATTGTATTGAGCCTCTGGTCAGCCTGCTCCGTCAGTTGCTTGCCCTTCGGCACCAGCAGATATGCGTACGCCCGGTGCGCGCCACGGCCGACACGTCCTCTCAACTGGTAAAGCTGTGACAACCCGAAGGTGTCGGCACGATCTATAACGAGCGTGTTGACGTTGGGTAGGTCAAGGCCGCTCTCGATGATAGTGGTGCAGACGAGTACGTCGGACTCATGCGCCGCAAACGACGTCATGACCTTTGCGAGCTGGTCCTCACGCATCTGGCCGTGGCCGATGGAGATCCGGGCCTCGGGCACCATCTGCTGAAGTTTGTATGCCGTGTGCTCGATGTTCTTGACCCGATTGTGGACAAAGAACACCTGGCCGTCGCGGTCCAACTCCCGGAGCACCGCCTCGCGGATCAGGTCGTTGCTCTCTTCTGAGACATATGTCTTGATAGGCAGGCGCTCGTCAGGCGGCGTCTCCATCGTGCTCATGTCCCTAACGCCGGAAAGTGAAAGGTGGAGCGTTCGGGGTATCGGCGTGGCGGACATGGCGAGGACGTCTACTTCGGATCGAAGCTGCTTCAAGCGTTCTTTGTGGATCACGCCAAAGCGTTGCTCTTCGTCGAGAACTACCATGCCCAGGTTTTTGAACGATATGTCGCGTTGCAGCATGCGGTGGGTTCCGATGCAGATATCGATCTCTCCGGCAGCGAGCCCGGCGACAATGGCCTTTTGCTCTTCATCCGAACGGAAACGGCTCAGTACATCGACCTTCACAGGGAATGCACTTAAGCGATCCGAGAACGTTTCGTAATGCTGCTGCGCGAGAACGGTTGTCGGGACAAGGATCGCCACCTGTCGACCGCTCTCGACAATTTTGAACGCTGCCCTGAGTGCGACCTCGGTTTTCCCATATCCGACATCCCCGCAAACAAGCCTGTCCATCGGGCGCGGTACCTCAAGGTCGGCCTTTACGTCGGCGATGGCGGACAACTGGTCCGGCGTCTCTTCAAACGGGAAGCTGGCCTCAAGCCGATCCTGCCATGGAGTGTCCGGTTTGGCCTGAAGCCCCGGGATTACTTCCCGGGATGCGTAA
Organism: Dehalococcoidia bacterium; assembly: GCA_029936485.1. GTDB lineage: Bacteria > Chloroflexota > Dehalococcoidia > Lucifugimonadales > Lucifugimonadaceae. The sequence goes on from JAPYSM010000020.1 coordinate 13,160, forward strand.
AGCGCGATCAACTCGGCGGCGATCTGCTCGGTCGCACGCCGCACGCGAGCCTTGGCACGTGTCCACTCCTGCGTGCCCAATCGGGTCAACCTTGGGGGCGCGTCGGCTGCGCTCCGGTAGAGGGTCAGCCTGTCCACGTGTTCCGTGGGGACGTACAGCCGGTCGTTCTCGGCGTACTCGATCAGCAGATATTCGCGTCCCTCGTTCTCAGACGCCTCGGCTCCGATAAACCGGCCGACTCCGTGTTCGACGTGGACGACGAACACGCCGGGGCGAAGGTCGCTCAGTTTCGCGCCGCGGCGAATCGGACGACGTCGAACTCTTCTGCGTTCCTTGGAGACGCCGAACACTTCTTTGTCCGTGAGCAGCACCAGCGGGCTCTCGCCGACCGGTGACATTACGAAACCTTCGCGTAGTTGTCCCTGAACGAAGATCGCTGTACCGGGTTCTGGCGCCTGCAGCGGCTCTTTTGCAACGGAGTGGGCCATCCCTTTTTCTTCCGCCATTTCGGCGAGTCGCTCCGCATGCTGTGTCAGCACAACGACCCTGTACCCAGCCGCCTGTCGTCGCTCGATCTCGTCCAGCGCAAACTCTGCCTCGCCACCGGACACCGGAAATATCTCGAACGGCAAGCGCTCTGCGGACCCGGGTAATCGATCGTCGTCGACCCCGAACGGGGATATGGCAACCGAACGTTTGCGGTCTTTCAGCGCATCGGCAATGAGGCCCCATTCGAGGTATGGCTGTGGGAAATGGTTCGGGATCTCGCCCCGTGACACCTTGGTAGCGCGGAGCTGATCAAGACGCCTATCCGTTGATCGGGCTGCGTCTTCGATGGCGCTCGATCGCAGCGTGACGAGTAGTGCCCCCGGTGGCATGTAATCAAAAAATGAACCATGGTTGAAAAGCCCGGCGTAGTAGGACAACTCGTCTCGCATCTCCCCACGAAGAATCCGTCCTAGCTCCTCCGTAACCCGGTCTTCGACACGAGCGGCGCTGCCAGAAAAGTCGAGTCCACCGACCAGATCCCGGATCCGCCCCCCGTTTGACCTGAGCGGGAGAGTCTCTTCAGCCGGAACGATAGTGACGGCATTTGCGGGTTCAACAGACCGCTGCGTTTCGGGGTCGAACACCCGGATACTGTCCACCTCGTCGCCGAAAAATTCGACGCGGTAAGGCACATCGGACGAGACCGGGAATACGTCAAGAATCCCGCCGCGACGGCTGATCGTCCCCGGAACTTCAACAGTGGATTCAACCTCGTATCCGATCTCGACCAATGTCTGTGAGAGCTTGTTCGGTGCGGACACGTCTCCAACTTTTATCTGATAGCAGCCGGCCCGGAATGCTTCCGGTTCCAACGTCTTCTCGGACAAGGCGAGAGCGGACGCAACGATCAGGGGCGGGCGAGAAGCCAGGCGGTCTTCAAGCGCCGCCATTGCCCGGATCCGCTGGTGTGTAGCGCCACGGTCAGGCGTCAAACGCTCGTAGGGGAGCGTCTCGTTCTCTGTGAAGTGGTAAATCGGCGCGTCTTCCCCAAGCCATGTGAATAGTTGGTCGGTCAATCGGCGTGCGGATTCGGGCTGCGATGTCACGACCACGACGGGCGCGCCAAAAGAACGCCACAGCGCTCCCACCGCATATGGTGTCGGCGCTTCGGGCGCAATTAACGTCTCATGGGAAATGGGTTCCCGAAGACGGTCTATCAGCTCCTGAAAACGCTCGCTCTCTGAGAGCAGAGGCAGGAGGGCTGAAAGGGTCATCCAGTCCGTTCTACTAGCTGTGCTAGCACGCCAAGAGGGCCAGTATCGTGCGCTCGCCGGGCTTCGTCTTCGATCATAACAATCCGCTTCGTCGTTCGCCATCGTGTTATTGCCGTTTTATCAGGTAATCCCACGCACCGAAGGCCAATTCAGAGACATAAGGGCCGGTATAATTCAACACGACGCAATGCCAACCCGTCACAACCACGGGTGAAGCGCGCCAGATTTACCTACCCACAAACTCGCCAGACGGTCTATTTATGAGTGCCCAAGGAAACAAGTCCGCGCGCGTTCAGGATCGGCCCAACCGTCTTGTGGTGAAGCTGGGAACAAACCTGCTTACCGGCGGTCGTGAGACGCTCGATATCGAGATCATGGCCGATCTCGTTGGGCAGATGGCGGGGCTCATCAAGGATAGGTACGAAGTACTCGTGGTTACGTCCGGCGCGGTCGCAGGCGGCCGCAGGGTTGTGGCAAGACGCCCCGGTACCGAGCAACCTCGATCCGGCGGCGTACCCGGACGGCAGGTGCTTGCCGCGCTCGGGATGCCCGAGCTCATGCGCACCTACGACGAGCTTTTCGCAAAACACGGTGTTGCAGTAGCACAGGCTTTGATATCACGACCTGACATTACCAACCGTCAGCGCTACCTGAACGTACGAAACACGCTGGAATCGGTCCTCAGCATCGGGGCCGTTCCGATCATCAACGAGAATGATGTGGTGACAGTAGAAGAGCTGGAGGGGGACGTATTTGGCGATAACGACCGCCTGTCCGCCTCGATAGCGAACGCCGTGAACGCGGACGGCCTTCTCCTGCTGGGGCACGAGGATGGCCTGTTCACTGCCGACCCTAACCTGGACGCCTCGGCGACGCGTATCGAATCGGTCGCGCATATCGACGACAGGATCGAGGCGATGGCCGGCGACGCTCGTGACGGGCGAGGGCAGGGCGGTATGCGCAGCAAGGTCGAGGCCGCACGAATGGCGACTCGATTCGGCGCCTATACCGTTATCGCCGCAGGGAGAACGCCTGATGTCATACGACGGATCACCGAAGGCGAGCAGATCGGCACACGATTCGAACCGACAACCAATCGTGTTGAAGGCTGGAAACGGTTCTTACTTACCGGTAAGGCAAGCAGTCGGGGCAGCGTGGCTGTCGACGTCGGAGCGGCAAAGGCATTGCGATACGGCGGCAACAGTCTTCTTCCCGCCGGTGTCGTGCGGGTCGATGGCTCGTTTGAACGCGGTGAAAACATCTCAATCGTCGATCCGGCCGGAGAGGTGATAGCGTGGGGCATCGCTAACTACCGATCGGTAGAGATAGGTCGGATCCTGGGGGTCCGATCGGACAAGATCGAGCCGATACTTGGTTACGGTTACGGCCCCGATATCGTCCACCGCAACAACATGGCTCTCGCGGACAACGGATCTGAAATATCGGCGCAGACAGATTCAAATCCGACTGAAAGGGCAGCGGGAATATGAGCACTCGCACTGACCCAAAGTTCACGCAGCGAGCCATCGCGGCGCGCGCCGCCGGTAAAACTCTCGCATCCGCTTCGACGGATCAGAAGAACGAATTCCTGATGTCTCTGGCCTCGGATCTGGAAGCACGCATACAAGAGATCGTATTGGCCAACGATATGGACGTTGCAGCCGCCGATTCCAACGGGCTTGGCGATCACATCATCGATCGACTGAAGCTGGATGCCGACCGGATTAAAAAGATCGCAACCGACGTTCGACACGTCGCATCGCTGGACGATCCCGTGCGCGAACAGATCGAATCATTCACACGCCCCAACGGTCTGAAAATCGAACGCGTGCGAGTGCCTCTTGGCGTAATAGGCGTCATCTACGAAAGCCGGCCCAACGTAACGGTTGATATCGCAGCTCTTTGCTTGAAGTCGGGGAACACGGTCGTTCTGCGTGGCGGGCGTGAGGCCATCAACTCAAATAAAGTACTGGCATGGATCGCCCGGAACGCGCTCGAATCGTCCGGTTTACCCTCCGATGCGATCCAGTTCATAGACACCACGGACCGTGCCATAGTCGACGAGATGCTGAAGGCCCGCGGCCTGATTGATCTTCTTATCCCCCGTGGCGGCGAGACGCTCATCAACCGCGTCCGTGAAGACGCCCGTGTCCCCGCCATCACCGGCGGTATCGGCGTGTGCCACACGTATGTGGATGTCGATGCCGATCTTGAAAAGGCCATCTCCATAGTGGTGAACGCCAAGACGCAGCGCCCCAGTGTGTGCAACGCCCTCGACACCCTGTTGATACATGAGCAGGTCGCGCCCAACTATCTTCCCACCATCGCCCACCAACTTGCAGACCGCGGCGTTGAGCTTCGCTGTGACCGACGCTCGCTTGCCATCCTGGAACCTGTCCTTGGCGGCGACCATTTGAAGGCCGCCGAGGATGAGGACTATGGCCAGGAGTTCCTGGCGCTAGTCGCCGCTGTGAAGGTGGTGGACTCCATGGACGACGCGTTCGGTCACATCGATGAGTTCGGCTCGGGCCACTCCGAGGCCATCGTCACCGAGGATGAGGAGACGAGCGAGCGGTTCCTGTCCACTGTGGATGCCGCAGCCGTATTTTCAAACGCCTCGACCTACTTTCATGACGGTGGGGAGTTCGGCCTCGGCGCGGAAGTCGCAGTCAGCACGGACCGGCTGCACGCACGGGGCCCGCTGGGTCTACGTGAGATCACTACATACAAGTGGGTCGTCCGTGGCGACGGCCAGGTGCGCAACTAACAATGCCCGGTTTTTACTTCCAGCGCGAGACGCGCACCCCCAACTCCGAGTGCTACACGGTGATCGAAGAAGCGACGCCGGTTGGGCGATTGGACATTCACTACGCCTCCCCGGTTGTGCACGCCACCCTCGTTGTGTCTGAGAGCCTCACGCAAGAGGGAATTCAAGACATAATCGAGATGATCGATGACGATCTGATCGACGCCGTCGGTATCTACCGTGAAGAGCTAATCGTCCATGTGCACCAAGGCCGCGACCTGGGCGTGTTTGCCCATAACGAGTGGCCTCGTGGTGACGCACACCCTGAAGAAGGGGCTTAGAAAGTAGTGGCTGGTATCTCCGGGATAGCGCCAGCCACTTCGAGATCTGATCCCGGCAAACACCGTCCAGGAGTGAGACGGGCCGGGCAAGCCAACGGTTTTGCTGATGGGATACGAACCTGAAGACGATTCCGAGCTTAAGTACGCCGACGACATCCACTGCCTACTGACCAGTCAAAATGCGTCGATAGGTGGTGGTCGCATCGGCGTTTAGTAACTCAGGAACAGCCGGCCCCAGCCTGTCTTCATCGCCTCCGCAACGCGCTTACGGCCAATGAACCGCAGCCAGAACGAGTTGTGATACACGTTTGAGGCAAAGAAGGCCCACGGAGCTACAAAACTCCTGAGCAGGATGCGCTCAAACGGCTTTAACGGTCCGTGATATATCAGCTTCTGTCCCCGGCTGGCAAACGTGCTCTGCCCACTGGCGAAGTGCCAGTTAACGTTGGAAATGTCCTCTCCGACGATCTCGATCTCTGACGGATCTCCGACTCCGAGACCGGCCTCATGGGCAAGACGGATCTTTGGCAGGGACATCGGATCAAGCCCCATCATCTTCGCCGCCGTCGCGTCGATCGCAACCTGGTCTGCGCTTGCAAGGATCAGGTTCTTCTCGTGCCAGCGCATGGCCCTGGGGCCCGGCCCATCGCCAGCAAAGGTGCCGTCCATGACGGCAAATATTCCCGGGTGGATCTCCTTCTGGATCGTCAAAAGATCAACCAGTGTTTCGTGGATGACAGCGTGCGTCCAGTGACGATTGCGATGCAACAATCCGCCGAACGCGTTTTTCATGGCGCCGGTCATCTGAGTGAATACGTGCGTCTTGACGGTGGGGAAGTGAATGACGTTTTTGCCGGCAAAGGTCTCCGGGATGAACAAACCGTCCGGGAACACGTCGTTCAGCACAAGCATGTCACCCTTCGGCGTGTACGGAACCCATCGGTTTGGCGCCACATCAAGCGTGATGCTTGGGATGCCGTGCTTTTCCTCGACCACCTTGTGCTTATTGTTGGTTTCACCCTCAAACGGGTCGACCACCACGGTCCCGTTATGCGCGGCCATCAAATCATCGTACCCGTCCGACTTGAGCTGCTTGATCACCCCGTCCATCTGCCACGGCGTTGTGGAGCAAGCGGGGTAATAGTGCTGCCAAGACAGATTGATCTTGAGGAGTGTCTGCGTCTCCGGGGCGAGCGCTTCCTGGTAGTTGGCGAGTTTCAGCAGCTTACCGTAGTCCTCGATCACCGTTTCCGGCGTCGTGTACATCGCAGCGACCACGCCCATCTTCGGCGTGGTGTGCGGGATAGCAGGGGATAACGCGGGATTGGCCATCAGGCCTCCGGTGGTTAAACGTCGGGTAAAGTGAGGCGTGGCGCAATTACGTCAAGATTGTGTGCGCCAACGTGAATTCGTGCCGAAAGTATATCAATCTCCGCCGGTCTCTTCGTTTCACCGAGGGCCAATCAAACCTCTTGATAGTCGACTCACACACGCACATATTGCCCGGGGAGTTCAGAGATCAGCAGGAACGCTGGTTGGCTGCTGATCGTACATTCTCCGCTTTGTTTAACGACACAGCCGCCCTTACAGCCTCATCTAAAGACTTGATCACGGAGATGGATGAGGCCGGTGTCGATATTTCTGTGGCGCTGGGATACGGTTGGACCGATCAGGACGCGGCACGGCTGTCTAACGATTATTTAATCGCAACTGCAGCTGAATTTCCCGGCAAAATCGTTCCCTACTGCAGCGTGGACCCATCATGGGGTGAGGCGGCGCTGAGAGAGGTCGAACGTTGCCTGTCCTCAGGTGCTCGGGGCATCGGCGAGCTGCATGCCGATACGCAGGGCTGGAACCCGGAGCAGGTGGAAGGATTGCGGGGCATCATGGCCTTGGCGAGCGAAGCCGCAGTTCCTGTGCTCGTACACGCGTCTGAGCCCGTCGGTCACAGCTACCCGGGCAAGGGCGCGACAACTCCGAACAGATTGCTAAACCTGGCAGCAGCATTCCCGGATGTGGCGTTCATATTTGCCCATTTCGGTGGAGGTTTGCCGTTTTACGCCCTCGTGCCGGAGGTGGCGGAAACTCTGTCCAACGTCTATTTCGATAGTGCCGCCACGCCGTTCTTGTATAGACCCGATGTGTACGCCATCTCTGCAGCCGCCGCCGGAAGCGATCGGATCCTATTCGGCAGCGACTTTCCACTGATACGGCAGGGTAGGGCCATGGAGGGTGTTCGCAGTTCGGGGCTGAACGACACCGATATCGACCTTGCGCTGGGAGGGAATGTGATGGATTTACTGGGCTTAAAGTCTGATTGAGTTACAAACGGAAGCCGGGGCCAATACTGGCAGACACCGGTAAAACATGTTTCATGCCACCTAAGTTTTGCAATCACGGACATTCCGAATAGAATTGCATCACGATGACTCACCTTTCATCACTAGCAACCATGTGCGCTTGTTGTTGTACCACCCGCAGGGGAGGAGCAATCGCGCGCTAGCTGGTCGATGACCACAACGTTCTGTGCGGCCCCTGCGGACATTCGTTCCCGGGGGTTTTTTATTAACTTCCGCTCCCGGGGCCTGTTGAACCCGGCGCCTGTACACAGCAGCGGAAGAACAAATGGCTACCTCTACACAGATCCCTCCTCCACATATCGACGAAAGTCCCGGATTTTTGCGTGCAAGCTGGACGCGAACCGTCTCTGCGTTCCATCGATTTCTCAATGCGATTGAAGGACTGGGCATAGAGCCGTAAGGGACGCACTCGGTCTGACCAATGGAATTGATCCCCTGAAAGATATTCGGGGGATTTTTTTGTGCCTGTTCAGGGCAGCGGTGGAGACATCGTTCGAATAGTCGTTAAACGCCTTGAGACGGGCATTGGCTGCGTCTAAGCTGTCTCGAGGGTCGTGCGCGTTAATAAATTACGAGCTACGCCGGCAAGATTCCATCGAACTATCGCCACATTCCGGAGGCACAAGTTGCGACTGTTATTGACCTCGGCCACGAGCGAACTAGGCCGGTCGCTGGCCGAGCTATTAGCCCCGCACCATGATCTGGTCCTCACGGACCTCGCCGGTCACGCAGACGGCGAAACAAATATCGTGGCCTGTGATCTTGGTCATGACGAATCTACGAACCGCCTTGTTGAAGGTATCGACGTCATCGTCCACATAGGACACGGCGGTCACTTCGCATCCGCTTCCGATCTCCTGGACGTGCACACGCGCTGTACGTACAACCTTCTTACGGCGGCCCGTTCCGCTGGAGTTGGCCGGTTCGTCAACTTGAGCACCTTGCGATTGCTGGATGACTATCCGGAGAACTTGACCGTCACCGAGAACTGGCGGCCCACCCCGAGCGTTGATCCGGTAATCCTATCCGCTCATCTCTGCGAATACGTCTGCCGGGAGTTTGGCCGGGAAGGTGGCATCAAGATTGCCAACCTGAGACTCGGGTTCCCCCTGGTAGACGGTGACACCACCGCTGCGGTCAATTCGGGTGAGAGTGCTGCGCTCGCCAGCGATGACCTCGCCACGGCGATCAAAGCAGCCCTGATCGCCGATCTCGGTGCCAACGCGCAGTCGGCCGATGCCCCGCATCCTGTTTCGTTCCGGACGATCCACGTACAGTCACCGATCCCCAATGGCCGATTCCTTCTCAAACGTGCGGCATCGATCCTCGGGCTATGGGAAGGGCAGGGAGCAGCCTGATGAACATCTTGATACTGGGCGGAAACGGGATGCTGGGGCCGTGGGTCGTTGATGCGCTTGGCGATCGTCATCGCCTCCGTATCACAGACATCGGTGAATCACCTGTCACCACGCACGAGTGGCGCCAGATCGACGTGTCCTCGCTGGATGATGTGGTGGACGCGGCGGAGGGAATGGACGCGATCATCAACCTGTCCGTTCTCAGACCACACCGGAGGATCGCTTTCGACGTCAACACACGGGGCAACTACAACATGATGGTCGCCGCCGTAACTCACGGCATCCAGCGCGTAATTAATACCGGGCCGCACTACCAGATGGCAGGGCCGGGTTACGAAGACTGGGATTTCGATCTCAACCCGGACATGCCTCCGCAGCCGGG
>JAPYSM010000191.1 GCA_029936485.1 Dehalococcoidia bacterium
CCTTCCTATGGAGCGCGCTTAACCGGAGCGTTCCAGTTGAGCGGAGTACCAGTCTCTGGGCCTTCGCCGGTCACCCTGGCTAACACTCCCGGCGGACGCTGGATTCGGGGATTACTAGCGTTCTTGGACCGCCCCGGCTCAATGGATCACATAGGTGACGGAGATTCGAGGTTTGCCAGGGACCGGATGGCGGCATGGGTCACGGGCAGTCCCGTCGTCACTGCCGACGGGGACCCCGCCGCGGGCGCGGCATGGGACGTCATATCTCGTAATGCTGGCGTGGTTGCGGGCGCTGGATCTTGGGACCACAGACTGGCCGAACATGCCAGACGACTGCGCGTTCGGGCGGAGAAAGCAGCAAAACAGGACGAGGGCGATGATGCATCTCGGTCAGCCTGGATCAACGAGGCTAACGAAAGCGAGCGACTTCGTAAATTCGTGGCCCAATTGGCCGCCGAACAGTTAAGCGCAGAACGAAATGCGTCGTCCTGGGGCTGGGGCGACTTCGTAACGTGGCTCAAAGCGCTTAAGGAGAAATACGGCCAGGCCCGCGCGTTGGAGTCGGATGGCGACGAGGCTGCACAAGCTCTGAATTCTGCGCTGGACGCTATCAGCGATCTCGACTCAATTAACCTTCCGTCACCCACGTTCCAAAGGTTCCGTCGAACGCTTGAACAAGAGCTCGACCGGCCACTCTCCCGCGTTGGGCGGCTTGCAAGTGGCGTGTTTGTCGCTCCTCTGAGACAGGCCTCAGGTTGCGATTTCGACCTGATTTACGTTGTTGGAATGGCGGAAGGCAGCTATCCAGCGATCGGATCAGAAGACCCGTTGCTCCCAGACATCTTTCGGAACGGAGTACCTGGTCTCAAGACCTTGGGAGATGAACGGGCCAGCGCCCGACGACGCTACCTGACGGCGCTCGGAAGCGCACCCCAACGTGTACTGGTGTGGCCCCGATCGCAGCCCGGAGCGACGCGGCAGGTAGGGCCGTCTCGCTGGTTCAGGGAAGCTGCGGAGGGGGCCCACGGCAAGCCCCTTCCCGCCAACTTACTGGATACTGAGAACGGTCTGGTAGAGATTGTCCCGACTCCCACGCGACAAACGTCAGAGACCCGGCCAGCCGATCGATATGAATACGAGTTAAAAAGTCTCGCTGCATGGCGCGTAAACGGGCGCAATTTAGAAGATCATTTCCTGTTCACCGCCCCGGGTGAAACCCTCTCATCCGGCCTAGAACTGGAGCGTGGCAGATTTCAAACGCGTCAACTGACACGATGGGACGGCGCTGTCGGCCCGAACGTAGGCCACAAAGAGACATGGTCCGCAGGGTCCCTAGCTGGCGTGGCTTCTTCCACCCGATTTGAGACCTGGGCCAACTGTCCCTTCAGATACTTCCTGGCATACGAGATCGGTGTCGAGCCAACCAAGGCACCGGAGGTCGCAGAGACATTGAGCGCCCTGGATCGAGGCATCATCATCCATGACATCCTCGATACCTTCGTCAAGGATACCCTCAGGCAACCGGCTGCAAGCGCCGCAACCGACGCCGATCGCTTGCAACAGATCGCAAACATCGAGTTCGATGACTTCGAGCGCAATGGCCTGATCGGCAGGCCGGTGTTGTGGCGACTGGAGAGGGAACGGATAAAGCGCGGCCTGCTCGATTTCTTGGATGTACACCGATCTCGTATAAACGAACGCGGTCAGCGGCCCGTGGCGACCGAGCTTGGCTTCGGAGATGGAACAGAAATTCCGGCGGTGATCCTAAAGTTGCCTGGCGAACGGGCGGTTCAATTCAGGGGGTGGATAGACCGGGTGGATGTATCGAGTGACGGCTCTGCGGCTACGGTCATAGACTACAAAAGCGGAGGGAGTTCACGTTTTTCCGAGATTGCGAACGACCCGGTGGATGGCGGCAAGCATCTCCAACTTCCCATCTACGCCATGGCCATCAAAGAGTGGCAACCTGAAATCGAGTCGATCGACGCCGAGTTCTGGTTCGTCATGGATAGTGGTGGTTCGAAAACAGTCGGCACGTCCCTCGAAATCGCAACTCCTCGGTTTGAACAGGTTATTGACCAGATTGTGTCCGGCATAGAGGAGGGCATCTTCCCGGCTTACCCAGGAGAAAAGTACACCCGCGATCGTTCTGGCGTATTCGCACCGGAGAACTGTGCTTATTGCCCATACGATCGGATCTGTCCGGGCGGAAGAGTATCGGCATGGGAGCGTAATTCTGACGACCCTGCGCTGGCGCGTTTTGTTGGCCTGGCTTCAGGAATATCGATCGATGCTTCTGGAGTGGGTTCGTGACAATGAATGACCAGGCTGCCCGGGAACGTATCGTCAATGACCTGGACACAACGTTGTTTGTGGAAGCAGGCGCTGGCACTGGGAAGACGACGGCACTTGTCGGCCGGGTGACTGCACTGCTGAAAAGCGGCGTGCCAGTCAAGAATTTGGTCGTAATAACCTTCACGCGCGCAGCCGCCGCCGAGTTACGAGAGCTCGTGCGGGCCAAGGTTACTGCGGCACGTGATGAGGCATATATAGGTAGCAGTGAACGTGAGAAACTGGATACAGCCGTTCGTGAGATGGATTTCGCCGTAATACAGACCATCGACTCCTTTGCACTATCTATGCTCCGTGAACGGCCACTGGAGGCCGGATTACCCCCCGTGATTGAACCTGTGGACGAGGTCCAGGCGGAGCTCAATTTCGATGAGGCGTGGTCTCGTTGGTTGGATGAACAACCGGATACGGGCGAATTCGCTTCAGCCATCGCAACGGCATTTCGGCTTGGTCTTAAATCTCCTCTTGAAGATCTGACCGACACGGCCCGCCAACTGCACGAAAACTACCACTTGGTCGAGAAACACGATTTTAAGGAATCGGGGAATGTACCTCTTGCAGCGGCAAAACAAATTGTTGCCGCCGGCAGCTGGTTGCCCGAAATGGCGCGTTTTTGCCAACTTCCCGAGGGAGACGAACTGACCGCCAGGCTGAAGTCCTTCAAGACGATCGCCGACCGCCTAGAACAAATCGGGCCCGAAAGCGAGGACGCCGACTGGCTGCTGGCCAGCCCGAATACCAAGATTGCGCAACGCCTTGGCAATGCGAACAATTGGGACACCGATGATTCAGGTGTCAAAGCCACTAAAACAATTAAAGAGTCCTTGAACCACCTGCAGAACCAGCTGAATGATGAACTCGCCGGCCGGCGACGCCTCGCCCTCGGGGATCTACTCGGCCCTCTGAAGGAGTTCGTTACCGGGTACGCCGAGGAGCGACGAAAAACCGGTAATGCCGAGTTTCACGACATGTTGACATGGACAGTGGCGCTCCTGAAGGACGACGACGCCCGCAGACATTTCCAGGAGCGATATACGCACGTCCTCGTAGACGAGTTCCAGGACACCGACCCGCTTCAGGTGGAACTAGTCCGGGATCTTACCGATCGTCACGGTGTCGGTTATCCGACCCCGGGCGCATTGTTCGTCGTCGGAGATCCAAAACAGTCAATCTACCGCTTCCGTCACGCCGATCTTCCGACGTTGAATCAACTTCGTTCTGAGCCACATGTAGACCTGACGCTGATCACCCAGAACTTCCGTTCAAACACTTCTCTGGTTGGCTGGGTCAATCACATATTCGGCCGCTGGATGGACGGCAAAGGCAGCCC
>JAPYSM010000192.1 GCA_029936485.1 Dehalococcoidia bacterium
CGAAAAGCATGGCGATCGCCCGGCCGATTCCGTTTCCTGCGCCGGTAACGATGGCCGATTTGCCCTCGAGTCTCATTCGGAACTCTCCTCGCGTGATTAACCTGTGTTGATGCGACCAATTGAATGTGCGCCGGAGTATAGACGCGTCGATTTCCCAGACGGGACTTGATTGAGAGGCTCGCTAATTCCCAGGTCGGGATACAATCGGACCTCCTTGGCTCTCTTCGGCATACCGCTTTGCCGTGAACAGGAGCACGGGATCTCCCCGATACATATCCGGGAGGTAGCCAGAATAGTTGTGAGGAAACGTCGCCGTGCTCAGTCGAGGATTCTCTGGATTCCGCCGTCCTCAACCACCGCGGGAGATACCCGAGGGCCAGTACTACGAGACCGGATTCCCGGTCCTCACATACGGGCCAACGGAACGTGTGTCGCAATCAGACTGGAAGTTCACGATCGACCTCGGTGAAGGCGGCTTCAAGTCCTGGACCTGGGACGACCTGATGGCGATGCCGCAGACCGATATCCACACCGACATTCACTGCGTCACAAAGTGGTCTATGTTGGACAGCGACTGGAAAGGTGTCGATTTAGACGTCTTTTTCGAGCAGGCGGGGCTGGGAGAGGATATCGCAGAGGACTATTTGATGTTCCGGTCGTTCGGCGGGTACACGACCAATCTGCCGGTCGCTGATGTGCGTGGCGGGAAGGCATACCTCGTCCACGAGTTCGGCGGCGAGCCGATCACCCCGGAGCACGGTGGGCCGGTCCGTATGATCGTGCCGCATCTGTATTTCTGGAAATCCGCCAAGTGGGTGGAGAGCATCCGATTCATGGATGAGGACGCCCCCGGTTTCTGGGAGGCGAACGGTTATCACATGTACGGAGATCCCTGGAAAGAACAGCGCTACTGGGGCGACTGACCCGCTTGGCTTTCCCTTCCTCGACCGGAGAGGGTTAGATTGATGGAGAAGCCTGTTGCTGGATATTCGCTCAGGATGCGGCCCACTCAGAGTTCGGGACTCACCGTTTTCAACGAATCAGCCCCGGACATTTGACGATGCAAGATTCTGATCGATCTCGAGCCGGCTCTCAACCAGACCATCTGATATGGCAGGTGGCGACCGTGGAATCGATCACCGTTGAAACGTATCGGGTCAAGACGTTTCGGTTGCTCTTGCCCCTATGGCAGCCGTTCCGCCCGGGGATGCACTACGACGTTAGATTGACTGCGCCTGACGGCTATCAGGCCCAGCGAAGTTACTCGATTGCTACGGGGCCTGAGACGCGTAACGTCGTAGACCTCACGGTCGAAACGATCGAAGGCGGGGAAGTTTCGCCCTACTTCCACGACATCGTGGAAGTAGGAGATCAGGTTGAGGTTCGTGGCCCGATCGGCGGCCCATTCACCTGGGACGGATCGATGGGCGGACCACTTCTGTTGATCGGCGGCGGGTCTGGAATAGTCCCGTTGATGTCGATGCTCCGTCACCGGAACAGCACAGCATGTCTCGTTCCGACACTACTGCTCTACAGCTCACGTTCCCCTGAAAACGTAATCTACAGCGACGAACTGGATGCTCTGTCTGCGGCCGGGAACGGTTTTGAGGTGGAGCACACTTTTACGAGAACAACACCGGATGGGTGGGATGGATTCGCTCGACGAGTGGATGTTGAGATGATCTCCGAAGTGTCTGACCGGTTAGGAATCGTAGGTAGGGCCTTTATCTGTGGCCCAGAAGGATTCGTGGAAACGGCCGCAAATGCTCTCGTGGATGCCGGGATAGCGTCCGAGCGTATTCGAACAGAGCGGTTTGGACCGATCGGGACTCGATAATCGGCCCGGTCTCGGTTTTGGAACGAGCGTATTGGCCTGATTAATCCCCCAGTTAATTGCGATTGTGACATTCCCCCCGGAGTTTGTTCGAGGTGGTCGCTATCATCCGACAGTATTCATCGCCTAACACAAGTATTAGTTGGACCGGACCCTGATTACCGAAACTCTCGACAGCGCTCCCAACGCGGGCGGCGGCCTTCCATCGGATCACGCAACCTACACCGCCCTGCTCGCCGAGAAATTCGGCTATCCCGGATTACGTCCGGGGCAATCAGAGGCCCTGCGCGGACTGGACTCTTCGGATGTTCTCGTTGTGCTCCCTACTGGAAGTGGCAAAAGCATGGCCTACGTCCTACCCGCGCTCGTGTCTGGGCGCGTGCTGGTGGTCTCGCCGCATATAGCGCTCATGCAGGATCAAGTCGAAAGCCTGGTCTCTAATGGCATCCGTGCTGCTTTCATCAACTCCAACTTGACCAATGTCCAGAAACGCGACACGTACATAGATTTTCGAGATGGCGATCTCGATCTGCTGTACACCTCGCCGGAGTCTTTGGCGAACCAGAAGTTCGTCACGGGATTGGCCAAAGCGGGGATCAATCTCCTTGCCATAGACGAAGCGCACTGTGTTTCAGAGTGGGGTCACACGTTCCGGCCCGACTACCTGAGACTCGATTCCGTCCGAAAACAACTTGGGTCTCCCCGAACTATCGCACTCACGGCAACGGCCACGGGTCAGGCGCGTGACGATATCGCACGGCGCCTCGGGCTGGACGATGCTATTCGCGTGGTGCACTCGGTGGACCGTCCCAATTTGAACTTCGTGGTGAATTTTGGAGGCGGGAACAGTGAAAAGCAGGACTTCTTACTCGACTACGCCATGAAAAGACGTGGAAAGAGTGGGATCGTTTACGTGGGTTCGCGTAAACGAACGGAGGAACTGGCCGAGTTGCTCTCGGGGGCGGGGTTAAAAGCGGCGCACTATCACGCAGGCATGGTGGCGAAAACCCGGTCCGATGTTCAGCGACGATTTATGACGGACCAGATCGACGTGATGGTCGCGACCAACGCTTTTGGACTAGGAGTCGATAAACCAGACGTTCGATTCATCGTGCATTACGACATGCCCGCCCGACTTGAGGCGTACTACCAGGAATCGGGGCGGGCTGGACGTGATGGCGAACCTGCTGAATGCGTCCTGATCTACACGCCGTATTCGGCCTCCGGACCGAGGCGATTCATCGACCGGGATCATCCTCCTGCCTCGGAACTGCGTATCGCCTGGCGGCGTCTGTGCGCGATGGCGGGGCCCGCTTCACGTGTCCCCGAATCCGGGTTCGGGAATTTTGACGGAAAGGTGATGGCGATACGCGCTTTTCAGGAGTCTGGTCTGCTCGATGAGTCGGCCGATACCTTGATGGACAACAATCCCGACGCCCGTATCAATTCGATGGTGGTTGATCGTCACAGAGAGCACGAGTTTGAGATGCTTGAACGGATGCTCGGGTACGCCCAAACGTTGGGATGCCGGCGATCTTACATTCTTGAATATTTCGGCGAGAACTCTGTCGAATCTTGCGGCAGCTGCGACAACTGCCAGAACCCGGCCGGATCGGATGCGTCTGGCCTTGTCGGACGGATCATTCAAGTACGGTCGGAAATCGCTCAACAGAGTCGTATGGATCCCGTTGATGTGTTCGAAGACCGCACAGCGCGCGCTCTAGCGGACGTACGGCCTAGAAATGAAACAGAACTGCTGGAGGTCTGGGGCATCGGCCCGGTTCGCGCCCGACGCTGGGGTAAGCAGTTGCTAGATGAGGTGCAAAAGTGGGAATCGGATAACCC
>JAPYSM010000193.1 GCA_029936485.1 Dehalococcoidia bacterium
CCCATGCCGACGATCGCCCGGTCCTTCACGAGAACGATGGCGTTGGATTTGATCAACCGGCATGCGTGCCATGCGAACTCGAGGTCCGCACGCTCGTCGTCATTGGGCTGCCGTTTGGTGACGACATTCCACAACGTGAGATCGTCGGTGCCACGATCTGCCACCTGGACCAAGAGGCCACCCGAGACGGTGTGCAGCCCGACGTCCGGTCCATTGATCGGTTTCACCTTGAGCAGGCGCAGGTTTTTTGACTTTCGCTTGAGGATCTTGAGCGCCTCTGGTTCATAGTCAGGAGCCGCCACCACCTCGTAGAACACGGGCCGCATGGCCTCTGCCGTCTCTTCGGTGACCGTTGTGTTGAAGCCCACAATGCCGCCGTATGCCGAGACGGTGTCTCCGACGAAGGCCCGTTTGTATGCCTCGGTCTGATTTTCGTGCATCGCCAGGCCGCAGGTGTTTGCGTGTTTGACGACGCTAACCGCCGTAGACGGGAGCATCGCGACCGACGTCCACGCCGCATCTGCATCCAGATAGTTGATGTAGGACATCGCCCGGCCGTGGAGTAACTCTGCGGAGGCGATGCCGCCG
This sequence comes from Dehalococcoidia bacterium, assembly GCA_029936485.1. Lineage (GTDB taxonomy): Bacteria > Chloroflexota > Dehalococcoidia > Lucifugimonadales > Lucifugimonadaceae. The sequence continues at coordinate 589 of JAPYSM010000193.1, forward strand.
CCGTTGCCGCCGTCACGGGAGTACAAAGCTCCTGACTGGTGCGGGTTCTCGCCGTACCGAAGAACGCCGCCAAGTTTGAAGCCGGCGGTGAACTCCGCCGGGAAGTGTTGAGACGCCTGCTCTTCTTCGTCCTCTGTCGGAGTGTCTCGCAAGTATCCAGCGATCGCTGTGTCGTACAGGGCAACGTGCTGGAACGCCTTGGCAGCGAGTCGACGACGCTCTTCTTGTGGCACGCCGCCGTCCGCCAACATGGCACCAATGCGCTCGTAGTCAGCCGGGTCCACGACGATCACCACGTCCGGGTGGTTTTTGGCCGCGGCGCGGACCATTGTTGGGCCGCCGATATCAATGTTCTCAAGGGCGTCCAAAAGCGTGACGTCTGGTTTTGAGATGGTCTCCCGAAACGGGTACAGGTTGCCGACAACGATGTCGATCGGCTGGATGTCGTGTTCCTTGAGCTGGGCCACATGGTCCAAGTTGGAGCGCCGGGCGAGCAATCCGCCGTGTATTACCGGGTGGAGCGTCTTGACGCGGCCGTCCAGAATTTCTGGAGACCCTGTGACGTCTACGACCTGTTTGACCTTCAATCCGGCACCGTCCAAAACGGCATGCGTTCCGCCTGTCGACACAAGGTCGTATCCCGCGGCCTGTATAACCCGGGCAAATTCGATCAGTCCTGTTTTGTCGTACGGGCTAAGTAAGGCGAGGGCCAACTAATCGTTCCTTTGGGGTGTCTGACTGTACGTGTGCGGCAACGTTATATCGCCGAGAATGTCTCTCAATGTGCGGCCTAGCCGTATTCGCGGTCAATCGTTATATAAGCGCCACGGACTCAGCATTTGCGGCACGTTCAACGACGCGCCCGACGATCCACGCGTCTGGTATCAGTTCCATAATCTCGGAAGTGCGATCTGCCGAAGCCAGCAGGACCATGCCGAGGCCCATGTTGAAAACACGGAACATTTCGTCCCGATCGATCTTGCCTCGTTCCTGTATTAATCGGAACAGTGGCGGTACTTCCCAGCTCGAAAGATCGATGTCGGCGCCCATTCCTTCTGGAAGCGACCTCGGAATGTTTTCGAACACACCGCCGCCGGTGATGTGCGCCATCCCCCGGATCATGCCCAGAACTGGTGTGATGGGCTCAAGGTAGCTCCGGTGTGGTTCCAGAAGTGCGTCGCCGAGAGATCTGCCGATGTCAGGCGACCACTCGGTCTCGTCAAGTACTTCCGGGTGGTTGTCGATATCAAATACACGCCGGATCAACGAGTAGCCGTTGGTGTGAGGACTGTTTGATGGGATGCCGATCAAAACGTCACCGAGCTCCGTCGCTTCACCGCCGAGAAGATCGGATCGATGGACATACCCTGCGATGACACCCACCACATCCATATCGTCCCCGGAATAAAGCCCGGGCATGACGGCGGTCTCTCCGCCGATAAGGACGCATCCGGCGGCGTTGCAGGCTTCCGCCATACCTTCAACGACCTCAACAGCGTCGTCACGTTCTGCGTGCCCGAGGCCGATGTAGTCCAGGAAGAAGGCCGGGCGTGCGCCGGTTGTCAGGAGGTCGTTTACGCAGTGATTAACCAGGTCCATCCCGAGTCCGCGGAAATTTTTGGCGGACTGTCCAACGGCGATTTTTGTCCCAACTCCGTCGGCGCTGGCGGCCATCAGCATGTCGTCGTTAGGTGATCGTTCGTAAACCCCGGCGAAAAAGCCCGGACGCCCTATGACTCGACCGCCAAAGGTGATGCCGGCGACCGCTTTGATTCGATCTTTGAGAGCGCCCGCCGCGTCGAGATCGACTCCGGCGGCCCTGTAGGTATTGGGGGAGGTGTTGGCGGTCATGGGGATGCGGCCACTACCTTATGGATCTCGCGGGTGTTGGCGATTTCTTGGGGGGAATCCCGGAACTCTAAACGAGCGACAGGAGTCTCGGGGAGAATACGTGATTTAGCTTATTACGCCCCAGCTTCGCGCGAAAGCCATTTGGAAGGGAATATGAGAAGACATCCAGAATTTCAGGAACGCCCTGAGCCGAGGTCGATCTAAAATAATCCAAGATTGCCTGAACCCGCGGCTAATCGGTAGCCGCAGCCCCTTCAAATTCAAACTCCATCTTGTTCATTTCAAGCTGGACCGGGATCGGGTACTTGCCTGTGAAGCAGCCGTTGCAGAAGGTTCCTGCTTTGGCCTGAACCGCATTTCTCAGTCCATCCACGCTCAAATATCCTAGAGAATCGGCGCCAATTGCGTCCCTGATCTCATCGACGGTCTTCTGGGCGGCGATCAGTTCGTCGATAGTCGCCATGTCGACGCCAAAGTGGCAGGTGGAGATGATTGGCGGTGAGGCGATGCGGACGTGAATCTCGGCGGCGCCTGCGTTTCGAAGCAACTTCACCACGCGTGACTTGGTCGTGCCCCGGACAATACTATCCTCTATCACTACCAGTCTCTTGCCCCTAATCACGTCAGGCAACGCGTTGAACTTCATCCCGACGCCGATGTCACGCATGCGCTGGCTCGGCTGGATAAAGGTGCGTCCGACGTACCGGTTGCGTACGAGACCTTCCCCGTAAGGGATACCGATCTCGTTTGCGTATCCGACGGCGTGGGGGATCGCTGAATCCGGCACCCCGATCACGAGATCGGCATCGACCGGATGCTCCCTCGCGAGCTGGGCGCCCATTTCGGCCCGAGTCGACTGGTTCAGGTTCCCGTTCAGGATGCTGTCAGGTCGGGCAAAGTAGATATGCTCGAAGATGCACATCGCATGGCCTTCACGGGTGCCGGACCATATGAACGACTCCAGGCCGTTCTCGTCGATCACCACCGTCTCACCGGGTTCGATCTCCCGTAGGAACTCGCCGCCGACGTGATCGATGGCGCAGCTCTCGGAGGCCAATATGTAGCCATCGCCGAACTTCCCGATGCAGAGAGGGCGAATACCAAGCGGGTCGCGTACTCCGACCAGCTGATTTTTGGTCATGATGACCAGCGAGTAAGCGCCCTTCAGGCGTCTCATGACGTACGCAGAACGCTCTTCCCAGGTGGTACCGGGCGCTTTTGCGTACATTTCGGCGAT
>JAPYSM010000194.1 GCA_029936485.1 Dehalococcoidia bacterium
ACCTGGATTGACGGATTCAGAGTCCGCTGTCCTACCGTTGAACGAATCGCCATCGACGGTCCGATTTTATCAGGGTCTGACGACAGGGCACATCGTTAATTCCGCTATTTCCAACTCGGATCTTGATCAACGGGGCCCGCGAGTGACTGAATCATCACCAAATCTATCTCGAATTCGGTCAAGTGTCGATGATAGAGTCGAGACATCTTTTACGGCTGAATCAAGCAAAGACAACTGGGCCGCGGGTTCGGAAAGGTTCTCCACTCCGACACCAATCAGGCGCACCGGCACGTTGCGTTGCTTCAACGTGGCGTCCAACAAAGCCGTGGCGATCTCCACAATACGGGCATCGCCATCGAACGACACATTTGGCGTGTTGTGCCGTGTGAGCGTCGTGAAATCGTTGTAGCGCAGCTTCAGGCTCACGCTACGCGCATGCTTTCCCGTACGCCTGAGTCGCCTGCCAACGCTCTGGGAGAGATCAGCGACCATCTTGTCCAGGAAGGCCCGATCGGTCGAATCTGCATGAAAGGTCGTCTCCGAAGAGATCGATTTAGATTTGGTTTCCGACGATAGCTCGGAGTTATCAGTTCCTTTTGCCCGTTCGATCAATCTGGAGAACTGGTTGCCCATCTCGCGGCGCAGTGGTCCTTCGGGAAACACCGCAAGTTGCCCGAGTGTCTGGATGCCAAGCCGGGCCAGTTTCTCCGCGGCGCGGGGGCCGATTCCCGGCAGTTTCCGGACCGGCATCGGTGCGAGATAAGCAGCCTCATCGCCCGCTTGTACGGTGAACATGCCGTCCGGTTTACGTTCATCCGACGCTATCTTGGCAACAAGTCGGGAGGGGGCGATGCCGATCGAGGCCGTCAATTTTAGTTCTTCACGCACACGATCCTTGACGGCCTGTCCGGCCTTCTCAGGTGAACCGTAAAGACCCTCGGTACCGGTCATATCCATGTACGCCTCGTCTACGCTCATCACCTGCACATCGGGCGTGTAGTCTCGGAGAATGGCCATGAAAGATTTCGAGATCTTGCCGTAAAGGCCGTGACTGCTGTTCATGACAAGCGCATTCGGGCAGAGCCGTAAAGCTCGTGACATCGGCATGGCGGATCGGACCCCGTAGGGCCTGACTTCGTAAGACGCGCACGCCACGACTCCCCGCCCGCCGGTGCCCCCAATGATCAGTAGTTTCCCGATCAGGTCCGGGTTAATCGAGCGCTCTGCGGCGGCGAAAAATGCGTCGATATCGACGTGGAATATGGTGCGCTCGACGGCCACCGATGGCCTCCCATGCTCGTGGCAGGACGTGGTACAGCACAATTTCACTGGACACGAGCGTAGCACCGGCGCTTCCGCGCTCCAAGTCCGCGTGTCCGGATTCTCGCGCGTCTCGGGTTCTCGCGTCCGGGCAAGCTACGCCGGCGGCGAACAGTCGCCCACTTCAAACCAGTCACGACTTCGGTGCAGGTCGTTATTTCCGGACCATACCGATGACGGTACCGCTATCGCCTCGCCCGGGATCACAAACCTGATGCCGTAACGCTTTCCAATCGGACCTTCTGGGAATAGTCCGGTGGCGGTGACCGAAGATTTATCCTCCGACGCCAGGTCGATTTCACTCTCAAAGAAGATCGAAATCAAACGTTCCTCGTCCACGAGAGCGATGCAGTACGGAGTTTGCCAGGTGACTCTGTCCAGATTTTCAAATTCGATGCTGAATGAGCTTTGCTCGCCACCGACGTGTTTGTTGGCCTCTCCAGAGATATTGACGATTCTGTCTGTTTCAAAGGTCCATCCGAACCTGAAACTGGCGTCTGTGTTGGCGCAGGCCACTGCCAGCAATATCACCGTCATCGCTGTCGCCAGAATGATGCCGGGGGGGCGATTCATCAGGCGTCGTTCAAGGTACGCAGTAGGTTTGCCATTTCCACGGACGCTTCTGCGTACCCGGAGGCGTGGTCGATGCGTGCGTAGGCCTGGTCCGTGGTGTACGTAGTCTGGACGCCGAATATCACCGGAACTCCGGTATCGACGGACAAGCGGGCGATGCCGTCTGCGGACTCTTTCGAGACGTACTCGAAATGGGCCGTCTCACCTTCGATAACCGCGCCTATGCAGATCACTGAATCATAGTTGTCGGAGCGCGCCATAGCTGCTGCTGTGACCGGTATCTCAAACGCCCCGGGTACATATGCGACGGTGACATTGGCATCCGATACACCAAGCTCCCCGAGCCGCGCCAGGGCTGATTGCAGCATGCGGTCCGTGATGTAGCTGTTAAAGCGCGCAACCACGATGCCGATCCGTAAGCCGGACCCGTCGCTGTGGCCGTTCAATTCTCTTGGCATAACGCCGGCGGCTACCCGTCCAACCCCGCGCCGGACAATGTGTGACCCATTCGGTCCCGCTTCGTCTTCAGGTAGCGACGATTCTCGGGGTTGGGAGGCGCTTCCAGCCCGACCTGATTGATCTCAAGTCCGTAGCCGTGAAGACCGATTACTTTGCGGGGGTTGTTGGTCATTTGATTGAACTTCTTCACGCCTAGATCGACCAGGATCTGAGCGCCCACACCGTAGTGGCGGAGGTCCATGGCGAATCCGAGATGCTCGTTGGCCTCGATAGTATCGAGACCCTCGTCCTGCAACTGGTACGCCTTCAGCTTGTTGTGGAGGCCAATTCCACGGCCCTCTTGGCGCATGTAAAGCAAGACACCCCGTCCTTCATCGGCGATGGCCTTCCGAGCCATTTCAACCTGGATGCCACATTCACAGCGGAGGCTTCCGAAGACGTCACCGGTCAAACACTCTGAGTGGATTCGGCCAAGGACCGGGTTCCCATCTGAGACATCTCCCATCACCAGAGCGACGTGCTCGTCATGGTCAACGAAACTCCGGTACGCGATGGCGGTAAATTCCCCCTCCGGGGTTGGGAGTCGTGTTTCGGCGACCCGCTCCACGAGCTTCTCGTGCCGAAAGCGGTACTCGATGATGTCTGCGACGCTAACGATCGGGATGTCGAACTCGGTGGAAAGCAATTCCAGCTCCGCCCGGCGGGCCATCGTTCCGTCCTCGTTCATCACTTCACATATAACTGCGGCCTCGCGCTGCCCGGCCATCCGGGCCAGATCCACGGAAGCCTCTGTCTGTCCGGCACGCACGAGTACGCCACCAGATGCGTACCTGAGGGGGAAGATGTGACCCGGCCGTGCCAGGTTTGCGGGCACAGATTCCGGGTTTGCAAGCAGTTGCACCGTATGCGAGCGGTCTGCGGAGGAGATACCAGTCGTTATACCGTCCGCAGCGTCGACCGATACGGTGAACGCGGTGCCTAGCGAAGCCGTATTCCGGTTGACCATCAGGGGGATGTCCAGTCGCTCCAAGTCTACACCGAGCATTGGCACGCAGATCAGGCCGCGGCCAACGCTAGCCATGAAGTTGATGGCTTCTGGCGTGATGAAATCGGCCGCCATCGCCAAGTCACCTTCGTTCTCGCGATCTTCGTCGTCAACGATGATGACCATACGGCCCGCTCCATACCGCTTTATCGCGGCCTCAACGCTTCTGGTCGATTCTTCTGCGCCGGGTACGTTATTGGCGGGGTCAGCTTCCGGTGTGGTCGGCAAGCAACTTCTCCAGATATGGGCGGGCCATCTGCTCGAC
>JAPYSM010000195.1 GCA_029936485.1 Dehalococcoidia bacterium
CAGGTATTGATCCTTTGATGTGTACCGCTCCGCAATTGACGGTCGCCTGTCACCTGCGGTCGCCCGCTCGTTCGCGTTCCGGGCGAAAGGGAGGGTGGAGCCACGTGGGCCGCCGGTGAGGCCCATAATCTGGTCCGGTGCGCCTACGTCCGGGTGACGCAGGTTCCAGGGAGTTGAAGTCGCCAGCGGAACTGACACGTCCGGGTGTGTGATCCCGGCGATCTCGTTTCCGTCCTCATTCACGTCCGATACCAGCGACCCGTAAACCGCTGATGGGATTGGGGGCAGATTGAGAGTGCGTTCCTGATTTTGGTCGGTTCCAAAATCGAGGCGTACCGGTACCGGTACGTGCGCCGGGAACTTGACTGGAATCCCCTCAAACGCCCTTGCCAGCGAGGCCGCTGGAACTGCAGTTCCATCGTCCACACGCGGGTGTTTGCTCGGCGGTGGCAGAGTGTCGTCCGTGATCCACTCATCCAATCGAACCAGCAATGCACGCATGAAGGGCGTGTAGTCGACCGAGTTCAGCAGATTCTGACCACGCATGCCGTCAGTTGCCTGCGTGTCGGTGGGCGGCCAGATGCCGGGACCGTGCATCGTCGCCGAGAAGTGATATGTCCTCGTCGACGGGTGATCTTCGATGTCCCTGCGACCGGCCGGGTCGATGTGGATCAGCGACGCGTCACCTCGCCAATACTCGGCTCCGGTATTGCTGAAGAAGGTCTTGATGTTGGCGCCGCGCTCCGTCATCCGGTCCATCACACCACCGGATTCTTCAGTGACCGGGTCGGTGGAGGTGGAGGCCGTGAACGGGAACATTTGCGCGATCACGGACGGCAGATCCTTGGACGGCTGCCCGAATCGCTGGTTGAACTCTCCTCGCATACCGCCGCCGACATGCGGGAATACACCCTCGAAAACGTCACGACCCTGCTCGTCCCGGTTCAGGTCCATATACAGGTAGTGCCGCAGATATCGGGCGCTCTGGGAGACACCGAAAGCAATGGCGTGATCGATCTCACCCGCGGTCGGGTTACCGTCTTTGGCAGATCCGTACTTCAGGAACGACACGGCGTCCCGCATTGCTAGGTAGCCGAGTCCAACAACCGGCGCCCCGATGGTTGTATAGGTGAGCTGGTACATCTTGCCCGGCTCGAACCCGGCAGCCATGTAGACAAAATTGGCGTCCTCGACGGCCACGCCGTGGTCTTCCAGTGCAAAACTCCACTGGTTCCGCGGAATCACCCGCGGCTCAAGGTCCGGCTGATCTCGAACAGTGAGCAGCGCATCTGGTTCCAGCGTGTCGGCGGCGGCGTGAGGGGTGTGAAATCGGTCGGCCAACCTCAAATGGCGTACACGACTCATCGGTTGGAACTGGGAGAAGATCCGTCCCGTGATCGGCATCCCGCGGTCGATCGCGTCGGGCGCGTAAAGCTTCATTCGGCCTGCGAGTCGGGGCGCATCCGGCGACCAGCCACACCAGACGGATGTATAGCCGTGCCGCATCAGGAAGCCATTTCCGACTTCGGTCGGTGGAATCTGACCGGCTACTACGGCGGCCGGTGAGGCTTTGTTGAAAGTGCCGAGCATGACCTTGTTGCCGCGATTCAGAACGTCGTAGACGATCTTTCGACGCCCTTTGGACGCGTCAACGGGCCGCATGATGTGAACGTCGGCTGCGAACTCGACCAGTCCGTCGGAGTTGCGCGGGGCTAGGTTGATATCGGTGATTCGTGAGTTGGCCTCGTGGCCGGGGTCTACCGCGTAACGCAGGATCCCAACTACTTCTTCGTAACCCCCAATGTCGCCAAACCTCTGCCCGTCGGCAAGTGGCCGGCGGCTGGTGATCTCAAACTGCGTTACGGCCAAGCGGGCACTCCTCAAATTCAGGTGAATCGACGTTTACGTCTACCTGTGTGACGGCGCGAGTCTACTCCCGTTTCTATGAACACATTGGGAACAAGCGAGGCCACGTGGAAGGACGGGTGTGGCGAAAGTGGATGGCCGTCGTATCATGCGCTCGCCCGGCTTTATTTCGTGAGCAGCCGGGATTTAATTCAACGCCGCTCGACACCAGATATACGGAGCCCGAAATGCCCACAAAGATGACCGGCAAAAAAGCGCTACTGGAAATGCTCAAGGCTGAAGGGGTCGAGTACATATTCGGCAACCCGGGCACCAGTGAGGGACCGATCATCGATGCTCTGGAGGACTATCCGGAGTTCAAATACATTCTCGCCCTGCAAGAAGGAGTCGCCGTGGGAATGGGCGATGCCTACGCACGTGCGACCGGGCGCGCCGCATTCGTGAGCCTCCACATCGACAGCGGCCTGGCCAACGGCATCAGCCTGATGCAGGACGCCTTCACGACCGGTACGCCGATGGTCGTTGTCTCGGCGAACTACGACACACGGAAGCTGGCAGAACGCAAGACGGACCTCGCTGAGATGGTCAGATCCGTTACCAAGTGGAGTGTCGAACTTACCCATCCGGACCAGATACCAAGCGTGATGCGCCGTGCCTTCAACGAGGCCAATACACACCCCAAGGGCCCTGTCTATGTGGGTCTTACTTCAAATGCGCTGGACGGAGAGGCGGAGATGAACATCATTCCGTCCAACCAGGTCTATGACGCCGGGGGGCCGGACCCGGCGGGTATAGCGCAGGCCGCCGAGTTACTGTCGAGAAGCGAGCGAGGAATCATGCTCATCGGCGACCGAGTTGGTGAAGGGGACGCAGTGCGGGAGGCGGTCGAAACCGCCGAACTCCTGGGCCTTCCTGTCTATCAGGCACCCGGAGGCAACGTCGGCTTCCCGACGACGCATCCGCAGTTCATGGGTGCGTTGGCGTTGCGACGTTCAGAGCACCGGGAGGTCATTAGCCGGGCGGACGCCGTGCTGGCCGTTGGGGCGGATATCTTTTCCGATCTCTTCTACTTCACCGATGTTCAGCTACAGGAATCCACCAAGCTGATCCACATCGACCCACGGCCAGGCGCAGTGGGACGGTCTGAGCCGACCGATATAGGAATTCTGGCAAGCCCGAAACTGGCGCTCGCGGCACTGAGTAAGGCGGTCTCGGATGGACTTACCGAGGCTCAGAAGACAACCATAGATGATCGCAGGGAGGCGGTGGCGGACGCCCGCAATGCGGAGCGAATGGCTTACGAAGCCGGGGTGGCGGAACTGTGGGATAACGATCTTATGACGCCCGCTCGTATGATGTCGGCGCTAGCTGATGCGTTGCCGGACAATGCGGTGGTGCTGGACGACTCGGTCAGTTCCAAAGGGGCATTGCGCCACTACATACAGGGTAGTGAACCCGGTGACTTGATCGGTGGACGTGGTGGAGCGATCGGCTGGGGCATCGGGGCGACGATGGGCGCCAAGTGTGCCAATCCGGATCGCCCGGTGATCGGCATCATTGGCGATGGCAGCTCCATGATGACGATTCAAGGACTGTGGACAGCAGCCAACGACGACATCCCATGCGTTTTTGTGATCTGCAACAACGGGATGTACCGTGTGCTCAAGGTCAATATGGACATCTACAAGAACGATGTCCTCCAAGAGGAAGAGGCCGGAACCAGCTATCTGTACATGGACTTCCCGACGCCGTTCGACGTGGCGGCGATTGCTAACAGCATGGGCGTTC
>JAPYSM010000196.1 GCA_029936485.1 Dehalococcoidia bacterium
GGGATCGGGATGGCGTTGCAAGCCTCGATCGACGCGCTCAGGTGGTCGCGGGTCAGCGTGATCCTGTTCGCCATTCTCGGCACGGTGGTTTTCGCGGAGCTGGTCTCGGCACGGATTCGGAGAGGGTTGGGGTAGGAGACGTCTTCGTCTTGTGACGGGTGCCGCGCTGAGCTATGGACCTCCCGCCTGATAAGCGTGAGGTCGGAAGTTCAAATTTTCCCAGGGCCACTTTATAAGCATAAGCCCCGCAAGACCTTACGGTCTTCGGGGTTTTGCTGTGACACGTTAGGCGTGAGTGCTGTAACACTGGCTGTAGCAAAGGTGTGCTCTCGGGGCCCTCAATCTGGGGAGCGGTGGCCGGAATTAGGCTGCGAGCCACTTCGCGTGCCTCCGCCGACATTGGGTTGCCTCTGGCGCAGCCTAATGCCCGTGGCCGAGAGGCTCATTAGCCAGGCTATGTGGGCACTGTCGCGCCTGAGGTTTCGGGTCCTAGGTTACCTCTCGCGCAGCCTAACGAGATTGATATCCGCTGCAGCTGCGCAGCAGAGTCATGAGTTAGGAAGCACCCTCAACGACCGCGAACGGCTCGGGACGCCGATGAACGGCAGTCGAAGAACTGAGGGAGCGGAGCGGGCCCGCGCCCTGACGGCTCGCCGTCCATTTCCTGTTTGCACCCGAGCCGGTGGCCTCATACTATGCGCCTCGACAGATGTGACTCGTGGGAGAGACGACGATGGCGAACCAGTTCCGAAGGGACGTGACCCACGGGATAGTCGTGATGCCCGCTGCGATTGCGCTATGGATCCTCTGGGTTCCCGCACAGCCGCCGCCGGCGGAGACGCCGACGGACATGGCGGTCGTAGCAGACGCACCGACCGGTTGGCTGGCCGGTTTGGCAGTGGTCGCATCGACCGAAGGTCCGATGCAGAGATCAAGTGCGACCTGGACCATCCAAGAGATTGGTGGCTCGCCCGGCCCGTTCGCCGACACCTGCGGCGAGATAGCGCCGTCGGACGACCCCCCGCTGGCCGATTGGCCAATCTTTCCCGAGGGCGAGTTTCCCATCGAGCTGCCCGACGCCTCCTTTCTCGGCGCGCCCAACATCGGGCCCAACCCCTACGAGGAAGGAGTCCACTGGGGTCGCCTTCCCGAAGGAAGGGTATGGGGCTCCTCGTTGGGCATCGACGTGGCGCCCGACGGTACGATCTGGGTCACGGAGCGGTGCGGGTCGTTCCCGGGGCGGGACGGGGGCACGCCGTGCCTGGACAATCCGGTGGACCCGGTCCTGCAATTCGACCGGGAAGGCCGCCTCCTGAGCAGCTTCGGCGCCGGGATGCTCGTCAGGCCCCATAAGCTGGAGGTCGACCACGAAGGCTTCATCTGGGTCACCGACTTCACGCGCTCGGGTGAGAGCCGGGGTCTGGGCCACACGGTCCACAAATTCACGCCCGAGGGCGAGCTCCTCATGACGCTGGGCACACCAGGCGAGCCGGGTGACGGCCCCGACCACTTCGAGGATCCCAACGATGTCGCGATTGCGCCCAACGGCGACATCTACGTGGCCGACGGCCACGGGACGGGCGCGGGCGTTCGCGGCAATGCCCGGATCGTCAAGTTCGATCGAGACGGTAACTTCATCACTGCGTGGGGCCAGAAGGGCATGAAGCCCGGTGAGTTCGACATGCCCCACGCGCTCGTTCTGGACTCCCGGGGTTGGGTGTACGTAGCCGATCGGACAAACAACCGGGTCCAGGTCTTCGAGCCCGACGGCACGCTGGCCCACGTCTGGTATCAGTTCGGGCGCCCCAGCGCGCTCTTCATCGACCAGGACGACGTCCTCTATGTGGCCGACACCGAATCCCGAGACCGCCGCTCTAACACCGGCCGCCCCCGAATCAGTGGCACAGGCTACGGCTTCAACCCCGCCACCCGCCGCGGAATCCGCATCGGAAGCGCCCGCACCGGCGAGGTCCAGTCCTTTCTCCCCAGCGCCTGCCCCTATCCGTATCCCGGGGTCAGCGGGGCCGAGGGATTAGCCGTGGACGAAGACGGCAACATCTACGGGGCGGAGTGGCTGGGGACAATGCGAAAGTACGTGCGGAGGTAATAGGCCCTCATGGCTCCGGGTGCTTCCTAACAAGCGATTGCTGCAGACGCGGTAGGCATCAGGCTCGCGCGCTACGCTTGCGGTCACCACATTAGCCGCGCAGCAGAATCGCAGATCCGTTAGACGGCAACGTCCGGACGCCACGCGAAACACTCGCTGGTTTCGGGGAATCCCTCCCTCGACGTTGCGCGAAGGACCTGTCGGAGGGCCCTAACCGATCCACGATGGACTTAGGTCGGTAGGTCCGGGAGCATCCACAGAACCCGCCCACGCGCAAATGTTGCCCGGGGAACCGAATTGTCCCCGATGCTGATGAGCGCAACAATGCCGAAAACGATGCTCATCGAAACTTAGTGCCTAATCGATAATCGCCTGATACACTGCATGCTCAAAATCGCTCTGCACTATTGAAACTGACTGTTGAATCATGATTACTGCAGTGAGTTCTTCCGCCGGGTCACTCCAAGAGCGCGTACCCAGAGCCCCAGTCCAACCAAACGCTCCCTTTGAGCGACCCTGTTTGCTGGCAATTGGATCCTCAGTAGTTGCTACGGTATAACCGAAGCCTTGGCCATTAATGCCCGGGATGTTTGAAAATAGATCTCCCACTTGATTACTCGACATCAAGCGTACGGTTTCTGGATTTAGCAATCTATTGCCGAAGAGTTCTCCACCGTTTACCAGCATCTGCTCGAAGCGCAGATAATCACCTGCTGTGCTTTTAAGTCCATAGGAGCCTCCGAAATAAGTCGAATGACTTGTATCATAGATAGCTGCTTCGGTAGGAGAAGCGGTATCACTGCCGACGATATCGATAACGCGATCCTGATATTCTTCCGGCACGTTCCACCACGTGTCGTTCATGCCGAGGGGCTCGAATATGCGCCGTTGCACGAACTCATCAAGAGATAGACCAGATTCAATTTCAATAATTCGTGCGATTACATCCAGTGCGGTGGCAGAGCTGTACCGCCAACGATCCCCTGGCTGAAAGTCCAGAACGATGTCGCCGTACTTCGGTACGTTGGTGGCAAGTGACTCACGTGTATCTAACCACAGAACTGCATCCTCTGAGATAGCGTTACCTAAGCCGCTAGAGGCGAGCCCCGATGTATGAGTGAGAATGTCATGCACTGTAATCTCGCGCTCGGCCGGCACCAAACGATGTTCGGGGATATTGGTCGGGTTGACGTAAGGGGGGCTGATGTCTTCATCCGCGGGTTCACGCAGTACAGCCACCTGCATTTCCGCGAATTCTGGAATCCACTTGCTGACTGGATCGCTAGGACGAATCAATCCCTCTTCTATCAACATCATTGCAGCAACACCAAGAATTGGCTTGGTAGAGCTCATCATTATGAACAGAGCATCTTCCTGCATGGGCTTGCCATCGGCAACATTCATGAGCCCATGTGCCTCGAGGTGCACTATCTTGCCACGACGAGCAACGCCAGTAACGGCGCCCTGAATAGTGCCTGCATCGATATGTCCTTGTATAACATCGTTAATGCGATTTAGTTGTTCTGTAGACATGCCGACTTCTTC
>JAPYSM010000197.1 GCA_029936485.1 Dehalococcoidia bacterium
CGCCAGATGTGTGATTCGTTTATCACCGCCATTCTCGTTTGCACGGGAATGGCGGTATGATTTTCGACAATGAGAGCGGTGGTCATGGGATTGGCGTTTTCTCGATTCTCAGCAGTGGACACCCGGCTAAAGGCCGACACTGAGGCTTGTCTTCGAAGTGATGTATTCCTCGCTACAGAGGGCGGATGGTGAGGAAGTTCGCGTGGAGGCGGAAGTCCTAGCGCGTTTTCGTTGTGCCGGGTTCTTTTCGTCAGGTTAAGCACATCCTTCAAGAGCCTCAGAAGATGGAGTGGTAGGACGTATTGCCATACGCCCCTACGACGGTGTCGAGTTTGCCTCTACTCCTGCTCCGCATCCGCCGGGGGGTGGCCATAACGGCCGTCTTTCCACAGGCGTCGTAGCCGGTCGCCTATGCGCGGCTCGAAACCCTGGTCGCCGGGCTCGTAGTAGCGATGCCCATGTACGTTCTCTGGCCTGTTTTCCATAGCTGCAAAGTTGTCCTCGAAGTCGTGAGAGTACTTGTAGCCCTCGCCGTGTCCCATGTCCTTCATCAGCTTCGTCGGGGCGTTTCGGAGGTGCATTGGTACTGGATCGTTTCGAGTGCCTATCACGTCCGCCAGCGCCTTGTTGATCGCCATGTACGCCGAGTTGCTCTTTGGAGCGCTCGCTAGATAGACCGTCGCCTCAGCGAGAATGATGCGGGCTTCTGGCATGCCGATCAGGTGGACCGCCTGCTGCGCCGCGACCGCCACCCGAATCGCTTGTGGGTCAGCCAGTCCCACGTCTTCGGCCGACGCGATCACGAGTCGTCTGGCGATGAACATCAAGTCCTCGCCAGCGTCCAGCATCCGGGCTAGCCAGTAGAGCGCCGCATCCGGATCTGAGCCGCGGATCGTCTTGATGAAGGCGGAGATTGTGTCGTAATGAAGGTCGCCAGTTTTATCGTATCGCGATTGTTGCTGGACAGCATTTTCGACCGTCTCGATTGTCACCAGCCGGGCGCCATCCTCCGACGGCTCGGTCGACGCTACCGCAAGCTCAAGCGAATCCAGTCCGTGCCGGGCATCGCCGTTCGCCACCCGAACCAGCAGCGCCCGGGCCTCATCCATGAGCGTCGCTTCTGGCTCGCCTGCACGTAACTCTGGGTCCGTCAGAGCGCGGTCGATCAGCGCCGAGATGTCTTTATCTGCAAGGGGCTCAAGGCGGAAGACGCGGGCACGTGACAGCAGAGGGCCGATCACTTCAAAAGAGGGGTTCTCGGTGGTGGCGCCGATTAGCGTTACCGTGCCCTCTTCCACGTCCGGGAGGAGGGCATCTTGTTGCGATTTGTTGAAGCGGTGGATCTCGTCCACGAAAACGATCGTCGGACGGCCCTCCATCCCCAATCGCTCTCTAGCCGCCTGCACTGCGGTACGAATGTCACGGACGCCTGCGTTGACGGCGCTGATGCTCTCGAAATGTGACTGGGTTACGGATGCGATCACTCTTGCGATGGTCGTCTTGCCGGTGCCGGGCGGCCCCCAAAGGATCAAGGACGGCACACGATCGGCTTCTATTGCGCTCCGAAGCACCTTGCCATCCCCAAGAATGTGAGTCTGGCCCAGGATCTGATCAAGCGATTCGGGTCGCATTCGCGCAGATAGAGGAGCGGACCTGCGGGCGATCTCTTTACGTCTATGGTCGAAGAGGGTCATTTTATTAATGGCCCTCCCTGAGGGTTAAGGGCCTAGCGACGACGGTTCGATGTTGGAAGCGCCGAGGAGTTATGTGAGTTCTTGCGGGTAGCATACCGGTCGCCCGTCTTTAGCTCGGCGATCGTGACTCCGTCTCCGCCCATTCCATACGATCCGGGGTAGGATTTGTCGACCAAATTGTGGCTCTTGAGGTGTTCCCGTACCGCCTGCTTCAATCTGCCAGACCCATGTCCGTGAATGGCGTGTAGGACGGGGGAATTCGCAGCGAAACAAACCCGCAAATGCTTGTCCAGAACGATCAACGCGTCCCGAATGGAAAGGCGGTGGAGATCGATCTTGAAACCGACAAAAGCAGCGTCGAACCCCGGTGTTGGTGGTGGAGGATTACGGACCTTTTTGCGTTTACGTGCGGGTGACATGTTCTACCGATTTTACTGGGCGTCCTATTTGAATAATCGCCGAGCTACATCATGCAGGTAACGCCGCCAGTTCTGGAAGTCGTGGCCGCCGCCCGTCAGATGGGCGATATGGTCAACATCTTGTTGATCCATCCAGGCAAGTAGAGCCCGATTCACGTCGTAAAGGTGATCGAGATCACCGCATCCAATCCAGAGCAGGTTGGGAGAGGGGGCGTTGGCTAGTCCGCTGCCGTACACGTCCTCGAATTCTGATTCGCGGATGGCCGAGCTAAATCCGGCTATCCAGCCAAACTTGTCCAGGTTGCTCAGCCCAATGGCGAGCGACTGACCGCCGCCTCCTGAGAGCCCGGCGATGGCCCGATTGTTTCGATCCGATAGCACCCGGTAGTTGACCTCGACCTCCGGAACGACGTCTGTGAACAATTCGTTTTCGAAGAGCTCGATGTTCTCGCGGAAACCGATGCTTCCTGATTCCCGGCTTACCTGCGGGTAGGCTCGGCCGTAAGGCATCACAACCAGCATGGGCACAGCGGCGTCGCACGCAATCAGATTGTCGAGGATGAAGTTAGCCCGGCCTTCGTTCGTCCAGTTCGCCTCCGATCCGCCGGTGCCGTGCAGAAGGTAGAGGACGGGGTAATGCCGATCACCGCTGGTCTGGTATTCGGGCGGTGTGTAAACGTACATCCGCCGTGAGATGGCCTGTGCGCTGGATCGGTACCAGCGCATTGTTACGTTCCCATGCGGCACGTCGTCGCGCTCGTAAATGGCCGGCATGTCGCCGGGGACCTCTACAAAGTTGCCGAGAGTACGTTCGTTCTGGGAGACCTCTGAATTGTTGGGGTCGTTTACGGCTGCGCCATCGACGATGAAGTTGTACCGGTAGATGTTCGGTTGCACCGGACCGACCGTGATCTCCCAGACGCCTTCGTCGTTCTTCGACATCGACTTTGGCGGGTCGATGAACTCACCTCTTGCGCTAGAGCTCAAACCATGGAAATGGACCTCACGGGCGTTGGGCGCCGCAAAACGGAACGTCGCCGTTCGGTCTTCATTGACGACCGGCGATACCACATAGGTTCGGTTTCTTGAGAAATTGGTGGGGTCGCTAATGGTCGCCATCGTGTGCTTCCTCCCGGTATCCCTGAATTTTCAGGCTTTGAGCGCCAACTTCACGGCTTCAACCACGGTAGCGGACTGGCCGTCCGACACCGTTCGAGGGTCGAGGACAACCACTTCGTCCTCTATTCGTGCGATCACCGGCGTCGGCCCTGAGCGGAGGCGCCGGGCGAAAGCATCCGGTGAATCGGGCGGGGTTACAGCCAGCAACGTGGTGGTGAGTGTCTCGCCCGGCAGGCTGCCGCCGCCAACGGTCGATTGACCTTCACGAAGACTTACGGCTGGTGAGTCGATCTCTTTCAGCCAGCCTTCGGCCGTCTCGGTGATCGTATCCACGGACATCGAAATCATGCGCCAAACAGGGATAACTTCGTGTGCTTCTTCCTTCAGGAACGAGGTCAGGGTTGCCGAGAGC
>JAPYSM010000021.1 GCA_029936485.1 Dehalococcoidia bacterium
CGTCTGCGGCGCGAAACAGCCGGTCCATCGTCTTGGTGCGCCCCATCATCAACAATCGTGTGGAGGCGGCCGATTTCGCTCGCGCATCGCCACGTTCAAGGGCCGGTATCTGGTTACGAGCTACAGACTCGAGGCAGAGCCAACCGGGCCGTTCTCGCGACTGTCTGAGACCGCTCACACCGAGCGCCCATGCATCCGGATTATCGCTTTCAAGAAGGCCACGCAATACGCCGATGGCGTTGCGATCATTCAAGTCTCCAAGTGAGATCGCTGCCTGGGACCTGATCGACGTGTCCGGGCCTTGGAGTTCCACTTCCAGTCGCTGGACGCGCGCTGCGGTGTCAGAGCCCAGTTCGCGTGCCACCCTGATGAGGTGTGCGCCTTCACCCTCAGAGAGTGCCGCGCCAAGAGCAGCAATGTCATCCCCGGCCGGGGCAGGCCGCGGGTTCCCGATGGCAGGCGTGTCTTCAGATTCGGCCAATCAGTTATCGCCCTCGTTCCCGGGAACATTGCCTGCACTACGCCGGTTCTGCAGCCAATTTCATCGTGAAATAGCAAGTTAATGGCAGTAAATATCGACGGCCGAGTCTAGCACGATACGGATTGGATCCCCGGGACATCTAGGGAACACTACTGAAGACTCAAAACCCGCCGTACGCCACTCCCCGGACAGATGAACTCGGACCGGTCGCCTGAACGAAATACGGGTTTGACCGAGCGCACGGCCCGTCGTATCTTCGCTCAGCGCTGAAGACGCGCTCCGCCCGTCCTTAGATCGGCTCCGGCCGGGCGAGATACGTCGGCAGTTATCCAGATTTTCGCCCTTAGATATGAGGAAAACCCGATGAAGATCACAGGGATCAAACTCCGAAAATTGCACGGAACGATGGAGTTCCGGGGCGAGTTCTGGGAGGAGCGACTGATCCAGCCGCTCGACATTTACCCGGAGTACAAGGTCCGGGGTCCGGCCTGGCTGCCGAAGATCGACGACAACCACTACGCCATGGCCTCAACTTTTGTGGAGATCGAGACCGATGGCGGCGTCACCGGCATCGGTGGGCCGATCGACGGCGCCCAGTCCTACATAATCGCCACGTCGCTGAGCAAGATCATCGAGGGCAAGGACCCGACCGCAAACGAGCTGCTCTGGGACCAGATGTTCCGGGCCTCGGTCCACGGACGCCAGGGCGAGACGATGATGGCGATCAGCGCCATCGACTGCGCCCTCTGGGACCTGCGCGGCAAGATCTACAACGCGCCCGTCGTCAGCCTGCTCGGCGGGCCGACACGTACCGAGATCCCGGCATATGCCAGCATGCTCGGCTTCAACGTGGAAGACCCGGCCCTGGTCCGCGAGCGCGCACTCGAGTACAAGTCGAAGGGATACCGGGCGCAGAAGTGGTTCTTCCGCCACGGGCCGATGGATGGGCCGGAGGGCTTCAAGAAGAACGTGGAGCTGGTGCGCACGCTCCGGGAAGCGGTGGGCGACGATGACGACATCATGCTCGACTGCTGGCTCAGCTGGAACCTGACCTACACGAAGCAGATGGCGGAACAGATCGAGGAGTTCCACCCGCGCTGGCTTGAAGAGACGGCCATGCCGGACCGCATCGACACCTACTCTGAGATCCGGGCCAGCACGACTATCCCGCTCTCGGGCGCCGAGCACGAGTACACGCGCTGGGGCTTCAAACGATTCGTCGACGCCGGCGCACTGGACGTCATTCAGCCGGACATCTACTGGGCGGGCGGGATTACAGAGACCGTCAAGATAGCGACCTATGCATCGATCCATGACTTGCAGTGCATCCCGCACGGCCACTCAAGCCAGGCGAACGCGCATTTCTCTTGCGCCATGGTACCGACGCTCACACCGATCCAGGAGTACCTGGTGAAGTGGAACACGGTCCACCAGTGGTTCCTGAAAGACCCGATCGTGCCGCAAAACGGCGTCGTCCACGTGTCTATGGAACCCGGCATGGGAATGGAGCTGGATCCCGACAAGATCGAGTCAGAAGAGCAGGTCGAGTTCTAAGACCTGTTGTCGGGAGCGCGTTGGGGGCGAAGCTCGCTCCGACCGGATGCGGCGCCACGGTATTGGACGCGGCAACAACACGGTAGGGGCGTATGGCAATACGCCCACGCCCGTCCTTCAAGCCCTTGATTACACGGGCACAAGGACAGTTTGGAGACAGATTCACCGGGCGCATCCCCAGAGATTCTTTAACTCTGACTGGCTCCAGATGCCACCGGATTCGTTCTGCCCGAAACTGCCATGCCGGCCCTAGAATACCTGCGTGAAAATCTTTACCCACCCTCGCCCAGCGCATCTGCGCATCGCTCTGTCATCGGCAATCGCACTGGTTGTGCTGTTCATCGGCGGCGGCGAAAAGGCCCAGGCGCATGGGTCGGGTACCGAGATATACAGGCAGGTAGACGGGCCTTTCGTGATTGCAGTCCGCATCTTGCCGTTACAGCCGCTCGTGGGCAAGCTCCACATCACGGTGACTGTGGACCTGCTTGAGACCGGCGAGCCTGTAGAGGACGCGCGCATACGAATCACGGCCCGTCACCCGGTGGGCTCCGCAACGCCGCAGTTCAGTCCAGGCCTGAACATCCCGACCGACCGACGTTTTTACGATGCGAACTTTGATCTTGACGACGCCGGGGTGTGGGATTTTGAGGTGAAGGTGGCGTCCGATGAGGGCGAAGGCAGGATCGAAACGCCCATCTCAATAGCAGGACGTGTTCGGGGAGATTCGCTCGGCATTCCCGGGACGATGATGTTCATCCTGGTCAGCGCCGGCCTGTTCGGTGGAGCGGGCTGGATTACCTACACGGCCCGTAAGAATAACCGTATCCGCCGAGAGCGCGCCGGTCGCGCCTGAACTCCAGGTCTCCTGAAGTACGGCGCCTAGACCAGGAGTCGGCGGCGCAATAATCGGGTGGCGATCGGGTAAAACACGAGTGCCGCCACGATGAGATAAAGCAACGACCAGAGCAATCCCATGTGGAGGTCGCCCGTCGAAAGAGCGCGCGCAATCCGAACCGGGTGAGTCAGCGGCAGCGCCCACGCGATCGGCTGTACCCAACTCGGCAAGGTACTGATCGGGAAGAACGTTCCGCTGAAGAAGAACAACGGCGTGCCGACCATCGTGAACACCAGGGTCAACATATGAGTGGACGGAGCGACGGCCGCAGCAATCAGGCCGAATCCGCCAAACATGAATCCGGTAAGCAGGCCGATTCCGAGGATGCCGACGGCCCACGGCGATTCGACAAGTCCCATGACCGTCGCAAAAGCCAGTACCGCGGCCGTGGTCATGAGCGCCCGGGTTGCGCCCCAGGCGACCTCGCCAAGCGCAAGTTCCCGCATAGAGACAGGCGCGGCAAGGATGCTGTCGTAGATACGGTTGGTCTGAAGCCTGCGGTACGCACCCCACGAGCACTCGAACAACGCATGCCACATCGCGTTCCCGACGACGATCCCCGGAGCTACGAAGACCGCGTACCCAACACCCCCGTCCCGTATTTCCACGTCGCCAACGAGTTTCCCGATCCCGAACGCTACCGCCGCCAGGATGAATACCGGCTCCAGAATAATGCCGGTCATCTCGACCATCCAGCCGCCTTTAAACGCCGTGTAGTGGCGTAGCCAGACTCCGACGACGCCGCGCATCCTGAAGTCGACTTTCCCCGTAGTACGGTGCTCCGCCAGCGACTCATTCATCGCGTAATCCCCTCCCAGTCAGTGACAAAAACACGTCTTCCAGGTTGGGCGGCCGAAACGACACTCGCGCCCCGGAAATTTTTGTCAGGTCCGCCCTAGTGCCGTTCGAAGCACGCACAGTGAAAATGGCGCCTATTTCGGCGAATTCGTAATCCGTCTCCTTCAGTTGGTGGTGCACTGAATCACGCTGGCCAGCTTCCGGCCTTACCTGCGCGACATCGGCGCCCGCCCGCTCCCTGATCAATTCTTCCGGGGTGCCGGCGCCCAGGATGCGACCCTCGTCCATGATCACGAGCCGGTCACAAAGGATCGTCGCCTCTTCCATGTAATGGGTGGACATCACGACGGTTACGCCGGAATTCTTGAGGACAGCAAGCTGCTCCCAGACTCGGTTCCGGCTGCTTGGGTCAAGGCCGGTCGTTGGCTCGTCAAGGACGACCAGTCGCGGCCGCGACACGAACGCCCTTGCGATCGTCAATCTCCGTCGCATGCCGCCCGACAGATCGTCCACGGAGTCGCCACCACGCGACCTCAGGTCAAAAAATCCCAACACTTCATCCGCCCGGCGGGCCGCCATCTTCCGGTCCAAGCCGAAGTAGAAACCGTAGATCGTGAGGTTATCCCGGACGCTAATGTCCGGATCAAGGCCATCGTGCTGCGATACGACACCGATCACGTCTCGGATCGAGCGAGGGTTTGCCGTAGCGTCTATGCCATCGATCTCGAGTTGTCCGGAAGTCACGGGGGACAGCCCGCTCATCATCCTGAGTGTGCTGGTCTTGCCGGCCCCGTTAGGACCGAGCATTCCGAAGGTCTCGCCACGCTGGACCGCGAATGATATTCCGTCAACCGCGATGAAGTCGCCGAACTTTTTCACAAGTCCGGTGGCACGCACCATCGGTTCACTGTTTGATGTCTGATCAGCGGTCACGACAGCCCGTTACTAGCACGCAAATGTGGCGTGTACGAAGAAAATCGGCGTAAGGAGACATGATATCGCGACGAACCGCCAACCGGGTATCGTGTGGAAGCGATTTCAATGATATTAATACGACCGCTTGACCTTATCTTCCAGCGAGTGCTAGGTTGCCCTTAATAAACCCTCTTTTCAGGGTATTCAGAACAGGATCAATTCACGACCATCCAAGGGGGTGTCACCATCGCTGAATCAACAGGCCAGGTATACGATTTCCAGGAAGGTGTACCTTCCCCGACCGACCGCGGACCGGCGACGGAAGCTGCTCCGTTCATCGCCATTGTTGAACGGCTTCAAACACGGGTCCGCAGCGCTAAGCTAAAGGACCACGCCGAGGTTCTTGAAGATCTCCAGACGTGGATAGACCGTGCGTCGCGCGGCGAGATGAATATCGCTCGTGACAGTGACGCCATTTCAGAGACGCTTTCCACGAACGTTGACGAGATGGTCGCCTCCCGAACGGTTTTGCGCAGGGTCGCATCTCCGTTGCTCGGACTTGGCATCCTCTACCTCACGCTCGCAGGTCTAACGATCTGGACCGTCGCCGCAGACATCCTCTTCCTGGGCGCATCGCTCAGCGTACCGATGGCTGCGATCATCATGGGTGTCATCGGTAGCTCGTTCGTTGTACTTATTCGGACGGTCACATTCCAGCACCAGCAGACTGAACGCGGCGCACTACTTTTCACCGGTCTTGCCAGGCCGCTCGTCGGTGGCGTGCTTGCACTCGGAATATTTGCGCTGTTCGGTTCCGGCATCATCTCGCTGCCGATCGTGTCGGATCAGGAAACCAGCACTTTCATCGACTTCCTCGCCTTCCCGGGTAGCGGGCCGGGCCTGGTTGTCGGTCAGCTAGCGCTGTTCGCGTTCGCGTTCCTCGCCGGTCTACTTGAAGGCTTTATCGTCCCGTCAGCCGGACGAACCGCAGGACGGATGATTCGCAGGACCGACTAGCCGAAGACTTGCAGACTCCTGATAAAAGTAAAGAGGCCGGTTTTTCGACCGGCCTCTTTTCACGTGGATCATCCCCGGCAGGCCGCTTTGCTTTGCTAAACTTGATGCGGGGTGCCACCCATCCTTATCTCGTTAATAATTTCTGGTCCTCTCCAGCGGATGGCCGGACTCTGGAACGGACTGATATTGGCCGACGAACTGACAACGCCAGACTTAACCGCGGACGATGTCCGCCACATTGCCGCACTGACTCGTCTCGGATTATCCGACGATGAGGTGGAGACGATGCGCGGCCAGCTTTCAAGCATCCTCAAGGTGTTCGAGTCCTTGCAGCAGGTCGATACCGAAGGCGTCGAGCCTACGGGGCACACCACAGAGGTGAGAACAGTCCTTCGTGAAGATGAAGCCGCTGAATCACTCCAACGTGATGGCATCCTCAAGAACGCGCCGGAGTCCGAAGCCGGTTATGTGAAGGTGCGGCCGATTCTTGGTTAATTCTGAGGCCACTAATGGATCGGACCTGACGAGGCTCACGGCGCACGAGGCACAGGAATTTCTAACTTCAGGCAAGGTCTCTTCCGTAGAACTGACGGAGGCCGTGCTGGCGCGGGTCGACGAGCTCGAACCACAGATCCACAGCTACATCAACGTGACTCGCGAAGAAGCGCTGGCGGCAGCCAGAACGGCTGACGAGGCGCGCTCGGACGGTAAGGATAAAGGTCCGCTTGCCGGCATCCCGGTGATGGTGAAGGACAATCTTTCTACTGAGGGCGTGCCGACCACCGCGGGTTCGAAAATCCTGTTGGGTTACACACCTCCTTACGATGCCCATGTCGTGAGTCAGCTTCGTTCCGGCGGGGCCGTCATCATCGGAAAGGGCAACCTAGACGAGTTTGCGATGGGCTCGTCCACCGAATATTCGGCGTTTGGCGCAACCCGGAACCCCTGGGACACTGACCGTGTTCCGGGAGGCAGCAGCGGTGGCCCGGCGGCGGGCGTCGCCGCAAGCGAGTGCTTTATTTCGCTGGGTTCCGACACCGGCGGCTCGATCCGCCAGCCCGCCGCGTTGTGCGGAATAGTGGGTATGAAGCCGACCTATGGTCTTGTTAGCCGCTACGGGTTGATCGCGTTCGGGTCGTCGCTCGACCAGATCGGCCCGTTCTCACGCGACGTCCGCGACACGGCCGACACGCTGTCCGTGATTTCGGGGCACGACCGTCGCGACTCCACCTCCATCAATGCGCCGGGGCAGGATTTCGCAAGCGTGCTCACGGGCGACATTACGGGGATGCGACTTGGCATCCCTTGCGAGTACCTGGTTGACGGTATGGAGCCGGGCGTGACGGCGGCTTTCGAGAAGTCGTTGGAGACGCTTGAGGCGATGGGGGCGACGGTGGAAGAAGTGTCTTTGCCGCTCACCGACCAGGCGCTCGCCGTGTACTACATCATCGCCCCGTCAGAAGCATCGGCAAACCTGGCCCGATTTGACGGTTTCAAGTACGGCAACGCCGTGAACGACGTGCCGACAGCTTGGGACGTAATGGACCAGACCCGGGAGAAGGGGTTCGGCTCAGAGGTTAAGCGACGCATCCTGATTGGCGCGTATGCTCTGTCAGCCGGGTATTACGACGCCTACTACAAGAAGGCACAGCAGGTACGGACGTTGATCATCCGCGAGTTTGCGCAAACTTTTGAGAAGTTTGACGCGTTGGTCACGCCGACCTCGCCAACGGTTGCTTTTATGGCCGGAGAGCGGATGGACGACCCGGTGGCGATGTACCTGAGCGACGTGTGCACTATCCCGGTGAACATCGCCGGGTTGCCCGCGATATCAGTGCCCGGCGGCATGTCGGAAGGCCTGCCGGTTGGACTCCAGTTCATCGGCCCACAAATGGGTGATGGCACCGTGTTAAAAGTCGCGCACGCCTATGAGCAGGCGACGGAGTGGCACAGGTTCAAACCGACCCTGTAAGAGCCCACCGAGTCAATTATTGGGTCGACCTACCCATACCCGCCGGCGTCCTTGCGGAACGGCAGTCGTTCCGTGATACGCAAGAAGTCGGCGTGGGCTTTCGGGCTTGCGCCGATTATCGCTTCCGAGGGCATCTTCACTGGCGCGCCGTAGCGGTCCGATACCGCTCCGCCTGCGCCTTCGATCAAAACAACTCCACTTGCAATGTCCCATGGATTGCCGCCGCCACAGAAGTACATATCGACGCGCCCGGCCGCCAGGTAGGCCATGCCCAGGCCGGTCGAACCAAGAACCCGGATCGCCTGCATCTCCGGAAACACCGCGCCGATCACGCCCCAGACGCGCATGGCCAGTGCATCGTCATACCCGAGATCCAGCCCGATCACGCACTCAGCCACGGAGGACTTGTCCGTCACCGATATTTGTTCGCCATTGAGCGTAGTTTTGGACCCTACTTGTCCATAGAACATCTCATCGCGCAACGGGTCGTATGTCGCCCCGGCTACCGGGGTGCCCTTGTGTGCCAGCGACACCATGACGCACCAGTTCGGCATATGCGAGACAAAGTTGCGGGTGCCATCGATGGGATCGGCGATCCACTGCCACTCGTCGTCGCCGGGCTTTAGACCCGACTCTTCGCCAAGAAATGCGAAGTCCGGAAACTCCTCCAGTACTCGGGACTGGATCAGCTCCTCGGAGGCATGATCGACCTCAGAGACGATGTTGCCGCGGCCCTTGATATCGATACGGCCCTGGTCGTGATAGCGACCAAGGACAAATTCGCCGGCGGCGCGCGCGGTGGACTGGATCACTTCGGATATGGACTTACCGGAGCGTCCGGTTAGTTGATCGAGGTTCGGTGGTATTTGTTGATTCACGGGAGCAGTGTTGGGCATTCCCGGTTCGCGGGCAAGCCCCTCGTAGGAGTGAGTAACATCCGATACTCAGCGTATTAGACGATCAATCTCGTGGTAGCGGTCCCTCTGCTTCAATCGGAATGACCGATACATGCGAGCTCACGCGCAACCACTGTCATCCAGAACTCGATTCAGGACCCGCTTCCATCCACACCAGGCTGGGTCCAGGGCTACCCGGCTAAACGGCAGTGACGATGCTACTGCCAGATCGTCCGATCCTGATTTAAGTTGAAGATGAAAGCAACGGACGTTCGGAACAACATTCATGCCTGAAAACGCTCCGGCACCGTTATCCTGTTCGCTGGCCCGGACATCCCGCGGCCCACACGCAAATAAAATCACCTGCGAGGTATGGATGCTCAAGACGCTGGACGGCAAGGCACCGCAGATCCATCCCACGGCTTTCGTAAGCGAGACCGCTTACCTGATTGGCGATGTCGAGGTCGGAGAGATGGCGAGCATCTGGCCCGGCGTGGTTATCCGTGCCGATAGCGGCAAGATCAAGATCGGCAGTTACACCAACATCCAGGACAACTCCGTCCTGCACGCCGACTACCCTGCCGAGATTGGCAGCCACACAACCATCGGCCACAACGTCGTATGCCACGCAACAAAGGTCGGCGACAACTGCCTTCTCGGGAACGGCGCGGTGTTGAACGGCGGATGTAAGATCGGCAACGATTGCCTTGTCGGCGCAAACTCGACGGTCGTCGAGAGCATGGTCGTGCCGGACGGATCGCTTGTGCTAGGCACCCCTGGGCGTATCAGAGGCGAGCTGAAGGATAGCCACAGGGAGATGATCAAGCACGCGACTGATCACTACGTGGAAGCAATCCCGCGCTATAAGGCCAGTGGGGGATTCGAATAGACCTCGACCGCACTACAAATCGTATGCAAATAAAGGGGCCGCCCCATGGTGGAAGCAACGCACCCACGATAGACGCACTTCACAGCACCAAGATCTGAGCGTCACATCCGCTCCGGCACATTCATACCCATGAGCGAGAGGCATCTCGCAATAGCAATTTGTGCCGCCTCTACCAGCTTCAGTCGCGCCTTCGACACCGGCAGATCGTCTTCATTCTCTGAGATCACCCGGCAGGCGTCGTAGAACCGCTGCAGTGCCCTTGCAACCTCGGTCGCGTAGTGCGGAACCTGTTGCGGTTCGAGTCGATCCGCGGCGCGATCCACGACATCTGGCAACGCCGTGATTTGCCGGATGAGCGCTATCTCGAGATCGTGCGTGAGCAACGAAACGTCGCCATCCGCCCAGTCGATGCCCTTCTCGACGGCGTTGCGAAGGATTCCCGATAACCGGGCGTGCGCGTACTGGATGTAATAGACCGGATTCTCGGGCGACTGCTTCCGGGCTAGGTCCAGATCGAACTCCATCTGGCTCTCTGCTCCACGGCTCAAGAACGTGTACCGGACCGCGTCCGCGCCTACATCCTCCACAAGATCCCGTACTGTGACGATGACGTTCTTGCGCTTGCTGAAACGTAGCGACTCGCCGTCTTCTTTGAACGATACGAGCTGGTTGAGGATGATCGTCAGCTTATCGGGGTCGATGCCGAGCGCTTTGGCCGCCGCCTTCATCCGGGCGACGTGGCCGTGGTGGTCTGCCCCCCAGACGTCGATCACCTGGTCAAAGTTGCGCTCTTTGAACTTCTCAGCGTGGTAGACGATGTCGCTTGCGAAATACGTGTGCCCGCCCGAGCTGCGGATAACTACGTTGTCTTTGTCTTCACCGAGTTGGGTGGAAGCAAACCAGCGAGCACCGTCGCGGTCGACTATAAAGCCGTCGTCTTCCAACTCTTTCATAGTGGTGTCGAAGCGACCGCTATCGAACAATGACTGCTCGCTAAACCACACGTCGTAGATGATGTTGAGGTCTTCCAAATCCGTCTTGATCAACGCCAGGTTTCGCTCAAGACCAGGCTTGTATAGCGCGGCAATCGCCTCTTCTTTTGGAAGGTCCGCCAGCGCGCCACCGTCATCTTCAAATATCTGCTGGGCCTGCTCGGCGACGTACTCGCCCGGATACGAGGTTTCGGGAAGCGGCACGGCATAGCCCGCCGCCTGCATATAGCGGGAGTACAGCGTCTCGGTATAGACCCGCATCTGATTTCCGGCGTCGTTTACGTAGTACTCACGTGTGACATCTGCACCGGCTGCTTCGAGTAAGTTGGCGAGCCCGCTGCCGATTACAGCGCCCCGTGCATGGCCGACGTGAAGCGGGCCTGTCGGGTTAACACTGACGAATTCCAGTTGAATCTTTTGCCCCGCTTTCGAGTCAGTGTTGCCAAACTCTGACCCGGCGGCGCGGATCGCCTCCACCTGGGACTGGAACCACGCATCGGCAAGGGTAATGTTAATGAACCCAGGGCCGGCGACTTCTACCTTTTTGACGTCGGCGTTGTCCGGAAATGCCTCGACGATCGCTGCGGCTATGACGGCCGGCGCCATCTTCATGGTGCGCGCGAGTTTGAGCGGCAGGCTGGTCGCAAAATCGCCATGACCCTGATCCCGGGGTTGATCGATGGTAATTTCAGACGCGCCGGCTGACGGAAGTTCACCCTGGGCCTGGGCTGCGGCAAGTGCTTCTGCGACCGCGTCACGAAGCTGATCGGTGATTCGCATAAGACACGAAATCCTAGCACGGGTCACCGGTTGGGCGGGCAACCAAAAGCGACGCGGAAAGGAGCGGAATTACGCGACAGGGGATTACCCGATGTGGGCGCCTACCGGGATCGCGCCGGGTCTCCTGTGGCCATGATCAGGCCCAAGGGTGAAACGACGGATGCGATAACAATTCTTGGAGAATATTTCGGCGCACCTGTAAATAACCCAGAGTCCATCGATATGGGCCAGATGTCGCGTTTCTTTTCCTTCAGTGCTTCATAAACCTCTACTCGCAGCACTAGTAGGCGACGTCGTCCCAACCAGAAGCGTACGACTGGATGAAGCAACGGATTCTCTATCTTCTGAAGCGCGGCCAAGCAAACCCTCGCGACTGCCCCGGGTACGTCATAATCTGAGGAAAGATTCAAAGAGTTTCGCCGGAGGTGGGTAATCGCTGAGGACACGTCAAAATTCGACGCCCGCAAGGTGATCCACTCCGAACGATCCCACCCGGGATACTGGGCAGAGGACATCAGGCGGAAGACCCTCGACCACTGGTCGGACGCGGCCTAACAGCCCGGTGCGTTTTTCGAGGGCTACGGGCGAACGCGCACTGAGGCAGAATGGCCCTAGGCAAACCAGTTCACGCTGATCCATGCCATAGACGGCGTCGGTTAGGTGATCTCCCGCGACGACGAGCGGTTTGTCGAGAACACTCAGCGAATTATCGACCGCCTCAAGGAAATCCTCTGAATGAACACGCCTAACGACATCAAATTTGGATCTGTCCTGGCGGTGAGCGCCAGTGGCACGCACACGATGACCAAGCCAAACCAGGCGAGCGTTCGCATCATCGAGGGACTCGGCGTAGAGGGCGATGCACACCAAGGTGAGACGGTGAAACATCGGTCACGTGTCGCCCGAAACCCTAACCAGCCAAACTTGCGACAGGTCCATCTGATACACAGCGAGTTGCTGGGCGAACTGCGCGAACAGGGCTTTGAAATCAAGCCTGGACAGATGGGCGAGAACATCACGACGCGTGGCATCGACCTGCTGAGACTGCCGCTCGGGACACGGCTGTTCCTGGGAACGGACGCTATGATAATTCTGACCGGACTCCGGAATCCATGCGCCCAGCTTGATGGCATCCAACCAACGCTCATGGCGGCGGTGATCGACAAAGACGATGAAGGCAAACCGATGTTCAAGGCCGGCGTGATGTCGATCGCTGTGACGGGCGGTGAGGTCCGTCCGGGTGACGAGATTCGGGTAGAGCTACCGGCAGGCGCGCAGGTGCCGCTTCAGCAGGTCTGAGGCCCCACCGGCGCCCATACCCGGGAATAATCTTGCCGCGTAATGATTTCTAACCCCAAGATCTACATCATCGACGGGTCCGGAAGTGGCAAATCAACTCTGGCACGCGGCCGCCCACAATCACCGGGCTGACGCACCACGATCTGGACCGCGTGGAGCGGACAACTCTGCCATCGAAGGGAATCTTCCGGTCTGACACGGAGCCCTAAATCTAGGCCGTGGGAGATCGGAAGATCCGTGGTCCGAGGTTGACCCCGAAAGTGTTTCTCGAAATCGCCCAACACATCCTCTACGAATCCTGATCGCCGGGACACACGACGGCGTGCCTATAATGCCGCCGTTCCCAACAATTCTGTGGAGTAAACGAATGCCTGAACCGTCCAGAGGATCCAACCTTGAGGACCGAAAAAGAGACGCTGCCAGAGCCGGTCTGAATCTGTCCGATGAACGCGTCGCCGAGTTGATGAGCCGATTTGACGAGGTCGACGCCACTCTCACCGCAATACGTGGGATCGACGTCAAAGCGTTCGAGCCGCACGCCGTTTTCGCTCCGCAACCGTCGGGCCATTAAGCGCCTGAAGTTAGCCTCACGAAATCGGATGTGACGCTAACTTCAGCTTCATCCCAACATTATCCCCCTTAGAGAAGGGGCATCCCGCACACCGTCGAAATTTGATCCACGGAGCGTACCTATTGCCTGATAACAATCTTGAATACGCGTCTATAGACGAACTCGCACCTCGCATCGAGGCGGGGGACCTGTCCCCTGTTGAATTGACGCAGGCGTCGCTGGACCGTATTGAAGCGCTTGAACCGAACCTGAACGCCTTTCTGGAGGTGTTTTCAGAGGACGCCCTAGCGCAAGCACACAAGGCAGAGGCCGAGATAGCTGGCGGCAACTACAAAGGCCCGATGCACGGAATCACGGTTGCCCTCAAGGATCTAATCGATGTCGAAGGCACGGTCACCACCGGCGGTTCGACCATCCTCAAGGACAACATGGCTACATCCGACGCCACGATCACCCGCCTCCTCAAAAAGGCCGGTGCGATCATCATCGGCAAGGCGGCGTTAGTAGAGTTCGCAATGGGCGCAACCGGCATGAACCCGCACTACGGTGCCTCGCACAACCCCTGGAACTTGAAGCGAATCTGTTGCGGCTCCAGCATGGGATCGGCCTCGGCAGTCGCCGGTGGCCTTTCCGTGACGGCCATCGGTTCGGATACGGGCGGATCGATCCGCATGCCAGCCGCTGTGACTGGAACAGCAGGGTTAAAGCCCACCTACGGTCGTGTAAGCCGGGCCGGGGTGCTCGATCTCAGCTGGTCGTGCGACCACGTCGGACCGATGACCCGCACCGTCGCCGATTGCGCTCATATGATGAACGCAATCTCCGGGCACGACCCGCGAGACCCGGCATCTGCGGATCAGCCGGTCCCGGACTTCACTTCCGGCCTCAAACAGGGACTGCAGGGCCTTCGCATTGGCGTGCCTCTCGACTTTTTCTACGATGATATCGACCCGGAAATAGAGGCCGCCGCCCGCGCCGGAATCGCTCTGATGGAGCGCGAGGGTGCGATCGTCAGCGAGATATCTATGCCATGGGTGTCTCAGGGCCGGAAGATCAACGTCGGCGTTAATCGGCCCGAGGCCGTATCGGTCCACGAAGAGTGGCTCGCAAAGTACCCCGATCAGTACAGCATTGAGGTTCGGGCACGGCTTGAGGCCGCCTCTTACATTCCGGCGACGGAGTACATCCGAGCGCAACGTGCGCGACGCTGGTTCATAGAGAAGATGACCGAGGCAACTCGGGACGTGGACGTTCTCGTGACGCCCACCGTACCCATCCAGACGCCGACGATCGAGGAGTGCATCGTGTCCCCGGACGGCGACCTGATCGCCCCTGCGACGAACCTCCTCGGCATCTTCACTGGAGTGTTTGACACGACCGGAGAGCCGTCTTTGAGCCTGAACTGCGGGTTCACCGAGGACGGAATGCCAATCGGCATGATGATTAGTGGCAA
This sequence comes from Dehalococcoidia bacterium, assembly GCA_029936485.1. Lineage (GTDB taxonomy): Bacteria > Chloroflexota > Dehalococcoidia > Lucifugimonadales > Lucifugimonadaceae. The sequence goes on from JAPYSM010000021.1 coordinate 14,513, forward strand.
GCCGTTCGAGGAGGTGACCGTGCTACGCGCAGGCGCAGGTTTTGAAGCGGCGGCGGGGCTGGTCAATAGGCGGCCGCCTATAGCTTGAGCCGGTGTTGTTGCTTGGTCAGGCCCACGTTTGTCGGGCTCGTTACAAGCTTCGAGCGCCTCGGGGCACGGCGGCGGCGACGTGGGCACGGTCACAACTGCGGCACGAAGTCAGACTTCTCCCTCAGCCCATCCTTCTCCCGCCGGGAGAAAGGGTTACTACATACCCATTCGGAACTAATTTCTGGAGCGCACCTTGCCGGACAACGATTTCAGCTACGCCTCTATCGATGAGCTCGCTCCTCGCATCCGTTCCGGTGATCTTTCACCGGTCGAACTTACACAAGCGTCCCTAGAGCGTATTGAACGACTTGAACCGCAGCTTAATGCCTTTCTTGAGGTGTTTCGGAAGAGCGCGCTTGCGCAGGCACGCGAGGCAGAGGCAGAGATAGCGCGCGGCAGCTACCGAGGCCCGCTGCACGGCATCACCATTGCGCTTAAGGATCTAATAGACGTCGAAGGCACGGTCACCACCGGCGGGTCAACGATCCTCAAGGACAACATGGCGACCGCTGACGCCACCGTGACCCGGCTACTCAAAGAGGCGGGGGCGATCATCATCGGCAAGGCGGCACTCGTGGAGTTCGCTATGGGCGCAACCGGGGTCAACCCCCACTACGGACCGAGCCGCAATCCATGGAATCTAGACCGCATCTGCTGCGGTTCCAGCATGGGCTCAGCTTCCGCCATCGCGGGCGGCCTCGCGGTTGGTGCGCTCGGATCCGACACCGGCGGTTCGATCCGTATGCCGGCCGCCGTCACCGGCATCGCTGGTCTCAAGCCAACTTACGGCAGGATCAGCCGAGCAGGTGTATTGGACTTGAGTTGGTCGTGCGATCACGTCGGGCCGATGACCCGTACCGTTGCCGACTGCGCCCACATGATGAACGTGCTTGCGGGATACGACCCGGCCGACCCAGCGTCATCAGAACAGCCGGTCCCTGACTTTGCCTCCGGATTGTCTCAAGGCTTCAAGGGCCTGCGGGTTGGCGTGCCAAGAGAGTTTTTCTTTGAGGACGTGGACTCGGAGATTGAGGCCGCCGTCCGGGCTGGCATCGACCTTATGGAGCACGAGGGCGCTTCTGTGATCGAAGTGTCGATGCCATGGGTAGCGCTGGGCCGGACGATCAACATAGCGCTGCTTGGATCGGAGGCCGGGGCGTTGCACCGGGAGCTTGTCCAGGAGCGCGGACACGAGCTGTCCCCGGCGATTCGGGCACGGCTGGAGAGCGCTATCGTGATGCCGGCCAGCGGCTATATCGACGCTCAACGCGCCCGCCGAAAGTTCATCGCGCAGATGGACGAGACTATGAGTGATCTCGATGTGCTCATCACGCCATCGGTTCCGATACAGACGCCGACCATCGCAGAGTGCACGCCACCTCCGGGTTCGCCGGACGCCCCGGGGGGCGCAACGTTAACCCAGTTCACCGGCGTGTTCGACACAACGGGACAGCCGTCTCTAAGTCTGAATTGCGGCTTCACCCAAGACGGGATGCCGATAGGGATGATGATCAACGGCGGTGCCTTCGACGAGGTGTCCGTTCTCCGGGCCGGGGCGGCGTTTGAACGGGCCGCAGGTCTGATGGAGAGACGGCCACCGATCGACTAGTCGTAGGGTCGTGTCGCTGAAAGAGCGGCCTTCAAGAACATCCCACGGTAATGGCCCGCGGGTCACACATATACCGGTTGTGCTGCAGGATCACGCCTTGCACCGCCCTGCACTCCCACTGCGAAATGTTCAAAATAACGGGCATCGGGTTTCGCTCCGCAAAAACGCGGCCGGTATTTATCGGCCCGTACACCCCTCATGTGTGATGGCTGACATGATCGAAATCACGCGTGGCGGGGTGCTATTGGTGAGATGCGTCGCCTCGGGCTCAAAATGACAGGTGACGCGTGTTTGCGAGTTCGAACATACGCGCCGACGGTTCGTGTCAGCTCTCGCCCGTAACGTACCCACCTCCCCCATCCCGTAAATTCACATTCCCTTCGCATCATCTTCACAATCCAGACAATTCCTTGTAATTGCCTGAAACATTGCTCCGTAACTTGCCTGTCATCGGGCCGGCACAACATATCGCCGGGCTACACCACAGGTCAGACGGCCCGGATCACTGATCCACGGGCCAAGCAGTTACAGGAGATGATCGACATGAAACAGACATTGAAGATTGCGGTTGCTGGCGTCGGGGTCGGAGTCGTATCGCTTGCAGGCGTCGGGCTGGCCAGTGCACATGGTCCCAACGACAACAACAACGAAGTACGCGCCGAGATCCAGAACCGGGTCGCAGAGATCCTCGAGATCGATGCTACAGATCTCGGCGACGCCCTCCATAAGGCTGGTAAAGAGCATAAAACCGCTGAGAGGGACGCCCGGCTGGAGCAGTCGGTTGACGACGGCAAAATCACACAGGAAGAAGCTGACGAAATTCGCGCCTGGCTGAACGACCGGCCCGAGATTCTCTATGAAATGAAGGGCAAAGGCAGGCATCACGGAGCCGGGCAAGACTCAGATGGAGGCGGACTCGAAGTACGTCTTGCCGAACTGGTCGAGGATGGCACGATTACCAAGGCAGAAGCCGATACGGCACTGGCCTGGTGGGCGGGTCGGCCCGAGGCAATGAGCGAAATTCGACCCAGCCGACCGAACCGCGGCGAACGGGAAGGCAAGAGAGGCCCGGGCCATGATCGAAGCCAAGAACGCAGGTTTGAGTTCCGGGTTGCCCCGGGTACAGATGGCGAGATCGGTCGATTTGGCGGCTCCCTGTTCCAGATCCCGCCGGGATTTGAAGCCCCGAGCATAACTCCGGCGGTAGACGAGACGTCGCTTTAAAACTAGAACCAGACGCCCTCCCGTCAAGAGAACCTCTTCCGTGATGCAGGAAGAGGTTCTTCGCGTTACCTGACTTGTGGCCGTCTCAAGGTAGTGCCCTCAATTCCTATACGGCTTATCCTGTAAAACATGGATACGACGAGCCGTAGCAACAAAGGCCGTGTCAGCTCGCGTGTGTCCGACCGGTCAGAGCGCGGCTATGCGATCGTCGCCATGGATAGCCCGGCCGATCCGGTTAACGTCGGCCACACCCTTAGGGCGGCGATGTGTTTTGACACAAGGCTTGTGGTGCTCGCTAACGCTGATCCGTCTATCGATGTGCGTCGTCTGTCGACAGATCCGGGGCGGACGTGGCGACACACGCCGGTGTTGAGTGTGATCGACATTTTTGCGTCGCTTCCTTACGACTGTACACCGATCGCTATCGAGCTAACGGAAGATGCCGAGGACCTGGTCGATTTCCAGCATCCGGAGCGTGCCTGCTATATCTTCGGCCCGGAAAGAGGCTCCCTGAGCGAGGAAACTATGAAACGCTGCGATCGGGTTCTGAAGATACCGGTCAGTCTCCCGCTCAACCTGGCAGCGACGGTAAATGTGGTGCTTTACGACCGGATGCTCAAGATGCGGCGTCCCGATCTCCAAGCCGGTGGCAACAATACGCGCACGAAGCGTTAGCCTCTCACCCGCCCGGGAATGTGTGGGCGTGGCAATACGCTCGTTCGCGATTGAGGAACAGATAAACGATGGCCCATCAACTGGACCTGATCCCGTACACGGACGCATGGCCTGACGACGACCCGGACGCAGGGTTTAGAAGCATGGTCGCCATGTTTTCCGGCATCGATCCCCTGCCGACACTCGAAAGATTGAGCCGCAACAAGGACATACCGGTGGGGGCGTTGGCCCGATTCATCCTTGCCCGATACGCGGCATCCGGAAGCGAAGCACTGATGGAGATCGGGCCACGTGTACTCGGCCAAATGGATGAAATCATCCATAAAGCAGAAGAAGAAGCCACTGACAACGCCCGGTTGGAGGCATACCAGTCCCTGACAGGTGTCATCTCCTGGTTGAACATTCCCCTAACCGACCCGGACTGGAGACCCGGCGGTAGCTCCTAGACTTGAGGTTATGGACAGACCATATTGCAAAAATACCGCAAAGGTAAATAAGGCTCCGAGACCTCGTCTCATATTCAGGTCCAATGGTTGGGTCAACAGGATTTGAACCTGCGATTTCCTGCCCTCCGGACAGGTGCCCTATGGCCGAAACAGTCTCCATAGAATCATTATTGGACGTAAATTAGCTCGTCTCCTGCCACAGACGATCCAATGATATTTGCTGCCATTCGTTCGCATTGTTGCGAGAATGTTTTACCGGAATCAAATCGCCAATGAGTCAAATGCGGCGGAAACCTTCTCTTCTGCACCTCTGGGTCAGCAACTAGAGGTTCAACTGGGCCGCGATTTCGGCTGAACGGATCCGATGTTCTGCTGCTTCATCGAGTCTCCCCAGGCTTTCAAGGAGATTCCCGTAATCGCGGTGCGCCAATGAAGAATGTCGATCCTCGGGACGAATAGCGATAGCGCGTTCAAATGCAGTCATAGACTCGCTGTGTTCTCCAAGGTTGTTCAACGCCACGCCCCTGACCCACCAGCTGTACGTCTTTCCTTGTTCAAGAGCAATGGAATAATTCGCAGCGGCCAGTGCTAGCTCGTTATCACCCGCTATCAGGAAGCCGTGTCCTACTACTGATTGAAAGTCGTAGAAATTCGGGACCGATTGTCCAAGGTTGAGGTATCTACCGATCACCTCTTGACGGAGGTCTTCACGGCCTTCTTCAAACAGTTTTACTGTGGCTAGCGCCAGTAATTGCTGCGTTGCGATATCGAATGGGTCGCGTTCAGAGTATTTGATTAAAGCTTCCCGCCCCAACTCAAGTAGTGCCTGCCTGCTGGCCAGATCGGCATCACCCTGTGCATAAGAGCGTACGAGATTGAAAAGCATGTTCGGGTAAGCAGAAACGCCCGGTGCGAGATCGATAGCCCGTTGCAACTCCAATAAGGCCATAGATGCGTCGCCATTCTGGGCCAAATGTGCTGCGTGGATAGCTGTACGGCCTCCCCGAAGTTGCTGCACGTCCTGGACTATGAAGGTCCCCGAGACCACGATTATCACGGTGACACCTAACATCCAACCCCCGAGTCCAGAAAGAGAGATCCCGGTGGAAGACTTCACACGTCGGGTTCGCCCCGTATAAACCTCTGACGAATCCGAACCCGTGCGGATGGTTTCGCTCAAAGCGATCACTAATCCCATCAATATCCAGAACGGCGCCAGATCTCCAATACGAGCGACTCCCCCCATCTGCTCCATGGCTCGGCCTGCCAAGGCCCCAACCAGCCCGATGGCGAGTATCGTGATCCAGAGATCGGGTCGCTGGGATGAACCGGGCCATAAAATCTGAAAAAGCGCCGCCACTACCAGAAAAGCAACCGCTAGGAAAGTTACGAGCCCGGCCACACCCAATTCAAGAAGTATCTGCAAAAGAAAGTTATGTGTGTGCTTGATAGCAATCGAATCCCTAGCGTTTGCCGTCAGCGGGTAGGCATATGCGTACATATCGGGCCCAAAACCGAACACGGGCCTAAGGATCGATGTGGCTCCAGACTCGGGCGGGTGGGTCTCCCAGCTGGTGGCGAGTTCGATGGCACCGCGCCAAATCCCTACTCGGCCTGTCAATCCAGAATCAACGTTCTGGTCCTCATCCGTCAGTGCGAGTCCTATACCGCCGACATCTGCGAATCCTCCCACGATTTCCCCTGCCCCACGTCCAGTTCCTATCGGTGTGGCGATCAGCACGAATGCCAGACCAAATCCACCTGCCCAAACGATCAGCGCCCGCAAGAGGACGGTACGGTCAAGTTTTATAGCCGCCACGGTGATCAAAACGATGGCGCCGACCGCAATACCCACCATTGGGCCTCGACTGCCTGTGAACCATAGAGCGGCTATTTGAAGTCCGACCGCAACCGCTAACACGCTCCACCATCCTCGGGACCGGCCAGATGTGGCCTCCCCCATTACGGCGATCGCCGTAATGGGGAGTGTCATCACGAGAAACGATCCAAAAAAGATGGGGTTGAGTTGGGTAGACCATACGCGAGAGAAATTTGCTCCAGATCCGATGGGATCCCACCCAAAGTGTTGGGATACGGCATATGCGGATGCCAGCGTTCCGGACACCACAAAGGCGTAAACGACGCGTTGGAGCTGATCACGACCGCGTAGCCTGAGAGCGACTGCGGCGAATAGGATAAGCAGGCTCAAGAACGAGTAAAGTTCATAGCCAAGATGCTTATAGTCCCGGCCCCACAGACTTACTTCTGGAGCCCGAGAGAATGTCGTCGACAGGACGGCCACGAGAGCAAAAAGGGCGACCGCTATAAGGGCCCACCTCGAAGGGGATTTGCCGAGCCACATCCGGAGTGAGGGCGGCGAGACGAATCGCTCGCTGTAAAGAGCCAGTTCCAGCGCCCACGTAATGGCAATTACGCCGGCTGACAAATGAAGGGCGATCTGTTTCGGTTGCTCGGCGAATGCAACCCGTAATCCGTCGTCGAACGCTAGTACTACCGATAACAACCCGGCCAGCCAGGCGACTTCGATTACTTGTGAAGTCCATGGACGCGTCGAACGGTTTGCAGGCATTTGTCCTCGCCGGCGCCCGGCTCCTAGACTCACCATATTGCACCGTATGTTACTTTGGCGGGCATATTTCTGCCCATCAACGTGCCAGGACTAAATGGCGGTTATCACCTTTGACCGTACACAAGTGTGGTGGATTCAAACGGCAAATCGACCTGGTCTAGTACTAATACCTCATCTCTGACACGATCATGACGCTATGAACCACGTGGGAATGCACAAATGGATAACACGCGCCAGGCGTTTAACGTACGTTAGCCAGAAGCGTTTTATCAGCCTGCTGATCACTATCTTGATGGTCGTTATCCTTTCGGATTCACCGGCAGACGCATG
>JAPYSM010000022.1 GCA_029936485.1 Dehalococcoidia bacterium
AGCTGGACGTTCTTGTGAACTACACGCCGGTGGACGCACTTTCGATGATGCTCCATAGGGACAACGCCCAGGGGCAGGGCCGGGAACTGGTTTCCAAGCTTAAAAAGCTGATCCCGCGACAGATGTTTGAGGTGCCGATCCAGTCCGCTATCGGCAGCCGAGTGGTCGCCCGGGAGACGGTCAAGGCAATGCGAAAGAACGTCCTTGCGAAGTGCTACGGCGGCGATGTGACGCGCAAGCGAAAGCTGTTGGAGAAGCAGGCTAAGGGGAAGAAGCGGATGAAGAAGATCGGCAGCGTGGACGTTCCGCAAGAGGCGTTCATGGCGGTGCTATCGCTGGAGCGTGACTAGCGCTATTCGCACGGTTGTCTTGCAAGGCGACGTGTTTCGAGCGGCCTCAGCACGCGTGAATCTGTAGAGACGGCGTTTGCCCCGCCTGCAGCCCGCGATGACGGTTGTCGGGGGCGATTGATATCCGTCCCAAGGTGTTATGGCGATACATCCACTGGATTGTCATAACGGCGTCAAGTCATTCTGAGGAGCTCGCGATGAAGAATCTCGCCAGCCGAAATACTGCACATAGCGCTTAGAATGACGGTCTGCTGGACGCACGTTGATACCTAGTGATGTGCGGAACAAACGTCGCCCCTACGTTGTTGAGGAAGTCAACCATTCTCTCTCATCTTGGAGAACACTATCTCTGTATCATGAGGATCTCGAAGGACCGGCACTGCAACAGTGGCGCTAGTGTTCTGGGTCCAGGTATGATCGCTCCCCGGCCCTGATCGGCGCGGCGATGCGATTCTCTGGCGGCGGTATCGGACAGGCCCAGTTGTCGTTGTAGGCGCAGAACGGGTTATACGCGTAGTTGAAGTCCAGCCAGAGGTTGCCGTCCTCTAGTGGGTGGACTTCAAGGTATCGCCCTACGGCGTGAGTCTCATCGCCCGCGGTTCCGTCTCGGAACGGCAAAAAGAGTGGGGCGTACTCATCTTCACGGAAGACCGTGAGTGTTTCCTGCTTCCCGCCGATCTCGACAATTACCGTTGCCCAGCGGTGGGTTGAGGTCACTCCGCCCGTGGACAGCGGGATTTCGATCTCAGTGGTATTTTCGACCAGCGACGGCGTCAATCGGAGAGCGAATTGAGGCGCCTCGTCGAAATAAGACAGGCCGTTGAACCGCTCACGCTGGCCATCTGTGAGTGGTGAAGCGGAATCATTGCCAAAGTAAGCGTTTTTTTCAGATCTGAACTGACTCAGGGGGGACATATTTCGTCGATTCACGGTGTGATTTCGGAGCGACGGCGAGTATCGTCAGGGTTGGGTTTGGGTGGGCCAAATAAATCGGATCTCGTAATTAGCGGAATTGATCTGATTGTCCGGACTGATTATTCGATGCGCTATTCGTTCATAAGATTCAATCGGGAAGCAGCCCCAACTCGGCGATCACCTCAGCCATGTCGTCCCGTCTGCGTGCCTCGTAAATGTTTGCGGCGAAGAGGCCGGCCGGCGTTCCTGCATCGATGTGGTCGCCCTCGAATTCCCTCGCATGCAAAGGCTCCTGGCCGATAGCTGCGGCAATGGCGTCGGTCAGCTGAATCTCGCCGAGTGCCCCTGCTGCGCCATGTTTGATGCGATCGAACACTCCGGATGTAAGGACATATCGCCCGACGATCGCCAGATCGCTGGGAGCTTCCTCGAAGGGGGGCTTCTCGACCAGACCCTGGACGCGATGCACGCCTTCTCCCAGAGGATCGGCGTCGATGATCCCGAGATTTGGGATCGCCTCACTCGGAACGCGCTTGGCGGCCACAACGCTGCCGCCGTGCTCCTCAGCCACCTGAGCTAATTGCGCTATGGCCGGCGTATCGGACCAGATCAAGTCATCCGGCAGTATTACGGCAAACGTCTCGTCTCCAACGAAAGCGCGTGCCATCAGTACGGCGTCGCCAAGCCCCTTCGGCTCAGTCTGTTCGAGCACCGTAACCTCGGCAAGGCTGTGAATCTTGTGGAGCATGGCTAAGCGTTCTGCATCGCCTCGTTTCTTCAGCGCCTCCTCCATGGGACCGTTCGGCGAAAAATAATCGGCAACGGCTTCGAGACCGGGCGATAGAACCATGGCGATCTCATGTATGCCCGCGGCAGCCGCCTCTGCGACGGCGTAGAAAATGAGCGGCCTGTCGATGACGGGTAGCAAGGGTTTTGGGACGGCGCTGGTAACCGGGAGAAAACGTGTGCCGAGTCCGGCTGCGGGGATTACGGCTTTGCGAACTTTCTGAGGCATGTGGACAGTGTATCCAGCGCCCTTGAATAATGGACAGCGCAGCCATGTAGGTGACTGAGCATTCGCATTGGGTGTGAATTCGTGCCGAAAATGGAAAGCGCGCGACGTATACTGGAGGGTGGTCGTGCTAGGCGGGGAGTTAGCGGTGTCCTGTACCTGCAATCCGCTTCAGCAGGGCTTAATCCCTTCAGGAGGCCGGAGACGTTGGTCAATACGTCGTAGATACGGTGTTGAGAGTTGGGTCCTGCGCGGCGAGGCCTCGTGAACCCCGTCAGATCCGGAAGGAAGCAGCGGTAAGTGAGTCACCTCGGGTGACGCAGGTTGGCCTGGCTCGAGTCGTTTTCTACGCGCATACTACCGTTGTTTGATCGAATGAAGGTGCACGACCACTCCCAGAGTTTTGATCGGGGATCCGCAACGTCCGCTGTGAAACGTCGGCGGGGCGGATCCCCGAAAAAGTCCCTGGGACAACACTTCCTGAAAGATGCTGCTATCTCAGCGCGCATCGTCGATGCGGCTCGAATCGAGTCCGGAGAGACGATTCTTGAGGTCGGGCCGGGCCGGGGCGCTATCACCGGGATGCTTGCCGATAAGGCTGATCATCTAGTGCTGATCGAACTGGATGGCGCACTGGCGTCGATGCTCTCAGAGCGCTACGAATCTCAGGACAACGTACGGGTTATCGAGTCGGACGCCCGGGATCTTCATTTTGAAGAGGGCGGGGACGTTCCGGAGGCCGTTGGACGGCCCTACAAGGTCGTCGCAAACCTGCCGTACTACGCTGCCGCAAACATCATCCGGCGTTTTCTTGGGTCGAAAAATCCCCCGGCCGAGATCGTGGTGATGATTCAGCGTGAAGTGGCGTTGGAGATGGCGGCCCCGGAAGGAAAGATGGGGATGCTGTCGGTAGCCACGCGCTTCTACGCCGACCCGGAAGTACTGTTCGATGTGCCCGGCTCCGCGTTTATCCCGCCGCCCAAGGTCGTCTCATCTGTAATCCGCCTTGTCAGGCGCCGTGACAAACCACTGGAGCTCGACGATGAAGCCAGTTTTTTCAAGTTTGTCCGGGCCGGGTTCAAAGCGCCTCGTAAGCAACTACACAATTCGCTGGCACGCGGTCTGATCATAGAAGTAGCGCAAGCGTCAGACATCATCGCCCGGGCGGAGCTGGACTCGATGCGGCGTCCGCGAACCCTATCTATCGCCGAGTGGGGACGGTTGTATGAGGCGCACTCAGAGCTAGAACCGGAGACGGGAAACTGATGACCTTTGAGTCGGTCCTTGAGCTAGAGGCGCACGCCAAGATTAATCTGACGCTGGAAGTGCTTGGCAAACGCGATGACGGGTTCCACGACATCGTGTCGATCATGCAGACGATCGATCTCCATGACGACGTGACGCTGAAGCGGGCCGACGACCTCACGCTTACCTGTGACGATCCAGACCTTGCCGGCGAGGATAATCTGGCGCTCGTCGCCGCACGAAAACTTAAAGAGGTGACCGGCGTTGACCGGGGCGTCGATATCACGCTGCAAAAACATATTCCCGTGGCCGCCGGACTAGGTGGCGGATCCAGTGATGCGGCATCGGTTCTGAGCGGCCTTAACGATTTCTGGGAACTCGAACTCGAGCTTGGTGCCCTTGAAGAGATAGCGACGGAAATCGGCTCCGACGTCCCTTATTTCCTGAGCGGTGGGACAGCTCTCGTGCAGGGCAGGGGTGAGCATGTGGTCCCTTTGGTCCACGCGAACATCCAGTGGATGGTGGTGGTTTCGCCGGATTCAGACCTCCCGGACAAAACGGCTCGTCTGTACGGTCAGATCGACGAGTCAGATCACACGCGGGGCGTTCTGACGCACAAACTGGCAGGACGCATCAGGGGTGGTGGCGATGCGCCTGCTCAATTTTTCTTCAACGTATTTGAACCTTATGTGGAGAAGGTATTTGCTGAATATGCAGCGATCCGTGAAACGTTCCGAAGCCTTGGCGCCATGGGAATACTGATGTCGGGTGCGGGGCCGAGCATGTTCGCTCTAGCTCCCAGCCGGGAGGTCGGAGTCGCCTGGCAACTTATGCTCCAGATGCAGCACGGCCTAAGGGCGTTTTTGGTGCACCGCTGGGATCCCCCGGGTCAGGTTCGTAACTCGTCCCCATCAACTCAGAATGTGCATCTGAACCGGGATTCCACCAGATGACGATCGTCGCAGGATTTCTGTCGGGCACGTTGATGGCGCTCGTGTTCGTCGCCCACCTGTCTCTAATGTTCGTGTACAACCCGCCGAGTTTTATCAAGACAGCTGACCCAGAAGACAACCACCTGGCGCGCTCGATTTTGATGATGCATGGAGTGGCATTGGTTATCTGGCCGATAATCGGGATCGTCACTGCTGTGGCGTACTCGGCAGTGCGGGGCGAGGTAAGTGACTGGGTATTCGTGGCTGGAGTGTTGGTGATAGAGCTGTTAATGGCGCCGGTGCTTTTTATTCTGGCGAAGGGGCGGAGACTTCATCTCCTGGCCGAGTTTGCGGCGTTCTTCATAATCTTCGGTGTGGTGGTCCCGATCCTTGTGTCAAAGGCGTGATAACCACATCGAAATAGATCATACGCGAAAAGGCCCCGGGAATTCCCGGGGCCTTTTCAGTCGAGCTTTGTTGACGCAGGTTGGCGAACTACTTGAGTCCGTCTACCGCTGCCTTGACTGCATCGTAATCCGGCTCGATGCCTGGGTTCTCGCCGCGCCATACGTATTGAATCGTTCCGGAACCGTCCACCACGTACACCGTGCGGTTTGCGGCGGTGTAACCGTCCATGCCTGCGAAGTTCTCCAGAACCGTGTCGTAGGCCCGTGCGGTGTTTGCCGTGTGATCAACAAGGATCGGGAAGTTCAAGTTGTGCTTGGTCTTGAACTCCTTCGCAACGAAGAAGTTGTCCACCGCGATCCCGAGGACATCGGCGTTGGCGGAGTTCAGATCTGAAAGCGAGTCCCTGAATGCGCACATCTCGGTGTCACACACGCCGGAGAACGCGGCCGGGTAGAAGGATAGGACGACTGTCTTGCCCGAGTAGTCACTGAGACTGACGTCGTTTCGGTCACTGTCTTTCAAAGCAAAAGCGGGCGCTTGCGTCCCAACTTCGAGCGGCATATCGGACTCCTGTATTTCTTCGTTTGTTATGTGCGTTTAGTTCTGAACCGCGCCCGGGTGGCGATTATGTCACGTTCAAGGTCGGCCCGGTGATTACCCGCCGCCATTGACAGCCATGACAGCTTTGATAATGCCGTCCTGCTGTTTCGAGTACATCTCGTAGGCTTTCGGGATGTCGTCAAACGTCAAGTTGTGAGTGATGAGTTTAGAGGGGTCTATCCAACCCCTGTCCATCAGCGAAATGACCTCATTTATATCCCCGGTCGGGTCAGGAGAATTGATCGAGGAGCACGGTATAAGGGTAGCGACTTTGCCCATCCAAGCCATGTGTTTGAACGGGATTACGGAGTTCATGCTGATTAAGCTGAATCCGAGCACCTTGCCGTACTGGTTGACATAGGAGACCGCCTGATTCAGGCCTTCAGGGTCACCAGAGGCGTCCACCACGACGTCAAAGCCGTGCCCGTCAGTAAGCTCGGCGATCGCCTCAATTGGATCGACGTTATCCGGGTTGATAGTGGCCGATGCGCCCATCTCGATGGACTTTTCGAGCCGGTAATCGAGGAGATCAATCCCGATCACCTGCGCTGCGCCTTGCGCTGCGGCGAGGTTTGTGAACGACAGCCCGATGGCGCCCTGGCCGACAACCCCGATCCGCAGACCTGCAGTCGGCCCCCAGAGTTTGGTAGCGAAAAGTACCGTGCCCATTGGCTGGCACATCAACCACTCATCCAGGCCGCGATGATCCGGAAGCGGCATTACCATGTTTTCCGGGATGTTGATGTATTCAACGAGCCCGCCAAGGGCGTCAGGGTTTCTAAAGCTGGAGAGCACAATCGCCCTCTGTCCGACATTAATTTTGTCGGAGCGTGATTCGATGACCGTCCCTGCAATTTCGTGGCACGGAGATCCTGGCCTGCTTGGGTACATCTCCTCGGGCAGAACCTGGTCGTAGAACATGTGCGTGTCGCTACCGCAGACCGACACTTGCTGGACCTTCAGGAGGATCTCACCCTCTGCTGGCTTCGGAGTGTCCATCTCGAAGAACTCGATAGTCTGGGGCGCCGACATCCGTGCTGCTCGCATTAGATCGATATCCTCGTTTCTGTTGCGTCGGTTGGCGATTGGATTCTAGTCGGTTCGCCAACTGATGGTTACTACTTGATCGAGATGACGGTCTTGATGATGCCGTCTTTGCGGTCAGCGTACAGATCGTAGGCCTCCGGTATCTGATCCCACGTGTGAGCGTGGGTGGTCAATCGTGCGGGGTCTATCCATCCTCGGTCTCGGAGGGCGACCATGTCTGCAATGCAAGAAGTGGCGTCCACCGAGCCGGCGGAACCGGTGGGGATTACCTTGACCTCTTTGCGCATCCATTCCTGGTGACGGAACACCGTGGGGTTGGTTACGGTCTCTACGAGGCTGAAGCCGATTACGAGTCCCCGCGGATTGACCAGGTTTACCGCCTGGTTAAGCCCGTCGGCGTCACCGGAGGCGTCTACAACTACGTCCACTCCATGGCCACCGGTTAGCTCGGCAAGGGCCTCTACGACGTTCTCTTTATCGGCGTTGATGGTCCCCGTGGCGCCGAACTCGGAGGACTTTGCGAGCCGGTAGTCTTCAAGATCGATTGCGATCACTTCCTGCGCACCCTGGTTAGCGGCGATCATCGTAAATGAGAGACCGATAGCACCCTGACCCAGGACGGCGATGCGCTTGTCGTCCGTGGTGCCCCAGCGCCTCGCTGAGTACAGGACGGTGCCGGAGGGCTGACACATGATCCACTCATCCGTACCTCCGTAGTCTGGGATGGGGATTACTCGACTTGTGGAGATCAGCTCTGCAAGGCCACCCGAGGAGATCTCTCCAGCTGCGTTACGTTCCGTCAAAACGATTGCACGCTGGCCGACGACGTAGTCCGGGTTCTTGGACTCGACGATTGTGCCTGCTATCTCGTGGCAGGGCATGCCGGGCGTCATGGGGTACCGCTCTTCAGCGAAGACGGGCTCGTAGTTCAGGTGGGTGTCACTTCCGCAGATCGATACGTGCTCGATCTCAAGTAGAACCTGCCCGTCGGCAACGGTCGGGTCGGGCGCCTCGGTAGCTTCGAGCTTCCGTGGGCCTGTGAGCGAATAGGTCTTCATCTGGTTGTCCCTCCTGAATCGAGTGCCTGATCTTTTTTGGTTATGTATTTACCGTGGCGGAGAAATTCCGGTCGTCACAAGTTAATTATTCGATAGCTATCGCAATCTTGATCACCCCATCGGCACGATCTGCGTACATCTCGTATGCGTCCTGTACCTGGTCCCATCCAACGCGGTGAGTGATCAACTCCGCCGGGTCCCACCAGCCTCGGTCTCGCAGACCGACCATGTCACGGATGGGCGCGACAGGGTCGATAGCTCCTGCTGCGTTCGTCGGGAGAATGCGAACTTCTTTGCGCATCCATTCCTGGTGTCTGAGTATCGAGGGCTCGTCCGCCGACACAAGGCTGAATCCTATGATGGTGCCGCGATTTCGCACTAACTGGAGTGCCACGTTTATGCCGTCCGGATCCCCTGTGGCTTCAACAACACAGTCGACGCCTTTCCCCTCTGTCAGATCCATGACCGCTTCCAGGACATCGTCCCGGTCGGCGTTCAGCGTCACTTCGGCTCCCAGTTGGGACGCCTTTTCCAATCGGTAATCGTCAAGGTCAACTCCGATCACCATCCGAGCGCCCATGCGGGAGGCCACAGCCGTCGTGGAAAGACCGATAGCACCCTGTCCAAGCACTAGAAAGGTCTTTTCGTCGGTCGTGCCCCACTCCCGACTGGCCTGGATTGCCGTCCCGGCAGGCTGGCACATCACCCAGTCCGCGGTGTCCCCGTAATCTGGAAGGGGGATGACCTTTTCGCTTGCCATGAACTCGGCAAGCCCGCCGGTGGTCATGCCGACAGCGGGTGCGAATGTCGGCAGGATAATCGCCCGTTGACCAACCGGGTGATCCGGGTTCTTGCTCTCCACTATCGTCCCGGCGATCTCGTGGCAGGGAAGGCCGGGAGCAAACGGATATCGTTCTTCCGGAAGGGTCGGATGGAAGTTGAGATGGGTGTCGCTGCCGCAGATAGAGACGTGCTCAATCTTCAGCAACACCTGGCCATCCATGGGTTCTGGATCAGGCGCCGTGACCTGCTCCAGGGTCTGAGGGCCCGTGAGCTGATAAGCCTTCATGCGTTAACTCCTGAACCGGCAGCCCCGGAAATATCCAGCACGTTTTTGATGACACCGTCCGTGTATCCGGCGTACATCTCGTATGCGTCCGGTATGTCATCCCAGGCGGAGTGGTGGGTGATTAAGACCGACGGATCAAGCCATCCCCGGTCCCGTAGATCTACCATCGTCTGTATGGCCTCGGTCGGCGTCTGTGAGAGTGAGGAACCGGTCGCGATGATTCGTGCTTCCTTCATCATCCAGTCCGGGTGACGGAAGGTAGGCAGCTGATCGCGCGGGATCTGACTGAAGCCGATGATGGTGCCGTACATGTTCACGAGGCTAACAGCCTGATTGAGTCCGTCCGGGTCGGCGGATGCGTCCACGACCACGTCGACGCCCTCGCCGTTGGTCACATCTGCTAGGGCGTCGACGACATTCTCTCGGTCGGCGTTGATGGTGTGCGTCGCTCCAAGCTCACCGGCCTTATTCAGCCGGTAGTCCAGCAGGTCAATACCTATCACCTGCTTCGCCCCCGTGCGCTCGGCGATCATCGTGAACGATAGTCCGATTGCGCCCTGGCCGATGATGGCGATGCGTTTATCTGTGGACTGGCCCCAGCGTCGTGCGGAGTACAGGACGGTTCCGGTGGGCTGGCACATGAGCCACTCTTCAGTGGAGCCGTGTTCTGGAAGACTGATCAGTAGACCGCTGGCGATGTATTCGGCAAGCCCACCGCCGGGCCCACCTGCTGAGGATGGATCCGGCAGGGCGATCACTCGCTCCCCGACCGGGTGATCCGGGTTGCGGCTCTCGACGATAGTTCCGGCGATCTCGTGACAAGGCGCGCCGGGCGCGAGCGGGTATTGCTCTTCTGCCAGCGTCGGCTGGTACCTCACATGCGTGTCGCTGCCACAAACCGAGCCGCACTCGATCTTTACGACGACCTGCCCGTCCGCCGGCGTCGGATTATCGACATCGACCTGTTCCAGCCGGCGTGGACCGGTCTGCTGGTAAGCCCTCAAGCGGACGTCACCGCCGTATAACTACTCCGCATTGATCTCCATCACGACCTTGATGACGTTGTCTTTTCTGAGCGAATACATCTCGTACGCTTCTGGAATGTCATCCCAAGCGTAGTGATGAGTCGTGAACATAGCCGGGTCCATCCATCCCCTGTCTCGGAGTGCGACCATCGATTCGATAGCCTCCGTCGGGGTGGCAGAACCGCCGGAACTCGTGGGATGGATAAAGACCTCTTTCCGCATCCATTCCAGATGACGGAATACGACTTGCGACTCCGTCGGGATGAGGGAGAAACCGATGATCAACCCGCGCTGATTGACGATCTGTACCGCCTGATTGATGCCGTCAGGGTCGGCCGAAGCATCGACAACGACGTCAACGCCCTTACCTGCGGTAATCTCTTCGATTGCCTCGATGACGTTGTCGCGGTCCGGGTTAATCGTGTGGGTCGCTCCGACCCGGGTCGACATGTCAAGCCGGTAGTCCAGCAGGTCGATGGCGATCACCTCTATAGCACCTTGGTTAGCGGCGATGTTGGTAAAGGACAGACCGATCGCGCCCTGGCCTATGATCGCTATCCGCTTATCGTCCGTGGAGCCCCAGCGTCTTGACGAGTAGAGGGCGGTGCCCGCGGGCTGGCACATCAACCAATCAGCCGTGCTTCCGTAATCTGGAAGCGTAATGACCTTGGAACTGGCGATGAAATCTGCCAGCCCCCCGCCGCGATGTCCGCCCGCCGCAACCGCCGTTTCCGGCAGGACGATGGCGCGCGTTCCGACCTCAATTCCGGGTTTCCGAGACTCGACAACTATCCCTGCGATCTCATGACACGGCGATCCGTAGAACATCGGGTAACGCTCTTCCGGGAGAGCCGGTTCGTAGTTCAGGTGGACATCGCTACCACAGATCGAGCTGTGTTGGACCTTGAGTACAACCTCACCGTCTTCGGGCGTCGGGTCGGGAGCATCGACAAGACCTAGTCGACGCTGCCCGGTCAATTGATAGGCCTTCATGCCGGTCTCCGAATCGCTCTAGCCGTTGATGTCCATTACGACCTTGATGACCTGGTTTGACCGGTTTGCGTACATCTCGTAAGCGTCCGGAATATCGTCCCAGCCAACTCGGTGCGTGATCAGCTTGGCGGGGTCAGCCCAGCCACGCTCACGGAGAGCGACCATCTTTTCGATGGCTTCTGTCGGGGTCGGGGAAGCTCCAGATACGGTCGGCGCCAAGCGAGCGGCTTTGCGCATCCATGCCTGGTGGTTGAACACCACCGGCTCGGTTGCGGAGATTAGGCTGAACCCGACGATCAGGCCAAAACGGTTGACCAGACTGACGGCCTGGTTCAGGCCCTCCGGGTCACCTGAGGCGTCTGCGACAACGTCCACGCCCTCACCTTTGGTCATCTCCTGGATGGCCTCGGCGACATTTTCTTTATCGGCGTTAATGACGTCGGTGGCGCCCATCTCTTTGGCCTTGTCCAGACGGTAGTCCTCAAGGTCTATCGCGATCACCTGCCGTGCGCCCTGCGCTGCGGCGATCATCGTGAACGAGAGGCCGATCGCGCCCTGGCCTAGGATGGCGATCCGCTTGTCTGATGCATTGCCCCACTGGCGGGCGGAGTACAGGACCGTCCCGGACGGCTGGCACATTACCCACTCGTCCAGACCGCCGTGGTCCGGAAGGGCGATGATGCGGCTGCTTGCGATGTACTCGGCAAGTCCGCCACCGGACGGGCCGGTCTCCGGGTTGTAGTCTGGCAGCACGATGGCGCGCTGTCCTACTTTGTAGTCTGGGTTACGGGACTCGACGATTGTCCCGGCGATCTCGTGGCAGGGCGCTCCGGGAACGGACGGGTAGCGTTCCTCGGGCAGAACCGGCTCGTAAGAAAGATGCGTGTCGCTACCGCAGACCGAAGCCTGCTCGATCTTGAGAAGAACCTGTCCCTCTGCTGGTGTGGGCGTCGGGGCTTCGATGAACTCAAGCTTTCGGGGACCGGTGAGCTGTACCGCTTTCATTGCGTCTTCAAGTTCCTTTCGCGCATTACGTGCGCTGCGTTGTCCTTTTGGCCGACTCTGGGCGGCCTGAGATCGCGATCGATTAGTCCTGTTGCATGACCACTTTGATCACGCCATCGCTGTGGTCTGAGTACATGTCGTACGCACCCTGGATATCTTCAACACCAAATCCCACCTTGTGGGAGATGAGCTGTCCCGGGTCAACGTAGCCGACTTCCTTCATACGTATCATCTGGCGGATCGTGTCGGTGGGGTGGTCCGTGCCTGCGACCTGCGTCGGGATGATCGTCGCCGCTTTTCGCATCCACGCCGAGTGGTTGAACTCGGTCGAGCGTCCGCCGAGGAGGCTGAAGTTGATGATGGTTCCGTGGCGCTTCACGATGGAGACCACGGTGTTTAGACCTTCGGCCGCGCCGCTGGCGTCGATAACGTAGTCCAAGCCCTGACCGTCCGTGAGGTCGTCAATAGCCTCGACAAGGTTGACATCATCCGGGTTGAGGGTGGTCGAAGCGCCCATCTCCGTAGACTTGTTCAGCCGGGCCTCGACAAGGTCGATGCCGATGACCTGCTCTGCGCCCTGAGCGGCGGCGAGCATGGTGAAGGAAAGGCCGATTCCACCTTGGCCAAATACACCGATGGTCTTTCCCGCAGGGTTGTTCCAGTAGCCCGCGGAGTAAAGGACTGTGCCAGAGTGCTGGCACATTACCCACTCTTCAATCGGGCCATCGTCCGGGACCGGCAGAACCTTGTCTGGGGTCTGGGCTACGTATTCCTGTAGCCCTCCAAATGTGGGTCCGGCGAGTACGACTACTCGTTGGCCGACGTTTATCTCATCCGTTTTACTCTCGACAACGACTCCGCCAATCTCGTGGCAGGGACGGCCAGGGGGAAGTGGGTAATCCTCTTCTTTGGTGAGGCCGTGGTAACTCCCGTGGATGTCGCTGCCGCAGACCGAGGAGGCCTGGACCTTGATGAGCACTTCCCCGTCAGCTACTGAAGGTGTCTCTACATCGACCATTTCAAAGGTCTGAGGGGAGGTAAGTCGTGCGGCTTTCATCTGCTCTCCAACTATGTTGATCTGGCGGACGCGCATGTTTGCGATTCTTTAAGGTTATCCGGGTACGCGCCGAGCGGGATGATACACCCGCTCCAACCTTGTGCGCGCCTTTGACACGGCGATCCGCTGAAACTTAGCGCTCAGGTTCGCTATCTTGACGCGGTCGAGAGCCCTCAATCGCGGTCAAGGTGCCCGGCCACCTGTATACTCGGCAACCGGTTTCTGGGACGGCGCGAGGGCGTATCTGGCGCAGGTGCCAATGTCCCGCTATCCCCTGTGTGAGGAGGATCCATTGGCAGTTGCCAAAAAGAAGATAGGTTTCATGGGTTCCGGCGCGATCGCCTGCTACATAGGGGCGTTTCTGGCGAAAGACGGGCACGACGTAACGCTCATCGACGGGTGGCCTGAGCAGATCGACAAGATTAAGGGAGACGGCATTTCGGCCACCGGTCCCCACGAGCCTTTCAACCAGAAGGTCCGGGCGCTGCACATCAACGAAGCGCAGTCCCTATCCCCGGGCGACGAATTCGACATCGGATTCGTCGCCATGAAGGCATACGACACTCGATGGGCTGGAGCGTTTATCGACCGATTCGTCAAGCCAGAAGGATACATAGTCGCCTCGCAGAATTGCTGGACGGACGGCGTGCTGGCCGAGGCCGTCGGAGAAGGCCGGGCTGTCGGCATGATTATGTCCGGGATAACCGTAGCAGTGTGGGAGCCGGGGCAAGTGGAACGGGGCGCCGACAAGACGGGCCGTGAGCTCGGCCACGATGTGTTCCGCGCCGGAGAACATGACGGCTCTATCACCCCTCGTACGGAAGAACTTGCCGAAATAATGTCGATCGTCGACGGATCTTTCGCCACGGACAACCTGTTTGGCGAGCGCTGGACCAAGCTGTGCCAAAATGCATCGGGCAACCCGGTGCAGGCCATGACCCTGCAGGGTGGGATAGACGTGGTCTCGACGGCCCGTGGGCGCCAGATCACCATCATGCTTCTCAACGAGTGCGCCAAAGTGGGCTTGGCTGCGGGATTCAACCTTGCGAACATCCGAGGAATGTCTGCTGAAAAGTGGGCAAGTGCGGATCAGGGTGACGTTTACGAAGAGTTGGACAACATGCTGGTCCCGAGCGGATCCGGCGGCATCAACTGGAAATCATCGATGGCCCAGGACATCACCAAGGGTCGACGATCTGAGACCGAGTTCATGAACGGCTTTGTCGCCGAGACCGGGAAAAAAGCCGGAGTCGCCACGCCCGTCACAGATGCGGTTATCGAGGTGATGGCGGCCATCGATGCGAAACAGCTTGATGCTTCTCCAGACAACATCGAACTCACACTCCGGAAGGCGGGGCTTTAGCCCGCTCTTGCTGCTAGACCTTCACGTACATACCACCCGCGGCAGCGGGGACAGCAGTCTTCGGCCGGAAGAGCTTGTCGAAGAGGCTATCCGCCTCGGGCTTGCGGGCGTTTGCCTGACCGAACACACGTATTCATGGACGGACGATGAGATAGAGCGGGTCGTCGGTGAGACCGGCATCCGCCTGTTTCGGGCTCTCGAGGTTGAGACAGATGCTGGACACGCGCTCGTCATCGGGGAGAACGGGTACCACTCAGATATGCGCAACTTTGCTCTGTTAGGTGAACGGGCGAGCAAATCAGGAGCGGCGATAGTGCTTGCGCACCCGTTCCGCTATCTGCACGCGCCCGGTCCCCAGAGATGCATCCTCACGGCGAAAGCGGGAGTGGAGCCGGGCGATGTCAAAGGCGCATCGGAGATATCGTTTCTGCAACATGCCCATGCGCTTGAAGTGGTGAACGGGGCGACTCCTGACACCGACAACAAGTTCGCGCTAGACGTCGCGACGATACTTGGCTACCCATCTACCGGCGGATCCGACGCACACTCCATGCACGGGTTGGCGTCCGGCGTGACGGAGGTAGACGGTGACCCGCGTAACCCGGCGGAGTTGGCGGAAATCATCCGCGCTGGCGGCGTAAAGGCCGGCGTAGATCTACACGTTGGCCGGCTTCGATTCATGGACACCCAGGGTCGCGAAACGATCCTTGATCATGACGCGCAGACATCATCGTGACGAGTTCTTCTGGATGGCAACCGAGTCTGAGTAAGCCGCTGAAAGAGACCGTAATGGTTTCGCTCGATCTTGAGACGACCGGGTTGGATCAACGCTCGGACATGATCATCGAGATCGGCGCAGTGAAGTTCCGCGGTAATGAAGAGATTGAGCAGTTCAGCGCGCTGATCAATCCGGGACGGGACATCCCTCCTTTTATACGGGACCTGACGGGGATATCCAACGACGATGTGGCCGATGCTCCGTCCATAGAGTCAATTCTGCCGGATCTGATCGAATTCCTTGGCGATCACCCTATGATCGGCCACAACGTGGCGTTTGATGCCGGGTTCCTAGTCCGGAACGGCGTTCCGTCCCGCACCCAGACCTTTGACACGTATGACCTGACGTATGCACTGTTACCGGGAGCGGTCGAGTACAACCTCGGCGGTCTTGGGATGGCGTTCGGGTTGGTGCACGACAACCCGCACCGGGCGCTTTCGGACGCGCTGGTTACTCGGGATCTGTTTCTGTTGATGCTGGATAAACTCGCAGAGTTGCCAGCGGGCGTGCTTTCCGAGTTCAGCCGACTTGCCGCCGCTTCCGGATGGACTACCGGGATCCTCGCAGGACGGACCCTTGACCACATGGACTCCGCCGCCGTCTTCCAGGCCGCCGGCGAGGCCAGGCCAGATCCGCGCGAACTTGGTGACAGATTGCGGGTGAGGCGGTCCAGCCGTGGGGCGTCGGACCCGGAAGAGTTTGAAGAACTAGAAGAGATCGAACAAGCCGAAAAGACCGTCGAACCCGAAGGATTTGAAAATAATCCCCCCGATGGGGGTGGCGCATCGGTTTCTGACGTGTTCAGAGCGGATGGACACTTGTCGCGTGAATTGGCGGGGTTCGAACATCGCTCGCAACAAGAGCGAATGGCTGAGATGGTCGCCGGCGCGATTGAAGAAGGTGAGCACCTGATCGTTGAGGCGGGCACGGGTGTCGGAAAGTCGCTCGCCTATCTGGTACCTGCCGCGCTCCACACCCTGTCTAGCGGGCGCACCATCATCGTTTCTACCAATACGATCAACCTGCAAGAGCAACTGATAGCCAAGGACATCCCGGCCGCGCAGTCGGTACTGCGTGCGATCGGATATCCTGACGACGCACTACTTGCTGCCCAGTTGAAGGGCCGCTCAAACTACCTGTGTTACCGGCGCTGGAGTCACTCAAAAAGCTCGGTGGATATGACGATCCCTGAGGCCAGGCTGATGGCCAAGACGATGGTCTGGCTGGAGTCGACGGTATCGGGAGATCGTTCAGAGTTGCGACTGAATCGCGACGATCAGGCGGCCTTCACGCGAATCTCCGCGCAGGGCGCCCGCGGGTGTCCCGCACCCGATGGGCCATGTTTCTTACGTGCCGCACGAGGCCGTGCCCACGGCGCGGACATTGTCGTTATCAACCACTCGCTCTTGCTCGCCGATCTGGTCATGGGCGGCGGGCTTCTGCCCGAGCACGATGCGCTGATCATCGACGAGGCGCATCATCTGGAGTCGGTTGCCACTAATAATTTTGGCTTCCGCGTAGATCAACGGCAGGTTGAGGGCGACCTGTCAGGCCTGTCCGGAGATCGAGGCACGGTGAGCGACGCCATAAGGGCGTTGCGAGCGGCGGGGGAGGCCGACCCGGCCGCGGAGACGCTGGCCACCGGACTTCTGGAGGCGGTTGGTAGGGCTCGTGCCGCAGCGACCGAGTTGTTCCGGTCCCTGAAAGAGACGATCACGGTGCTCACCCCGGGACGCGGATTTCAAGGCGACGACATGCGGATCACTGAAGGGACTCGCCAGCAGCCGGCCTGGTCCGATCTTGAAGTTTCGTGGGAGAACTTTGACCTGGCCGCCTCGACGGTGTCTCTTGGATTGCGAGACATAGGTATCGCAATTGACAGGGCGCCTTCCTCGCTTGAATCCCGAAATCTTCAGGCTGTCGGGCTAAACGTCACCGCGGCGCTGGAGTCGATCGAGGAGTCTCGCAGGGGTTTGCGGCAGGGCATTCCGGAGCCGGAGGATGGCATGGTCTGCTGGCTGTCGGCACGTCTGCCAAACGGGCCGACAGCTGTTAGTGGAGCGCCACTGGCCGTCGGACCGGCGCTGCGGGATACTTTGTTTGAACGAGAGCGTTGCGTAGTTCTGACGAGCGGAACGCTGGCCGACGAGGGCCGGTTCGACAGGGTTCGTGAAACGCTCGGAGTCGCAAGCGGCCGAGAGGTCGCACTTGGATCCCCGTTCGATTTCAAAAAAGCGGCACTTGTACTTGTGCCGGGCGACATTCCCGAACCCAACCGCCCCGGGTTCAACGAAGGCGTTGCCCAGGTGATCAAGGATGTGGCGACGGTTCTCAAGGACCGGACGCTCGTGCTGTTCACGTCAAACTCGGCACTGAACGCTACGCGGAGTGCTATCAGATCGTCGCTTCAAGCAGAGGGCATCAAACTGGTTGCACAAGGGATCGATGGTCCGCCGCATCGCGTGATGAGGGCGCTTGACGCCAACAAAGCGACGGTCGCGCTCGGGGCTGCAAGCCTGTGGGAAGGTGTGGATCTTGAGGAATCGTCGATCGGTGCTCTCATGATCGCCCGGCTACCGTTTCCTGTGCCCAGCGACCCGGTGTTCTCGGCACGATCCGAGCTATACGACGATGGATTTGCTGACTACGCTGTTCCGTCTGCCGTGCTCCGGTTCCGACAGGGGTTTGGACGGCTCATACGCAGCCGGTCTGACCGGGGCGTGTTTATAGTCCTCGACTCACGTATGGCCACACGCGGCTACGGCGCCGCATTCCGCGACGCTCTGCCCGGATGCGATATAGAGGTGGTAAGAGCGTCTGAACTGGCAGCCCGTGTTAGCCGCTGGCATGAAGAGTCCCGCGCCGAGATGCCGGGGTGATCGACCAGATTTCGACCGAAGGCACGTTCTTCCCAGTCACCGAGATTGACCTGCCGGGCACGATAGACGGCGGGCAATCGTTTCGCTGGCATGCGATTGAAGGCGATGGCGGATCGCCTGATCTTGTTGGGTACAGGGGCGTAGTCGGGCGTTCGGTGCTTGAAGTGAGGGCGGCTGGCGGCGGTCTTTCAGTGATGGCCGTGTCCGGAGAACCTGCTGACGTGGACACGATTCGCTCCTACCTGGGTCTTGAAGACGATCTGGTTGGGCTACGCACGAAGTATGCGAACGACCCGGGCCTTGGACCGGCGCTTTACGACTATCTGGGGTTGCGATTGCTCAAGCAGGATCCGTGGGAGTGCCTCTGTGGGTTCATCTGTTCGGCGACGTCCAATGTCCCGCGAATCAAGTTGAATATGGGCGTACTCGCTTCTAACTATGGTGAGCGGATCGGTCCCGAGCAAGGCGATTTTGCTTTTCCGGGACCGGAAGCGGTCGCAGCGGCTGGCGAACAAGCTGCACGTGATCTGGCATGGGGCTTCCGGGCGCGCTACCTGGAGGGCGCGGCGATCGCCGTGGCTTCCGGGAAGTTCGTGCTGGAGCAATTGCTGGATATGTCCTATGAAGAAGCCCGCGACGCGCTCGTGACACTGGACGGCATTGGTCCGAAGATCGCCGACTGCGTGCTGGCGTTTTCCTTTCAGAAGGGGGAGGCATTCCCGGTCGATCGTTGGGTTCGTAGGGCAATGGAGGAGTGGTACGGGGCATCAGAGAAGATGTCCAACGATGCGATCGGTCAGATGGGGCGGGATCGATTCGGCGAGGACGCCGCGTACGCCCAGCAGTACTTGTTCCACCGGCAACGGCTGGCGGCGCGGGACTAGGGGCTTTCTGTAGGGGCGGCGGGTTGCGCTTCCCGATCGCTTGTCTGAAAAACCGTAGGGGTGACTGATTATCCGTCCTCGGGTCGATACCAATGGCCCGGTACGACCGTTGTGGTGGTTGGGCGGTTTTCACAACAGACTGTGATCCTGAGCCCGAAAGGAAGGATATCCCGGGTTGTCCCCACTCGGACACCAGGTCAGCGCAATCGGCGAGTGTTGGCCGTCTTCGGGCGGGTCTTACGGGCTTCTATTCCTCTATTAAGTATTAAGGGAGTCACAGCCTTCCTGAGTGACCCGCGAGGACGTGAGCGCAGTTATCGCAGGCAGACACTAGGATGGGAGGAGAGCCGGGAGATTCTTCTCCTTCCACGGAAGGACGAGAATGACAGTCGGGACGTGATTGGCTCCCCAAGCTTCTCGTCCAGCTATCGAACTCGACCGGCTAGAACTAGGATCGTCGCCTAACGCTCCTTCCCGTTGGACAGCATCACCGGCAGCCGGCGTTTCACGAGCGTCAACTCGTCATCTCGGGTTCCGACGGTTCTGTCCAACCGCGCGCGACGTAGCTCATCAAGCAACCGGCCGATCAACGGTCCCCGGGGGACGCCTGCTTCGAGGAGGTCGTCCCCGGAGAGTAGCGGCTCCCGGAAGCGCAGTTCCTCCAACCATGAGCGGAGCGCCGCACGCTGTCGGGTTGCCGGCGCCAGTTGGAGTTGGGCCTCAAGCGCAAGTATCGGGAATCCCGAAAGCAGCTCGGCTATCTCGCTTGGACGAAGATCGGAGCGTTCGAGTACGGAAGCGATCTCCTGATACGTTGATCCCGCGCCCAGCGCATCCCGCCAATCGGCGGGTGGATCGAGCCTTTCGATCAACGTGTCAGCCTCGGATTTCGTGAGTCGAGCGCCGATCAGTGAAACATGGAATAAAGGCTCGTGATCGGGTGTGTCCTTGATCGCTTGCAGTGATCGGCTGGAGATTCGGAACGCTGGAGAGATAGAGCCAAGAACACCAAGTTCTTCCGCTCGGCTTAAAGCCTCTGCTCGACTGGCCTCTCCCAGAATGTATCGAAAATCCGCCAGTACCCGCGCCGGAGATACGGCGTCAAAGCGGGCACCGTCTCGTTGCATGTCGTCGATAGTCGAACCTTGAATCTTGAAACCCAGGCGGGTCTCGTATCGTACAGCCCGAAGCGCACGTGTCGGGTCGTCAGCGAAGCTGTCGGCGTGGAGTGTTTTGATCCGCTTCATCATCAGATCGGACATCCCACCATGTGGGTCGATTAGTTCACCCCAGCAGTTGCTCGACAGGTCGATCGCCATCGCATTGATAGTGAAATCTCGTCGGGCCAGGTCCTCAGTGATGCCGGATGGCGTCACATTAGGAAGCGCGCCGGGATGCTCATACGTTTCGACTCGAGCGGTCGCCACGTCGATCGTGAGAGTGTCGGTTTCGATGGCCGCGGTCCCAAATTTGGAGACCTTCGTGACCTGCCCACCTAGTTCGTTGGAGAGTGCGGCCGCGTAACCGGGCCCGTTCCCGACCACGGACAGGTCGATATCGACCGAACTCTCACCTCGCACCAGATCACGCACCATGCCACCGACCAGATACAGTTTCTGGACTTTTACCGTCTCCCAGGATGCCACGAGCGCGGCGCAACGTAGTGTGTCAAGGACCGGTTGTGGCACTGAGCGTTCCATCAGGTTGGCGACGTTGGGCATAGTGATCCGGAGGGGCAGGTAGTTGGCATGATTCGGGACGTTTTCGGGGCCGAATCTCAGTCTAGCGGAGGGTGCTCCAAACGGCCCTGTATAACTGTCACAGGTAATCGGCTTTTGACCCGGCTTCGTAGGCTAACTAGACTATCGAGGCTTCCGACGATCTGACGGTCGATGTGTAGAGGTCGGATGCATCAAAGAGCGGAGGGACCGACTTGACGACAAAAGACGTTATCAAGACCGAGATTTTTATCGACTTCACCTGACCTTGGGTCAAACAGGCGGGCAGTTGGCTTGCTGACGTGAGGGAAGAACTTGGCGACGAGCTGGAGATCACCTGGCGGAGCTTTGCTCTTGAGCAGGTGAACAGCAAGGAGGGCGATGACTGGAAGGCGTGGGAGCAGGGCCCGGACTACGAGAGCCGCGGACTACTCGCACTGTGCGCCGGTGAAGCGTCCAAGGGCCAGGGCAATAAATTGCACAACGTGTTCTTCATGAAACTGCTTGAAGCACGTCACGTGGACCGTAAAGACGTCCGCGAGCGAGACGTGATCCTTGAGATCGCCCGAGACAGCGGTCTGGACATGGGCAGCTTTGAGAAAGAGCTGGACGATCCCGAGACCCTGAAAAAGGTTGCAGCGGACCACGAACGGGCGGTAGAGCTTGGTATTTTCGGCACGCCGACATTTGTGTTTGCGGACTCCCCACCGACCTTTGTGAAGACTTACACGCCCCCGAAAAACGAGGCCGTTGCGGCGTTCCGCCACTTCATCGCCCTTTCTCGGGACAGCAAACTTTTCGGCGAGATCAAGCGCCCGCAGCCGCCGTGGCCGCGTGGCGTTTTCGAAGACGACAGGTAGAGATAGAGCGTGCCCGGGCATTTTGCAGATGATGCACGTCTGGGTGAGCTTGAGGAGCGACTTGGTGTCCGGTTCAAGGATCGGTCGCTCCTCAGGCTCGCCCTCACCCATAGCTCGTACCTGAATGAGAA
>JAPYSM010000023.1 GCA_029936485.1 Dehalococcoidia bacterium
GACATCGAACGCGGCTTCATCCGCGGCGAGGTGGTCGCTTACGATGACCTTCTCAAATGCGGCAGCCAGTCGGAAGCGCGCACGCGAGGATTACTTCGGTCTGAGGGACGTGAGTACTTGATGCAAGATGGTGACACAGTCAATTTCCTGTTCTCGGTATAACAATCACAAGCGGCCGCAAGCGATTCCAGCGATGTGGAGCAACAGGCCAATACGGGAGATGGAACTAAATGGCGCCTGAAGAACTTGGACGGATCGAGAAGCCGGATGCATCGGCTGTGATAGGCAAACGCAAGGTTTATCTCGTCACAATGGTTTCGCCTTTGCCGGGCGCACCGGAGGGATTCACCAGCCGACTGAAAAACTACTGGGATGCCATCGACGCCGGCGTCTCACAATTAGAGGCGCGTGCGGGGATGGTCAACCGAATATTCCACGAGGCCGTGTCTGTATCCGGCGATCTCGGCCTGAATCTGGTCTCGCAGGTGAATCAGCCGGCATGGTCGATGGTCAAGAATCGGATGGAGTCAGGCGCGACGCTTGAAGCGTTCGACAACGACGACCTTTTCTCCCAGATAGTGGATTGGTCCCGTTGCATGCAGGTAGGGCTTTCGAGCCAGGCAGTGGCCAACGTTATCCAGGAGAAGTACGCGGCGGCGGCCGAAGCACGCTTTGAAGGAATGTCGAAAGCCCTGGAGGAGAAAATTGGTGACGCCGAGGCCGCCATCGTGATCATCTCCTCGGCCCGTAGCATAAAGATGCCGGAGGGTGCCGAGCAGTTCAACGTGATGCCGCCGGAACTCGACGAGCTGCTGCGTTGGACACGTGAAGCAAGCGAACAGGCGATGGCCGAGGCGCAACGGGCACAGGAAGCCGTAGCCGCAGGTGAAGATCCACATGCGGGTCACGATCATTCACAAGGCGAGCCGGAGAACGGCGGAACTGGGCTATGGACTCCGGGGTCCGCGTAAATCCAGCCGGGACGCCGGAATCACAAACCACTGAGGGCGGTTCGAGTGGCCTATCGCTTTACGTCCATATCCCGTTTTGCGAGACGAAGTGCCACTACTGCGATTTCAATACCTACGCCGGTATCGAGGCATTAATCCCCGGCTACCTGAGCGCGCTTGAGACGGAGATCCGTTTCTGGGGGCGCGGACTTTCCAGGCCCAAGGTCTCGACGGTCTTCTTCGGCGGTGGCACTCCGTCTTACGTCCCGATTGAGGGCATCGAGGCAATCTGTGCCGCCATCTTTGAGGCGTTCGATGTAGATGATGGCGCCGAGGTAACGCTGGAGTCGAATCCAGGCGATTACTCACGGCATGACCTGACCCGATACATCGGCGCCGGTATTAACCGGCTGAGCATCGGCGTGCAGAGCCTTGACGATGGACTGCTGAAATCACTAAGTCGACGTCACGACGCGGAAACGGCCATCGGCGCGTACCAGTCAGCACGGCAAGCCGGTTTTGAAAACATCAACTTGGACCTGATGTTCGGGCTCTCGGACCAGACCATTGAACAGTGGCGAGACTCGGTGGCTTGTGTAATCGCTCTTCGACCCGAGCATTTGTCGTTGTACGCGCTCACGCTGGAGCCAGGCACTCCACTCGACGCAATGGTGAAGAGTGGCGAGGTCGCAGACCCGGATCCGGACCTCGCCGCCGATATGTATTTGTACGCGGAATCGGCGCTTGGCGATGCCGGCTTTGATCACTACGAGATTTCCAACTGGTCGCTCCCGGACCGAGAGAGTCGGCACAACCTGGCTTACTGGCTGAATGCGCCGTATCTGGGTGTGGGACCGGGCGCGCACTCGTATCTGCCAAATCGGCGATTCGCTGCTTTAAGATCGCCACGTCGATACGTTGATTTGTTTGGTGGAGTTCTGCCCGAAGGGGATCCGGTGGAGGCACTTTCGTCTCTGCGAATCCTGGAATCGGTTGAGCCGGTTACTGCGACGATGGAGCTTGCCGACACGATGATGATGGGGATGCGGCTCTCGCGAGGTATCCGGACTGACGAGTTCCTGGCGCGGTTTGGAACCAACATTAGTGATGTGTTCGGGCCATTGATAGATGAACTATCAGGAATGGGCCTGTTGGTAAGTGATGAGGTTGGGATTCGGCTGAGCAACAGTGGCCATCTGCTCGGCAACGAAGTGTTCGAGCGGTTCGTAACGGCGTCGGCAGAGGTCACTCTGCCCGGGAATTATTAAGGAAGGAGGTTAGAAAAGATTCCCTACTCGCCGTTCGCCCAAGCTTTGATGATATGGTGCGCTATCGCGATCGGTCCCGGTACCCGGACACCGTCCCCTCCAGGGTCGACTGTAAGGGAGTAGCCCGGCGCTGACGCTATTTCGAGCGCGGCTAGCACGTCGTCCCGAGATACCCATCGGACGTCGGACATCTCCTCCGGGTCCATCTTGATGTCCGTAGTAATCGCCTGAGCGATACAGCCGATCATGAGGGACGACGGGAAGGGCCACGGTTGTGACGAGTGGTATCGAACATCTCCGACACGAATGCCGCCTTCTTCAAATACCTCTCGCCGTACCGCCTCTTCGATCGACTCGCCCTGGTCGATAAACCCGGCCAGAGCAGAGTAAAAGCGACTTGTCCGGCGTGCGCGGCCCTGCCCTAGCAGGCATCGCTCACCGTCCGTGACCGCCATGATCACCACCGGGTCTGTGCGTGGGAAGTGGTGCGCGCCGCATGCGTCACATATCCGCTCCTTTCCACCCTTTGTGGCGTGCGTGGCCTCGCCGCAGTTCGGGCAAAACCCGTGGCGCTGGTGCCAGCCGATAATGGCCCGGGCGTACGCCATTGTTCCGGACTCTTCTCCAGATATCTCGGTCGCTACACCCCGGGCGTCCTGGAATGTCATCCCGTCCGGCAGTCCCAGAAGCTCCGCCGGGTTCTCCTCGCCCCCACCATCCACGTCTGTAGCGACCTTTGCGCCGCCGGTGACGTCGATGGCGAAATGAGCAATTTCGTCCTTGATCCCAAGAAGGACCGGCACGGCGTTATCAGCCGCGTGCGCCATGATGTCGTTGTCCTGCCAGGCCAGCTTCGGCTCGTCCCCAGCGGTCGCAAGCGGATTCAGCCGCCAGAACGGAAGAATCCGGGAGTTTGAATTTGAGAGGCGTTCTGCTATCCACTGGTCATCCCGACGCTCTGCGTCTGCCCGGTCAAGGGGATCTCCGGCGAATATGTGCGTGAATGCCAATCGGGATTGCCTTCCTGTTGGTTTTTATGACGGATTGGAGCCTGCAGATTGTACGTCCGCTCCGGGGAAGTCGCGATCCAGATTCCTCCGACTCCTGTGTTATCGTCGGTTCCTCTTGATTCTGGGTGCCCGGGGATAGTAGCCCGCGTGCTATGTCACACGCCGACCCGCCCACCTCTGATTTCCACACGAAGCCTTGGGGATAACTTCCGGCCTATGTTCGTGATCGGTACCGCTGGCCACGTCGACCACGGCAAGTCGACGCTGATCGAAGCCCTGACCGGGATAGATCCCGACCGTCTACGTGAGGAAAAGGCGCGGGGGATGACCATCGAACTCGGGTTCGCCTGGGTTAGGCTGCCCGGCGGTCGTGAGGTCAGCGTTGTCGATGTGCCGGGCCACGAGCGTTTCATCAAGACGATGTTGATGGGTGCGGGCGGCGTCGACCTGGCGCTATTGATCGTCGCCGCCGACGAGGGCGTCATGCCCCAGACCCGTGAGCATCTGGCAATCCTCGACCTGCTGGGAATTGAGCGCGGCATAGTGGCGCTTACCAAGAGCGACCTTGTAGAACCGGACTGGGTCGAACTTGTGACGCTTGATATCGAAGAAACGTTGGTCAGCACGTCGCTTGAAAGTTCTCCTATTCTGCCTGTATCCGCCATTACCGGCGACGGGCTCGAAGAGCTGCTCAAGACGATAGACGCAGCACTGGACGAGATGCCGGACAAACGTGATATGGGTCGTCCCCGCCTACCGGTCGACCGATCGTTCACCATCTCAGGTTTCGGCACCGTCGCGACCGGGACTCTGGTCGATGGAACCCTTCGTGTCGGACAAGAAGTGGAGCTATTGCCCAAGGGCCTGAAGGCCAGGATCCGCGGTCTTCAGACACACCAGACCGCTGAAGAAATCGCATTCCCCGGTACACGCGTCGCCGTCAACCTTGGCGGCGTGTCTCACGATGAAGTGTCCCGCGGTGATGTGTTGACGACGCCGAGCTGGCTGTCCGCCGGAGACGCAATCGATGTGTCACTTCGGTTGATACCAGATGCGCCCCGGTCTATCAAGCACAACGCGACCGTAACTTTCCACGCCGGCGCGGCTGAGACGCCAGCCCGGATAAGGCTTCTAGCGGTGGATGAGATGTCGCCTGGTGATACAAGCTTGGCGCAAATCAAGCTGCAAGATCCAATGCCTGTAGTGAAGGACGATCCATTTGTTATCCGCGACTCCAACTACACGCTCGGAGGCGGCGTCGTGATCGAGGCTCAAGCCCAGAGACACCGCCGAAAGAATCAACCGACGCTTGATCGTCTTGAGACCCTACGTCAAGGGTCGGGGGCCGATGTCCTCCATAGCGCCCTCGCATCGGTCGAACCGGCAACAGCGAAGGTGCTCGCCACGGCGGCGAATCTGGACGATGAAACTATCGGAGAGCAACTCGAAGAACTTGTGGGTGACGGTCTTGCCGTGCCGCTTGGTGATGGCCACAATCAAGTGTTCTACTCATCGAGCGGCTGGGCACAGGTTGCTGCGACCGCCACGAGCGCCGTTAGCGGATATCACACCTCATTCCCGTTACGACAGGGGATGCCCAGGGAAGAGTTGAGGAGCCGACTTGAAATGCGGGCGGTGGTTTTCAATCTGGTGATCGATCAACTGGTCATAGACTCGACTATAAGCGACGACGGATCTACGGTACGAATCCCGGGTTACGCGCCGGAATTGAGCGATGCGGAGAAGCAGGTCGCTGATGGGTATCTGAAAGAGCTCGCCGAGAATCCTTACTCGCCCCCGACCGACCGGCCAATAGACCCCGAACTGATAGGAGCGCTCGCCGAGCAGGGTGAGGTTGTGCGCGCCTCTGAAGATGTCGTTTTCCTGAAATCAGCCTACGATCAAATGCTAAATGGTGTTCGCCAACAGGCTGCCGAGAGCGGCCAGATCACCATCACGGACGTGCGTGAAATGTTTGGCACCAGCCGGAAGTACACGCTCGCCCTGCTTGAGCACCTTGATCGCCAGCAGATCACGCGTCGTGTTGGTGACGAACGGGTGTTGCGATGAGTCCCGAAAGCACCGGCAGAAAAGATGCCCTGATTCTAGGCCTACCCTCCTCAACGCAATCCGTCTCGGCGTTCCATTCACTGTTGCGCACCACTCAGGCCGCCATACGTGAAGCGGCGCAGAGTTCGCCGGAGGGCGCAGTGGCATTCACCTCTTCGCCCGCGCCTCAGCTTGTGTTCCAGGTGATCGACACGTCCTCCGAGGGTATGGTGATCGAGTTCAGGTTCGCAGAGCCATCCGCCGATCATGCTCCGCACTCAGTCTCGCAATTGGCGTTTACCGCCTTCATGGACGGGCTATCGACCTACATCAAATCGAGTCCCGTTCGCACGCTGTGGGGCAACGTGCCTCCGCGTGGCGACGCAGCCCGACGGTTGGGCAACGAAAGCGTTCCACTGGACGATCGGATGGAACAGGTGGTCGCCGAACTGGAGCGGCTCGGCGACGTGTCTTTGCAGCTTGGCGAGCGGCGGATTTCACTGACACGCGGGGGAGTTGAAATTACACCCTGACGCACATTACGTTTGGGGGTTTACGCGCTTTCACTAGTATTAGGAGAGAGAATGGCTCTACGGACCAAGATCGGCCGCATCGAGATCATCGCTATCTGTGACTTCGTGCCACCTCCCGCGCCAACAACCGAGCCGTTCCCAGAAGTCCCGATAGACGCATGGGAACCGTACCGGGAGTCATCGCTAAACGCGGAAGGTTTATACCCGCGCAACTACGGCGTGTTTGTGCTGCGATCTGATGACTTCACGGCGATAGTGGACACCGGGCTTGGCCCAGGACCTCATGCGGCGATGAACGGTGTCGAAGGAAAGCTTCTCGAGAACCTGGCGGGGGTCGGCGTTCAGCCATCGGACGTCGACGGCGTGATAAACACGCATATTCATCCGGACCATGTGGGCTGGAACATCGTGGACGGCAAGCCGACCTTCTCGCGAGCCCGATACATCGTGTCGCGTGTGGACTGGGAGCACTGGACGAGCCAGGACGACCTTGCGCCGCACGTTCGCGATAACGCGCTTCCACTGGAAGACCTCCAGGTTCTGGACCTCGTCGAGGACGATCAAAAGATATTCATAGGAATACGTACCCTAGGCACGCCGGGACACACGCCCGGTCATCAGTCAATTTTAATCGAGTCAGGCGGCGCGGCCGCGATAATCACTGGCGACGTATTGCATACACCCGCACAACTTCAGGAGCCCGGATGGTCGTTCCGGGCTGACCTAGACAAAGAAGCGGCGATTGCATCCAGACAGATGCTTATCGAGAAGGCCATTACCGAGAAACTCACAGTGGCCGCAGGACACCTCCGATACGATGGGAACATCGGTCACATTGTGGAGATCGAAGGCCGTCGGTACTGGCAGGTGCTGGCAGACTGATTCCAGGAACGGAGTAGTCTATGGGATTACGTCCAGTTCGCATAAAGGCCAGACGGGGGTAGGAAAGCATGACGAGATCGGCAAGAATCGGTCGCGTTGAGATCCTGAACATCGAGGATTACGCGCCCCCACCCTTTGACCCCCAGATGTTCTTCCCGGACGTGCCGATCGATGCATGGGAGCCACATCGCTCCCACCATGCGCTGGATAAAAACGGCAAGTTTCGAGTCTCCTTTGGCATATTTGCTCTCATCTCGGACGATTTCATTGTGCTGGTGGATACAGGAATAGGTCCATCAGTGCCGGATATGTTCGGCGGCGGTGAGGGACGTCTGATGACCAACCTCAGAGAAGCCGGGATTCAGCCGAGTCAGGTAACGGCAGTGCTCAACACGCATCTGCATCCAGATCATGTCGGTTGGAACATGACGAATGGAGACCCTACCTTCCCGAACGCCCGATACTACTTTTCGGCCCGTGACTACGAACACTGGACAAGTGACGGCGTACTCGCGAACGCGCCGCATATTCCCACACAGGCACAACCACTTGAAGGCCTTGGACTGCTCGAACTAACCTCGGACGGCGACGACATCGCGCACGGGATCAAATCGCTCGGGACGCCTGGCCATACACCCGGGCATCAGTCGTTCTTGATCGAATCGGACGGCGAAAAAGGGATCGTCACGGGCGACGTGATTCACTCACGAACGCAGTACACGGATCCTGAATGGTGCGCCGGCGCAGACATAGACAAGCCAACGGCCGTAGCGACCCGTAAAGCGATGATCGAACGGATCGTGTCCGAGAACCTGACAGTGGCATCAAGTCACCTCGTCGTGGACTCAAACATAGGCCACGTGGTGGAGATAGAAAACAAACGTTACTGGCAGCCACTGTAAGCGGACTGGTACGCCCTTGGGCGTATTTGCATATACGCCTCTACACGTTCCCGCCTACTCCCCGGTAAGTGACTCTCGCACCGCTGGCGCCTGAACATTCCAGCTTTTTGGTGGCTTTGGGTAGGTCTTCCAGTCGGCGGCGTTTGTGACCTCAGTCACCGTGTCCAGCACGACAAAGGTTGGTCCGTCTTCGTTCAAAATCACCGGTAGTTCGCTGGCGAACTCCTCGACGTTGTCGAACTGGACCACCGATACGTACCCAGCGGCCTTTGCCATGCCCGGAAGATCGCCGCGTTCCTCGCTTGGAATCGGTTGCCCACCGGTCAGAGCGTACACGTCGTTTGCCAGCAGGATGTGCACTAGGTTTTTTGGTGCCTGTTTGCCGACCGTGACAAGCGAGCCGAGGTTCATGAGTAGTGAACCATCGCCATCAAAAATAACGACGTTCTTCTCCGGCTGGGCGAGCGCCACGCCAAGGCCGACAGATGACGCTTTGCTCATCGAACCAACCGGCAGATAAAGATCGTCCGGCTCAGACACGTCCGCAAACGCCATGATCGATGTCTCCGCCAAGAGGACGATAGCCTCGGGATCCTCGCTCTTCACGGCCCGCATTGCGTCTCGCATCTCGATCACGGCGACATGTCCTCTTTCTTCATTGGCAATATTTCACTGGCTTACGTCGTCCAAGTTCCTGCGCAAGGTCAACCGGTGGCTGAATTCTAAGTGCGCATCGGATCCCGCCGCGCGTCTCCCTCGTCCAGATACTGTGTATTCCTTACTCGGGATGTCCGCACGATCTGGTGATACTCGCTCTTGAACACTGTGCGACGCATAGTGTGGTGTTCGACACGCACCTCAACTTCGTGCTGCCCTGGCCCTCCCTCAAGCGCCTCTGTGAGCGGACGACCATCCATGTGCTCAGCGCCCGGCAATCCCAGTAACTCAAGAACCGTCGGGGCGAGGTCAACGTTCCCGGACGGGATCTCGTTCAGTAACCCGGATTTAAAACTGGGCCCGCCCGCAATCATAGTGTTGCACAACTCGTGTGGGCTCATCGAACCGTGCTGGCCCGCTCCGGGAGCGCCACCGGCGGAGAAGGCGTGGCCAGGAACGCCTTCCTCATTAACGTCATGATTCCATACGAACGACATCGCCAGATCCGGAGCGCGCGCGCCGTCACCACCGGCAAGGTCCATGGGGAGCGTTCCTGTGATATTCCCGGCCGCCTCGGACGAAAGTAGCGCACCACACCAGGGCTGGATCATCAACCAACGTGCCAGACGCTCGACCGTAGTTGGGTCCGGCGGGTTTGTGTAGAAGATAACCGAGCCCCCGTTGGGCGCAACGACCACGCCGTTGTCCCCTGACCTCGGGAACCCAGCGTCCCGGACCATCGCCTCTACGGGGATCACTTCCGTGATGGTCGAGTAGCCATGGTCCGAGAGGACGATAACGTCGGTATCTTCAAGTCGTTCGTTTTCGTCCAGCCAGTCCAGGATACGGCCGAACTCCGTATCAGCCATCAGCAACGCTTGTTTGCTTAGATCAGAGTTGACGCCGTCACGGTGCT
This sequence comes from Dehalococcoidia bacterium, assembly GCA_029936485.1. Taxonomy (GTDB): domain Bacteria; phylum Chloroflexota; class Dehalococcoidia; order Lucifugimonadales; family Lucifugimonadaceae. The sequence goes on from JAPYSM010000023.1 coordinate 9,168, forward strand.
GAGATTTGTCTGGCTCCGATGACCATAAGAGCGTGACGTCGGGCTGGCGCTCCGGCATCACGTAGTCGGTGACGATCCGGCCCGCATGTTGCACCCGGGCCGAGTTTGGGTACGCCTCATCCGGCCAATCGCCGAATTTACCGATGATCTCTGAATGCAGATCGTACGGGAGACAGAACTCGGGATGGATGGTCGCACCGTTCGAGTGCTCGGGGTGCGGGTTGTGCACGAATGCGTTGCCCGAGGTTCCGACGCCAACAGCGACGTATTGCTTCCCGTAGTGCGTCAATATCTCTGCAAGGGGAGGCGACAGCAGCACTCGTCCGTCTGATTGCTCAGACAGGCGCTTAAGGCCTGGTTCCAGAACGGGAAACAGTTCGCCCGGGTCCAACTCTCGCATCACCATTGTGTTTGCGGCGAGGCCGTGACCTCCGGGATAGCGGCCGGTAACCATGCTGGCTGCGTTGATGCGTGTGACCGTTGGGAACACCGGATGATGCTTCTGAAATCGCACACCCGAGTCCGCAAACGCGGACAGGCGTGGCATGAGTTCCGGGGTGACTTGAGACGGCTGCAGGCCGTCAAAGACCATTATGAATATCTGAGTCACTTGTCCTCGCTGACTGAACTAATAGCCGAGTTCGTGGAGTCGTTCGTCGTTTATCCCGAAGTGGTGCGCTATCTCGTGAACCACTGTGACCTGCACCTGATAAATCAGGTCTTCCTCGTTTTCAGAGATCCCCTCAAGCGGCCGTTGGAAGATGGTGATCTTGTCCGGGAGCACCATGCCGTAGCTTTCCCGGTCGGTCAACGCCACCCCTTCATACAACCCCAGCAGGGTGTCCCGCGGGGAGAGATGGTGGTACCGGCGCTGTTCCTCCGTGGGCCAGGCCGCAGCGACGATGCCGACGTTATCCAGCCGATCCAGAAACTCACCCGGCAGGCCTTCGATTGCCTCAGCTACAAGCGCTTCAAATATCTCTTGAGGGATCGCACGCATTCTTAATTACGGCTCAGTAAACTCAACGCGAAGCGCCGACCGTGTTCCGCGCTTGTTTCATAAGGTTCACGTTCTTTTTGTCCGGGCCGCCTTTTTTGAACCCCGGGACCTCCAGATACATTGGGACGTTGGCAAACGCCGGGCGCGACATCATCAACTCGAATCCGGCCGTGCCGATCTCGCCCTCACCGATGTTGTCGTGCCTGTCTACAGCAGATCCAAGTGGCCGCATCGAATCGTTGGCGTGGATGGCGCTAAGCCGATCAAGCCCAATCTCTTTGTCGAACTCCGCCAGCGTCTCGTCTAGCTTCTCGGCGTTGTTCAACTCATACCCAGCCGCCCACGCGTGCTGTGTATCCAGACAGACGTGAAGGCGCTCACTACCGACCCTTTCGATGATCGCCCCGAGCTCGGAGAACTTTGAGCCGATGTGGTCGCCAGCGCCGGCACTGTTCTCCAACATCAACAGGGCGTCCCCGGGCGCGGCGTCAAGGACCTTCTTCACGCCTTCGACGAACTGATCGAGAACAGCCTCAAATCCAACACCACGATGGCTGGCCGGATGAAAGATGACGCCCAGTGCGGCGCAGCGTTCGGCGGTCTGCAGGTGGTTTGTCAGCGACTCTATGCTGCGCTCCACAAGCACCTCGTCCTGTGACCCCAGCGAACACAGGTAGATGCCATGAAATACAGTCGGTCCCATGCCCGCTTCTTCAGACGCCTCTTTGAATTTCTCGACGAGCATATCCTCCGGCGGCTTGAATCTCCACGCACGAGGGGAGGATGCAAATATCTGCATCGCTTCAGCTCCTATGTCCACAGCGCGACCGACTGCCTTCGGGAGTCCGCCTGCCGCGGACACGTGTGCGCCGATGTGCATATTCGTTCCCTCTCGGTTCGAACTGCGCCGAGGTCAGCGTAGTACGGAGGTGTATTTCGCGATTCACGAAGTCCGGCCATTATGCCGGTGCAACATCGGTGTGTGACCCGTTAATACAAGGCGTTGCCCCTGATCTTTGGATGACCAAGTCTTTTATGCCATTTACATTCAATAAAACGATGCCCTCTCTGCCGGAAGGAGAGGCCTACCTGCATAAAGGGTGAGAGGGGGCCAACCACCGCTATCAAACGTTTAGGCTGATTGTTGTGCCCCAGAATGTTTAGCACCTAACCGTCTGGTTGGCCTGGGAAACTCACGTTGAAGGCGCCTCGGCCAGACCGGTGAGGACGGACACGCCTGAGCGCGTATCACAGGCGGAACCTAAATCTAGTTCAGGATGACAGTTTGCATTCTCTGACCGCAGGTTATGACTGGCTCGGGATGACCCGAGCCGTACCGCGAAGCTCTGGCTAGGTCGCCTCGACCGGCCGGCGGCGCCCGAGAAAACCTCGTTCTTCCCAGAAGACCAGTACCTGCGCAGCGATGAAGATCGAGCTGTAGGTTCCAACCACCACACCGGCGAGCAGGACCAGCAAGAAGTCACGCAGCGTCTCCCCACCGAACAGCAGCATCGCCACGATCACGACCGCAGTCGTGAAACTAGTGCCCAGTGATCGCATGATCGACTCGTTGAGCGACTGGTTAACTATCGCCCTAAACGATCGGCCAGTGCCGAGTCTGACGTTCTCACGGATACGGTCAAACACCACAATGGTGTCGTTCACGGAGTAACCAATCACGGTCAGCGTTCCGACAATAAACGATGCATTCACCTCTGCGCCGATCACTTCTCCAAGAATGACAAACAAACCGAGGGTCAATACAACGTCGTGTGCCAGGGCGATCACAGCAGCCAACCCGTATCGGTACGCCGCAGTGACCGCCCGGAAGGCCCAGAACAGGAACAGGATGATGAAGATCGACGCCACCACGACCGCCTGGATCGAGTTAGAGACGGTGTCATCTGCGACGCTCTTGCCGACGGTCGTAACTTCGGGACGAATTTCGCTCGCGGTCTGGTCAGGGTAGGCACGGTTCAACGCCGCCAGAATTACGTTCTGAGCCACTTCATTCTGGACTTCCGTCCTAATGAAGAAACTGCCATCACCGGTACTCTGGATGAGGGCATCACTAAATCCGGCCTCGGCGAAAATCGAACGTACATCGTCCGTGCCTACATTTTCGTCGTTTATTTGAAGCGTGGTTGAAGTTCCGCCTGTGAAATCAATTCCTTCATTCAGGCCGGGACCAACCGTCAGCAACAGCGCCGACGCGATCACCAAGATGGAGGACAGGCCAGCGAACCAAACTCGTTTCCCAATGAAATCAATCATCATTCTGCTCCCCTGAGCCGATCGCTCGATCAACACCGATCGAACCCACAGGCACGAACGAATCAATACGCCGTCCAAGGGACGTGCCGGCAATGGATCGCATGATCACTCGGCTGGCAAAGAACGCCGTGAGCATCGATACGACGACACCTATTCCAAGCGTTAAAGCAAATCCTTGAATCAGGCTGGTACCGAGTCGGTCACCAAACCAGAACAGGACGATGCACGTAATTATTGTCGATATGTTTCCGTCTCTGATCGACGGCCACGCACGGTCGAAACCGGTCGTGATCGAGGCCAGTAACGCCCGGCCCATGCGGAGTTCTTCCTTGGTGCGCTCTGCAATCAGGATATTGGCGTCAACCGCCAGACCGATCGATAAGATCAACGCCGCCACTCCGGAGAGTGTGAGCGTGACCGGCATCAACTTGAACAACGCCAATAAGACCACTGCGTAGAGGATCAACGCCAGAGCGGCCACGAAGCCCGGAATTTTGTAGTACATCACCATGAACATCAGAACGAGTCCCAAGCCGATGATGCCGGCGATCACGCTCTTCCTGAGCGAGTCTGAACCGAGCGTAGCGTCCACGTTACGTTCCTGGATCAACTCGAGGTTTACCGGGAGTGAACCCGACCGAAGCTGAATGGATACCGTGCGTGCTCGTTCAGCGGTGAAGTTGCCAAATATATAGGCGCTGCCATTACAGATCGCCGTGGATGCGGAGGGCGTCACGAGTTCTTCGCCATCAAGATAAATGGCGAGAACGTCCTGGTTCGTAGCCCGGGAAATCCTCCCGGTTACATCACAGAACTCGTCCGAACCGTGGTCGTTGAAGCTGATGTTGACGACCGGGCCAACAACTCCGGGCTGCGTGCCAGCAAAGGCATCCGTCAGATCAGAACCCTGGATGTCGATATCCTGTTCTCCGCCCCCGTAAGGCGGGTTCCAGTAAGTCTCATCTACACAACGAACCGTGCGCCACTCTTCGCCAGACAGACCGTCTGGCGGCCATGCGTCACCGATGGTCGGGGGGGTCAAGGTTCCGCACTTGCGCTCTCGGAAATCCAGCTGCGCCGTCTGGCCGATCAGATGCTTGGCTTCCTGCACACCGCCACCGACCGCCCATAGTTCGATCGTACCGGAGGTGACGAACACCCCCAACGGGCTCAACGCATCCAGCGCCTCGCGCGCTTCTTCGGTAAGCGTTGGAATGGAGTCACCGTTTTCCCCGAACTCTTGTGCCCGAACTCCAATGAGTTCAATAGACCAGAAGTTATCGATCACCTCTCCCGCTGTGTCGTTGACGGTCTCTACAAGGGCATTTGTAAGTCCGATACCGACCAGCGCCCCCTGTATCTGTTCAATCGTAATCTCGGGGACAATCGATACTGGGCCAACATCGACAGGCGTGTCGTCGTCCGATGTTCCCGCGTTTTCCGAATCGTCGGTCGGCTCGGCCGCTACTGGAATCTCGCCAGTTTCGGGGTCGATGGCGGCGAATGAAATAACGGCGGTTACCGGGAAATTGTCTTCCACCGCCCGCCTGATGACGTCAGCCTCAGATTCGGTAATCACCGAGCCATCGGTAGCTCGAAGTGCCGGACGTAACTCGTCCATCCTCGCGATCAGCTGGTTATCGTCGATGCTGACCTTTGTCTCCGGATGCCCGATCGCGGTGGATTGTAAAAATGCCTCAAGTTCTTTAGCGAAGACCGTGTTGCCATCAAAATCTACGGCAATCGTTGCGCCACTTAGTCCCGGCAACTGGACCAAGACGCGGTCAGCCGGGTTACCAAGCAACTGGATAGTTGGCTCGGCAAGACCGAATGAACTGACGCGCTTCTCCAGAATCTTGCGCACGCCCTCAAGGTCTTCTGCGTCTGCCGCTGAGCCATCTTCCTTGGTTGCCTTGTAGACAAGGTGAGACCCACCCTTAAGGTCAAGGCCAAGGGACAATCCGAGAATGTTCTCTTCGTCTCCGCGATCCAAGCCCCATATTGGCGTGTTTATCTCCACCCTTGGCACTGCAAGGACGGCCACGCTCAGGGCAAACAGGATCGCGAGTAGAACCAGTCCTCTTCGGGGTCTTCTCACTCAGGGTCTCCCGCGACGCGATGCTGCCCGCCCAAGAAGGCGGGCAAGCAGTTCATAAGCTTCTGCTTTTGTTTGGACGACGCCCGACGACTCAGCGTCTCGTAGCGCACCCAGCAACCGACCGATCTCCGGTCCCGGTTGCAAACCGTAACGTTCCTGAACCTGATATCCATCGACAAGCAGGTTCTTTGTGTATCGCCCCGGTTCTGGCTTAAGGCCGCGCGAGAGTATATCACTCAGCAGTCCCAGAAATCGCTGAAATTCAGAGTCATTTAAGCGTGGTCCACGTGCCGCCAGGTAATCACACAGATTAAGGAGGATTGTATCTACCGCCACAGGTGAAACGTCGCGGAAGAAACGAAAGATTGCTCTGTCGGACGGCGGGGCATGGTTTGCGCTCATCTGACCCAGCCTCATGTGCTTCTCGATCATCAGGGAAGTGTGGGTGATCGTCTGCCTGCTGCAACAGAATCGCGTCAGCAGATCTGACACCATCCTGGAGCCAAGTTCATCGTGGGTAAGGAAACGGATGCGGCCATTGGGGCGATCTGACGTCGGAGGATCGACAGATTTTGTGTCGGGTTTGCCGATGTCGTGGAGCATCGCAACGATCTTCAGTAGTGTCCCGCGTGTCTGGCCGTTTCCGACGATCTCCAGAAGGTAGTCATCAAACTGCGGACCCCACGGCAGGTCTTTTAGCAGCAGGTCGGAAGAGCGAATTTCCGGGTCGACAAGTCGGGTAGCGAACCCCAGCGCGTGTAGCTGGTGCTCCATCACGGAGTAGTAGTGTTCACCCGGCTGATCACAATCGCGGCCAAGCGTCAGTTCCGGAATGAGTATGTCGAGGAGTCCGAGACGATCCAACTCGCGAATGCCGTATTCCGGCCGGTGGCTGCCCATGATGGCGAAGAATTCGTCCATGACCCGCTCCGGGCTGGCACCGCCTAGCAGATCTCCGTTGTCCCGGATGATGACGGCGGTATCCGCCTCGATCTCAAACTCCAGCTGCGTAGCGAAACGAATCGCCCTGAATATGCGGACAGGATCATCAAGCAAGTTCCCTGGGCGTGTTTCCCTGACGACGCGTTGATGGAGATCGCCCATCCCGCCGTGGGGATCTATGATCGCGTCCTCAATATTGGCGTCAGGGTCACGCACGAGCCACTCGTCCAGCGGCACGGCCATTGAGTTGATCGCGAAGTCCCGGCGTGCGAGGTCCGACTCGAGATCGCCATCGAACACCGCGAGGTCCAGCCATTTGCGTTCTTCAGAATGGTCGATAAGGCGGACGAAGCCGCGCGCTTCGTCGATCACCACAGCGTTGGCGTCGGTCTCCTCGGCGAGCTCGTCCACCAGATCAACTACCGGGGAAATTAGCAAAAGATCAATATCGCCAGGACCGGCACCTGGACGTTCCCGTCGAGAAAGAAGCCTATCTCGCACCGCACCGCCAACCACATATCCCGTAATTGAGCGCGCCGACATGAAATCAGCTGTACGGGTAAGGAGATCCTGAGAGGATGACATACGGCCGACTAGCCTTCGGAAAGCCGTTCGAGATCTTTTTCCGTGGCCTCTAAAATCTTCTCGTCCTTGATATCTGCGACCCCGTCCGTCAAGTCTCCGGCAATCAATACCCGCTTCTCTCCCCGGTTTTTCATCAAGCCCTCGTCCTCTACCTCGATCTCAAAATCGTGCTGGTGTTCAGCTTCCTCTAATTTACTAAGATCGACTAGATCTTCATGGCTCTTGAGGTGATCCAGGTAGAGGATGCCGTCCAGGTGATCGACCTCGTGTTCAAGTGCCTGGGCGAAGATCTGGTCTGCGACGAGCCTGAGCTTTGCACCCGACTCACTGATTGCACGCGCCTTCACCCGCTCGGACCGCATGATGGTCCCCAGATACCCCGGCACGCTGAGACACCCCTCTTCAACTTCACGCTCGCCGTCGCGCCGGGTGATCTCCGGGTTGATCAGGATTCTGGCTTCCTCTTCCTCCGGTAACTGGAGGACGATCAATCGTTTGAGTTCGCCAACCTGTGGCGCGGCGAGTCCTACTCCGCCAGCCTCGTACATCGTCGCCACCATGTCGTGGGCCAGTTCACGTATGGCGTCATCGACCTCACGAATTTTGCGCGACTTCCTGCGCAGGATCGGGTCAGGGACGGTTCTGATCTGAAGAATTGTCATTTTGCTCAGGCGTTGCTCTTAAAGGACTGGACTGTGTACGAGTATAGATTCAGTTGCAGAGGCGCGAGTCTATCCAGCGACCTTGCGAACTAAGACACAGAGGCGGGATCGACGTCGACTGTCCAATCGCGGCCTAGCTGGACACGATCTAGAAGGCTTTCCGGTTGCGCTCCTTTAAGGACGATGTGCCATCGGGTCACTCCACGCATCCGGAATGGATAGCTGGGGCTTGGGCCAATCACCTCTGTCCCAGTATCGCCGGATGCGATCCGCTCATCGCTCAGAACCGCGGCCATCCGCTTCGCTTCTTCAAGTGCCGCCGAAGGATCGTAGTGCGAGTGCCCAAGTCGAATCAGGCGCGTGAACGGTGGGTCTGCGTGCTCAGCGCGTAGACCTATTTCCACTTCATAAAACGCTTCGAAATCCTGGACGGCAGCGGCCTGAACGGCGTAATGCTCGGGCTGAAAGGTCTGGATGATGGCGGAACCGCCGTCCGGGCCGCGTCCCACACGTCCGGCAACCTGTGTCAGTACCTGAAACGCGCGCTCTCCGGCGCGAAAATCCGGGATGGAGAGGCCGGTGTCCGCCGAGATCACGCCGACAAGAGTGACCTCCGGAATATCCAGCCCTTTGGCAACCATCTGGGTTCCGACAAGCACCCGTGATTCGCCCTTAAGGAACTTATCTAGCACTTCCCCGTGCGCCCTAGCAGTACGGGCGACATCACGGTCCCAGCGCAGTACGCCGACGTCCGGAAAGCGGCGTTCGACCTCTGCCACAACTGCCTGCGTTCCGCTGCCCATCGGCCGCATGTCCTCGGCGTTGCATGCCCGGCACTTCACGTTGGGTCGGACACGATATCCACAGTAGTGACAAACGAGGCTATCGATTCCGTCCGGCATGTCAGATTGGTGCATGGTCAGGGACGTATCGCAGCGCCGACATGTGCGGACGGAGCCACACTGACGGCACTGGACATAAGCCGCCGTTCCTCGCCTGTTAAGGAACAGGATCACCCGGCCTCCGGCATCAAGAGACTCTCCGATTCCTGCCAGTAGTGCCCTGCTGAACAACCCCGCGTTGCCGGCCCTGAGTTCCTCTCGCATATCAACGATTCTGACTCCGGCCTGTCCGGCGCTGGTGCGGGCAGGGCCACTAAAACCGGTCAGAGTCCCCATTGATCCGTCTTCAATGCCCACCCGTGCGGGCAAGCGAAGCAGGTCAATTTCCGCCCGTTCGGCGCGCCTGAACGTTTCAATATCCGGGGTGGCGCTGCCAACGACCATGACAGTGCCGTGCTCAGCGCAGAAACGCTCGGCGACCGCCCGTGCGTGATAGCGCGGCGCAGGGTCGTGCTGCTTGTAGGTCCACTCGTGTTCTTCGTCGATGACGACCAGCCCGATATCCTTGATCGGAGCGAACACCGCGCTCCGGGAGCCGAGGACGATCGGGAAGTCGCCTTTGGCGATACGCCACCATTGATCAAATCGCTCTCCCGGCTGAAGACCTGAGTGGAGCAGTGCTACTTTCCCGGGGAATCGAGATGCGAAACGGGCGAGGGTTTGCGGCGTGAGCGCGATCTCCGGCACGAGAATCAGTACGGATCGGCCCAGTTCAAGGCACTTTTCGGTGGCCCTCAGATACACCTCTGTCTTGCCGCTGCCGGTAACGCCGTAGAGCAGGAACTTACGGGGTGGACCCGACTTTTTTCGGGTGGTGCGCAGCGCAGATGTGATGGCGCCGATCGCGGCCGCCTGGGCGGCCGTTGGGTCAAGCGGCATCGTGGTCTGGAACTGATGCTCCCTCAGCGGGTCTCGCTGCACCTGGATCTCATCGACTCGCAACAATCCGGCCTTTTTTGCCCAATCGACGCGTGAGCGCCCGAACTCCCTCGCGAGATCGGCCTGGGTCTCGATGCCAGGTGAGTCGATCACGCGTCGAAGGAGTGACGCTCGTTCGATGCCGCGGGTTCCAGAAGAACTGTCCATCTCTTCCGCCGCCCTTTCCACCACTTCCGCCTCCATGCCAAGCGCCAGAACACGAACGTATCTTGGCTTCTGTCGCTGATGCTCCCACTCGGACCTGGTGACGAGCAATTTTCGTCGAATCAGCCTGTCCACAACAACACCGCCGCCTCTTCCAAGTCGTCGCGCTAGTGACGGCCTACGCATCTCCCCTACATCCTCAACCATGCGCAGGGCGCGGTCATCTCGCGATCCGAGGTCATCAGCGTCGGCCGTATCTGCGACCCGTTTGGCATCGACGCTTACCCAGGTCCGAAGCCGACTGGCAAAGCCGGGCGGGAGCATCTGGGACGCCGCCATGAACAGCCCCACTCGGTAGTAGGTAGACATCCAGATCGCCACTTTGATCTGTCGCGCAGAAATAAGCGGGTCCTCATACGCGACGCGCTCGATGTCTCTGGGCTCTTCGATCTCGGGAACATTGGTCAAGCCGAACACAATTCCCTGGACCGTCCGTGGGCCAAACGGCACCCACACGAGATGTCCCGGCCGGACGGGCATCTCGTCCGGAACGCTGTAAGTAAATGTCCGCGCCTGGAGACCGGCGCCGTCAACGGCTACCTGGGCGAAACCGGGAACATCGTAGCCCGACGTTATTTTTGAGCGCGCTTCCATCAGGCGAGGGTACGCGAAAAGGAGGTATGCGTGTGAGCAGACAGTGTCAATCGACGCTACACCAGTAACAGGAGAGCGCTATCACAATAGCTGACCTGTAGGTCTAGCGGCGTTCTTTTATCCTGGCACTGCGGCCGGTGAGACCACGGAGGTAGTAGGCGCGGGCCCGGCGGACTTTACCCTGGCGTGTGACCTCGAGCGAGTCCAAGAGCGGGGAGCAGACGAGGAACGTCCTCTCTACACCAACGCCATAGGAAACCCGTCGGACCGTGAAGGTGGCTCCGGGAGCGGGCGTGTCGCCCTTGCGGTGTCGGCCCTTGAGCACAACGCCCTCGAAAGCCTGGACACGCTGGCGATCGCCTTCACGAATCATCACGTTGACCCGTACGGTATCGCCGGTCTGGAACTCCTGGATGGAGTCGCGCGGTGTGGCGTCGATCAGCGCTCTTGCTTCGATCACGGTTATACCTCTGTGCAGACCGGGGACAGTTCCCGGAGACGTGTTCCGGGCCGTGGTGGTCCAATTTGCTGGAAACTCCAGACCGGTAAGGACGCGCGCGACGGGCCGATATAAAACTGATTGAGTAATTAATTGTAGAACCACCACCCGTCCGACGGCAACGGTTGGGGGTGAATCACGACCAATCAGGCTAATCTGCTCACCGAAAATCAGCCTCCCGCGCCAGCTGCAGGGTCAGACACCACTTCTGGAATGACAATCTGCTCAGGTATGTTGCGGTCGTACACAACAAAGGCCCGCCGTGTGCCCTCTAAACCTATTTCCGGGTTTGGGTTGATAAACGAGACTACGCTCTCGATATGAAAATCGGAAATCCGGATAACAAGTTCGTGTGTTTGGACGATAGTGGTCTCTATACCCGTGAGATCAAGCTTCTCGACGCCGGTAATTCGGTAAACCTCGCCATCATCGGGGTTGAGCGGGTCCGAGTACTCAAATACGTCCATGGCCGGGATGATCCGGCCTGATCCTATCCCGAGTCCGGGATCAAACTCGGTCTCCAGCCGCCATTCACCCGTGCCACCCTCCCTGTATATAAGCCGACCATCGGCAACGATGAAGTCCTCTATCGGATCATCAGGATCGCCCACCGTCGCACGGTATCTACCAGGCAGGGACCAATCGCCGTTAACCGTGGATATGAGAGCTCCATCTCCAGATGTGACGACCGTTTCTGTTTTGAAACGGAACGATTTCAGGGTCGCCGACGCCTCTCCCGCGCTCTGCAACACGTCCGCTGCTGTTAGGCCACCGGCACCAATTGGAGCAGAGGTCTGTGGTTTCGCCTGGGCCATCGCCAGTGCGATCTGTGCCGCCGTGAGATCCGGTTCGTTAGAGCCACCGTCTTCAGATCTAGAGCTGCAGGCGATAGCGCCGATCAACATGATGGGCATTAGCAACAAGAGCACACGCACCCACATATTTCGGTTCACTCTTTGTGGTCCTCATGTCCTAGTAAATCAGGGCGCCGTTCGCGGGTACGAGCGTCCGATTGCTCGTTCCGCCATTTTCCCAAACGCGCATGATCCCCGGAAAGCAGCACCTCTGGAACCTCGCGGCCATCCCACTCCACCGGGCGCGTGTACACGGGTCCCTGCAACTTGCCTCGGAGACCCGAAGCAAACGAATCAGAGGGTGCCGAGTCCACGGACCCGAGAGCTCCCGGGATCAGGCGCGTAATCGCGTCCACTAGCACGATCGCCGCAGGTTCCCCGCCCGAGATCACGTAATCGCCGATCGATATCTCTTCATCAACCAGCGCCTCGATAAATCGTTCATCCACGCCTTCATACCGACCACAAACCAGTATCCCCGAGTCCCGTGAGGCGCGGTCCTTGGCGATGTTCTGGTCGAGCCGGCGTCCCTGTGGAGACAGCAGGATCACG
>JAPYSM010000198.1 GCA_029936485.1 Dehalococcoidia bacterium
CGCCGAGCTTGCGGTTCAACTTGTAGCGGCCAACCCGTCCGAGGTCGTACTTGCGCGGGTTAAAGAACAGGTTCTGGATAAGCGCCTTTGCGTTTTCCACGCTCGGCGGCTCACCCGGTCGTAGCCTCCGGTAGAACTCAACCAGAGCCTCGTCCTGGTTCGTGACGGCCGTGTCCCGCGCCAGGGTGGCGTCGATAAATTGACGATCCGGGTTGATGTCTACGTCCTTGAACAGCTCTTTGATGTCCTCGTCGGAGCCATATCCAAGTGCGCGGAGCAGGGTCGTGATCGGGGTCTTGCGCTTGCGGTCTACTTTGACAGACAGAAGGTCTTTATTGCTGGTCTCAAGCTCCACCCATGCGCCCCGGTACGGGATCAACTTGGCGTTGCTGAGTGCACGACCGCTGGCTGGGTCAATATCACGTGTGAAGTAGGCGCCAGGCGAGCGGACAAGCTGGGAAACGACAACACGTTCGGCACCGTTAATGACGAACGTGCCGTTGCGGGTCATCATCGGTAAGTCGCCCATGAACAGCGTCTGCTGCTTCTTCTCGCCGGCGGAGTCGCCGGACTTGACCTCAAGTTCTACCGTTACGTAAAGCGGCGCGGAGAATGTGATCTCCTTTATGCGGCACTCGCGCTCGGTGAACTTTGGCTCCCGTATCTCATGCCCGAGGAATGCGAGGGCGAAACGGCCTCCGCTGAAGTCCTCGATCGGGGAAATCTCTTCGAACAACTCCTGAAGGCCATCCCCCCTGAAGTAATCGAATGATTTCAACTGAACCTGAATCAGGTTCGGCACGTCCAAGATGTTTTGAATGTGGTTGAAGCTCTTAACGTTCCTGTAAAAAGTGTTACTGGGACGAAGGTCAGCAACGACCATATTTACTCTCCTGATGCTCTCGAAACCACGACCGTTTCGTGGTTGTGCTCCCTGTGTTCAAAGACCGAAGTGTTATCTGTTTGCCCGCATGGGTATTCGCACAGGTCCCCAAAATGCTTACGCGCGTAGGCACGCTACGACGTCCCGCGGGGACGCGCGCGGGCGCTCAATTCGAAACTATAGATTTGGATGTACGGGTGGGCAATCCGTAACAGACACACCTCGACAGATGAAAATCATAAGGCTAGCCAATCGTGGCGTCAAGGTAATTAAGACACCTATCCGAAGGTGACGGTGGGTTTGACGCCGAACGTATCCGGTCTTTCGGGGACGGTTTCAGGCGATGGCTATCAGGACAAGCCCGCCAACCACCATCCCCGCAGCAATCAGTTTCTGGGTCACCGCAAGCCGGTCAACGACTTCTTCTCGCAGAAGCCGTGTTTTCCACACCAGCAGCATCGAGGCCAGAAATACGAATAACGGCGTTGTACTTGCGAAGGCGTTTGCAAGGGATACAGGCCCGGTGGCGATCGCGAACGTGATTAAGGCCATCGACGTGGTCGCCGCACCCGCATCGATGGCGAGCGCCGTGGATTGACGCCGGGACCACATGAACCGAGCCAGATCGACGAGTATATCCTTCCTCAGGTTTATGGCTAAAAGCATGAAAGACATACCCGCGCTACGTAGAGCGAGGGCGTGCCAGAAGGACAGGTCGTCCGTCACCGTTTTAAGCAGTATCTGAGCCAGAGCGATTATGACCACCGCAACGCCAAGATAAGCGAGCGATCCGCTTAGGCGTATCTGGCCAGCGTCAGATAGCCGAAGCGCAGCGAGTATCGCACCCCCGATCGCAAGGGCGGCGGCGATAGATTCCATCAGAGACAGGCTCTCGCCAAGCAATACGACGGCGAAGATCACGACCAGCAACGGGTGCGACTGAGAGATGGGCGTGACTCGGGACACTTCTTCCCGGCTCAGGGTCCAGAGCATGAGCGGCGCACTGACGCCCCACATCAAGCCAACGCCAATTCCACGGACATACACATCCAGAGCCGCCGATGGAAACGGATTTACTACGGCGACGATCATGACGGTCGCCAGGGTCTGAAATCCGATAAAAAGGAGAAACCCGCGTACTCGTAGACCCATTCCCGTCATTATCACCTTGTCGGTGATGGTCACGACGGCCAAGAAAACGGCGCTTAAAAGTGCTGCGACCGCCCAGTCTATGATCGTGACTCCTATGGCTCAAAACCGTCGTTCGTTACGGGCCAGAATTGCCGAAATCGTCAGACGCGAGGGTAATAGTAGACCCCTTATAGAAGGGTGGGTAGACGGAAGTGTAAGACGAAGCCCTAGATGCGAAATGTGAAAAACGTAAGCCTTTCGCAACTGGAATCCGCATATGGCGTCGCATAAAGTGCCGCCATGCATTACAACACCGTCATCGTCGGAGCGGGTTCTGCCGGCGGGATTCTAGCCTCCAGGCTCTCCGAAGATCGAGATCACACCGTCCTTTTGTTAGAAGCCGGACCGGACTACTCATCCCTGGATAGAACGCCGGACCCAATACGTAACGGCATGGCGCATGCGGGCGACGTGGTCATACGTGAGCGTCACAACTGGAACTACACGGCGGTGGCAACACCTACAGCTCCACCGATGTATGTCCCGCGTGGTCGTGTGGTTGGAGGGTCAAGTGCTATCAATGGTCAGATCTTTCTCCGCGGTGCACAGGAGGATTACGACGCTTGGGCTGCGCAGGGGAACGATCTTTGGTCGTTTCGTTCCGTGCTTCCCGCATTCCGGAGGCTTGAGACGGATCAGGATTTCCACGATGACTTTCATGGTGATGCAGGCCCGATCTACAGCCGCCGGTTTCCTCGGAACGAATGGTTGCCGGCGGCCGAGGCGTTCTACATATCAGCTCGAGAGGCCGGGTTCCCGGACTGCCCGGACCACAACAACCCGGACACGACTGGGGTCGGGCCGGTGCCGTTGAACAATCACGGCGGTGTGCGAATGTCCACCGCCGTGACCTACCTTGCGGAGGCGCGTCCCAGGCTCAATTTGACGATTCGGGGCGGATGTCTTGTGCGCAAAGTTCTGTTTGACCGCAGCAACGGCCGCGCCCGAGCCGTCGGGTTAGAGGTCGTGTCCGGCGGCGATTTGTTCACGATCGAGGCAGACGAGGTGATCCTGTCCGGTGGACCTGTAGGATCTCCCCACGTCCTGCTGCTTTCCGGGATCGGACCTGCAGACCAACTCGAGGAATTTGGCATCCCCGTTGTCAGGGATCTCCCGGGGGTAGGGCAGAACCTTCGCGATCATCCCACCGCATGGGTAGAACACCGACTGGCCGATGGCTACCCGTCGGACGCGTTTGGAATTCCGGATCAGGTGTGTCTGCGTTGGACCGCACAGGGATCGGATCTCGTGAACGACATGATCCTGTTCGCGACGCCGTTTGATATCGGCATCTCGGACGGACGGTCCGAGAAACCTACAGGTGAGTTGGGATTACGCTGGCGCTGCCGGGTGAACCTGGCGTATGGGGCCGGTGAGTTACGGCTCGGGTCGTCCGATCCGAATGTTCAACCACTGCTCAACTACAACCTCCTTTCGGACGAGC
>JAPYSM010000199.1 GCA_029936485.1 Dehalococcoidia bacterium
CATCGGGTTTGAAGTCCGTGGAGCCCACCAGAGCTCATACACTCCCTTGGTAGGCTGACACAGTTTACGCCGCCTCAACAGTCAGTGACGGATAACACCCCACTGCCAATCGTCTGGAAATACCCGGGAACGCGAAGACAGCCGGGCTATTGAAGCTCCGGCTGTCTTATTTTCAGGCCAATTTCCTGCAGCTACGGAGGACCTTAGGCGATCGACTCTTTCAGCCGGGCCTCAAGAACCTTTTTCGGGACAGCTCCGACGACCTGGCCGACGGGCTTTCCGTCTTTGAATATCAGGAGTGTCGGAATGCTGCGGACGCCGTACTTACCGGCGGTCACCGGGTTCGCGTCTACGTCTACCTTGGCGAACTTGACCGTTCCGTCGTATTCGGCCGCCAACTCTTCGACAACCGGGGCCACCATCTTGCAGGGACCACACCAGTCAGCCCAGAAATCTACCAGCACCGGTAGGTCGGACTGAAGAACATCAACATCAAAACTGCTGTCTGTGACAGCGGCGGGCTTGCTCATCATTTCTCCTAGTTGGACCAATGCTTCCACACAAAACCATTTTCGTGCTTTCCGTCTGTTTAGATTCGGAAAGCCATTTCAAGGTGCAGATCTGATTTTCGCCGAGTGCCTTTACCCTCACGGGACAACCCGGGCGATCAGTCCGCAGCCATACCAGCTTCGCGCAGTACCGGCGCTTTCGCCAGCGATACATGTCGCAACGGGAGGCCTCTGACCGACGGCGAGATGTCTATATCGCCGGAATCCTGTATCCCTGTGATGACTTCTGCGAACAGCGTAGTCACGGAAACAAATCCACGATGTGGCGATGACAGTCGTACATAACCGAAATCGGGCAGCTGGGACGCAGAAGAGTCCTGTTGTGCGTTTATGGCAACTCGGTCCCCTTCAGAAACGTCAAGATCTGCGGCGTCCTCAGGGTGGATCTCTATCAAAGTGTCTCGCTCGATGCGGTTCATGCTGCGTTCATCTCGAACGACCTGCACATCCTCTTCCGGACGTAGCAAGACGCGCCCATGGCCGAGCATGAACGGATACTCGCCGTTCGGCAGGGAAATGGGTTCACGTATAGCCATCGGAACGACCGATAGCCGCTCTTCTGAACTGAACAGGATTTCTGTGCCGTTTGAAGTTTCATCGCGTGCCGGCGCTTGAATACCTCTGCCTTCAATTCTGGCATGGGTGAGCCCGGCGTAATCCGGAACCACTTTACGAATCTCCTCAAATACTTCGGAAGAGGATTCGTATCCGAAGCCGGAACCGCCCATCACGTTCGCAAGATCGGCGAGCGCTCGCCAACCCTCACGCTCCTCGTGGCGGAGCTCAAGTCCCGGATTGACCTTCTGGACACGTCGCTCCAGATTCGTGATCGTCCCGGACACCTCGGCATAAGTCGCTGCAGGAAACACTACGTCTGCTCTGGACGCCGTGTCAGACATAAACGCATCAGACACGACCATGAAACCCGGGTTAACCAGGCCGTTTGTCGTCATCCCTGCGACGTCTGGATTCCAGCCGTCTGCCAGTACAACCAGCGCCTTGATCCCGTCACCGGCCACCATCTCTCGGACGGATTTGCCCGGCCGTTGCGGGTACGTACCTCCGGCTAATGATGAGATCACATCGCGGTCAGAGACTGAAGAGACAGACCTGTAACCCGGTAACAAATTCGGAGCGGCGCCGACGTCGTTGCCGCCCTGTGTGTTGGCTCCGGAATACAGCGGGTAGACCCCGCCACCATCGCGACCGATGTTTCCGGTCAACAACGCCAGGTTCATTACAGCGGCCAGAAGGTCTGCGTGATCTTCGGCGACGATCCCGTCTGTGCCGTGCAAGAGCGAGGCAGGGCTTCCGTTTCCGTACACCCGCGCCGCGGACCGAATATCGTCTTCGGTGACCCCGGTTATCTGGGATACACGCATCAGATCAAAGGCCCAGATGGCCTTCTTGAATTCGTCCACGGCGTCAAGCCGATCCTGGACGAAATCCTTATCCTCAATTGCTTCATCCAGAATCACCCGGGCCAACCCGCCCAAGAGCGTGATCTCGGTCCCGGGCCGCGGGCGGAGCCAATTGGTAGCGTAGCGAGTGAGCTCGGTCTCGCGAGGGTCGATAACGATCAAATTTGCACCAGCGCGCACGGCCTTCTTGACCGGCACGGCGAGCACGTTCTGTTCTTCGGTCGGGTTGCCGGCGATGACTAAGACACAGTTCGAATTCTCGATACCCCAGATCGGGTTCGTGGCCGCTCCTTGGCCGGGCGCCGCCGCCAGTGTCGCCAGCAGCTCTGCGGACCGGTTGAGGCCGGTATCTACGTTGTTTGTACCGAGCACCGTTCGTGCAAACTTCTGGCCTACGTAATGGTCTTCATTAGTGCCACGCGGCGAGAGGATCACGCCGCGTTCTTCTGGAAGATGCTGTAAAAGACCCTGCGACGCCACATCAAGGGCAACCTCCCAGGTCGTGCGCTGCAGCTCGCCGTCGATACGTACCATCGGGTACTTCAACCGTCGGACGTGGTTCGGGTAGTCGTACCCGAACTTGCCCTTGAAGCAGGCCTGGCCGTGGCTGGCCTCGCCCGATAGGTCACCCGTCATGCGGACGACCTTGTTTATGTCATTGATGTCCATCACGAACTCGCACCCGACGGGGCAGTTTGTGCAGACAGTCTTGACCTTCGTGGACGCCTTTTCCCATTTGTAGTCGCGCTCCACAAGCGCGCCGGTGGGGCAAGCGTCGATGCAGGCACCGCAGAACTCGCAACCTGACTCCAACAGCGAAGTGCCGTGGGACGTACCTACGAGAGCAACCCCTGAACGGGACACCATCGAGAGCGCCGAGTCGCCGCGTACTTCGTCGCAGGCACGCACGCAGCGGACGCAGACGATGCACAGGTTGTAGTCACGGTCGTAGAACGGGTCATCGGTGTGGATCGGCAGATCACGCCGGTGGTAGTCGAGCGAAGAGGTCAGGTCCAGCTTCATGAACCGGACAGTGTCCTTAAGCTCACATCGCTCGTTCTTGGGACAGATAGTGCAGCGGTCGGTCACCGCCACGTGGCGCTGGCAAATATCCTGTGGGCCGCACAGTTCGGCGCGGTGGCAGGTCAGGCAGCCGTGTGGGTGCTCCGACATGAGCAGATCGGTGATTCCGCGCCGGAGTTCCACAACCTCTTCGCTGTTGGTCTCCACGACCATGTCCGCCATGACGGGAGTCGTACAGGAAGCCTGAACGCCCTTACGACCGCCGGCCTCAGTGGACACGACGCACATGCGGCATGCGCCGTACGGCTTCATTCCCGGGAAGTAGCAAAGGTACGGGATGTAGATATCCGCGTCCTGCGCAGCCTGAATGATCGTCTGACCAGGTTTGGCCTCGATCTCCTGGCCGTCTACCGTAAATTTGATCGTGTCATCCGCCATTCGGCGCAGTCTCCTGGGAATTCGTTGTTCGAAT
>JAPYSM010000024.1 GCA_029936485.1 Dehalococcoidia bacterium
GCCAAACAGTCTTCAGGAGCCGGAACCGGAGCAGGAGTACGTCGAAGGCCAAACATCGAGAGCCTCACTTTTCATTGGTGTCAGCGGCCTAATTCTACGGAATAATACTGATAGGAACGTTTCCTAGATTCCGATGTGCAGAGTTAACCTACATGCCGATGTTACACGTCAGAGACGCCGCCGTTCTCGAAAGGCACAAAAAAGAGGCCCGGCTGTATTCGCCGGGCCTTCCGTATCCATGTTTAAGTGCTTATGGTCGGGGAGCCGGGATTTGAACCCGGGGCCTCTTCGTCCCGAACGAAGCGCGCTACCAAGCTGCGCCACTCCCCGAAAAAAGCACGAACCCTGATTATACGGCTCGACCCACCGCGATTCCGCTCTGGAGCAACCCGATTTCAAGATAACTAGGCGCCCGAAGAGCAAACCGCTCGCCCTATAGCACCACCGGCGGGACGATGGACTCCGGATCCTCGCCCCGTGCCACACGTGAAACGTTTGCCGCAGCGAACTCCATCGTCTTTTCGGTCGATTCCACCGCCCGGGTCGCCAGATGCGGCGTCATCACCACATTCTCAAGATCGAACAGCGGATTATTCATCTCGATCGGCTCGATCTCGTAAACATCGAGTCCTGCCCCGTACAACTCGCCCGCCTTCAGGGCTGCGACAAGAGCATCCTCATCCACCACAGGCCCACGGCAGGAGTTGATCAGGATTGCGGTATCTTTCATCGCCTTGAACTGGTCCGTTGACATCAAGTGCTTCGTCGTCGGCTCAAGTGGTGTGTGCAGCGTGATCACGTCCGACATGATGACAAGCTCGTCAAACGAAACCCGCTCGACCTCAAGCTCATCCTCGTACTCTTTCGAGAACTCGATCACGTCGTAATAAACAACTTTGCACTCCCAGCCCTGAAGCCGTCGTGCAACCCGTGATCCAATCCGACCCAGTCCAACAATCCCGACCGTTTTCTCAGACAGGTCATGCGCCTCTTCACGGTGCGGCGCAACGTTCTGCGACCACAACCCGGCGGCGGTGTCACGGATCTGCTCGTCGAGCCGTCGATATACCGCGATCATCAGCCAGATTGCGTGCTCGGCCACCGCAACAGCATTGCCGCCCCCATTGTTGGCGACGCCGATACCAATGGCGTGCAGCCCCGGCTTGTCCACGTAATCGGTACCGGCGGACATCGTCTGAACCAGCTTCACCGTCGGTACCTGCTTCATCACGTCCACCGACAATTTGGCTGCATAACCGTGCAAAATTGCGACCGTGTCCTGCAGTTCGGCAACGAGATCGGCTTCAGGTTGCTCCGAGTTCACCCATACGACTTCGGCGTCGGGACCGACCTCTGCCACAAGACCCTGGAACTCGACCAGTTGCTTCTGTGTACGTTCGTTATCGGCGCTAACCAGCGCAACCTTCTTCGGGGACATTCCGGTCCTGTTCCCGGCCTTTAATGGCCGTTACTAATGTCGTTTTAAGTGACCGCTCCACGGGCGCACGTGGTGGAACGCTGCCGGATTATACTTAGTCGTTGCCCTCGCGTCGGCGTGGGCATTCCTTTTGCCACCCCTTTTTTAGACTTTCGGGCCGAATTCGCGGAACGATAGCTCTAAAACCTTCGAAATTCTCGATACTAAAACGTTACCAGCGGCCTGACTGAGAAAATGACCACCAAGAACAACCACCCCAATAGCGTCACCGTGCGCGTACCTGCCACCGCCGCGAATCTCGGACCGGGATTCGATTCGATCGGTATCGCCGTCGAGATGTGGAACGAAGTCACGGTCGAGCATGGCCCGTTTGAAGTTGTCAACGCGGGTGCTGGTGCAGAAACGATCCCAACAGACGACTCCAACCTGGTGGTCGTGGGCGCGCGCGCTGTCTACACGGCCCGGGGAGCCAGATTCCCGGACCTGAAGTTCCACTCAGTAAACGAAATCCCAATTGCCCGAGGACTCGGAAGCAGCTCGGCCGCTATCGTGAGCGGCATCGTGGCAGGTTTCGCACTCCAGGGCGATGGTTGCGATCCATCTGAAGCGCTTGAACTTGCCGCTGCGATTGAGGGACACCCGGACAACGTCGCCCCCGCAATCCTGGGCGGCTGCCAGATCGGAGTGAAATCGAGCGACCGGTGGATCACCTCAGAGATTCCGCTGCCGGAAGACCTACACGCCGTGGTCCTCATCCCGGATTACGTTGGCGAAACGTCAAAGGCGAGGGGAATACTGGACGATCAAGTGTCACGCGAGGATGCAGTGTTCAACATTGGGCGGTCGGCCCTGTTGGCGAACGCTCTAGCGACCGGCCGCCTTGAGCTGCTTCGCCACGCCACCGAGGATCGATTGCATCAGCCCGCCCGCTCTGGCATATATAAGGGCCTTAATACCATCATTAAAGCCGCTCTCACAGGCGGCGCGCACGGCGCGTTCTTGTCCGGCGCAGGCCCCTGTGTCATGGCATTTGCGACCGGACAGGAATACACCGTCGCATACGAAATGACCGAAGCGGCACGCCTCCACGGCATCGAAGCAAGCACACGCGTACTTCGGCCGACGAGCCGCGGTGCATACGTGGTCGGTTCGGAACAACTGAGATGACCACCAGTACACGCAGTAGACGCGAAACAAAATCCGTGATCGTCCAAAAATACGGAGGGAGCTCCGTCGCAGACGCCGAGAATATCGCCACGATCGCCCGCAAGATCTGTGACCGTGCAGAGACCGGCGTCTCCATGGTAATCGTCGTATCGGCGATGGGCGACTCTACAGATCACCTCATCGAGCTGGCGAATGCCGTGTCCGGCGATCAAACACCAGCAGCGCGCGAGCTGGACACCCTGCTTTCTACGGGCGAGTTGGTCGCATCAACTCTGATGGCGATGGCTATAACGGCGGCGGGCCATCCGGCGGTCAGCCTCAGCGGCCAGCAAGCCGGGATTCGCACCGACACGACCCACGGCTCGGCCCGAATTGCAGACATTAAAGCAGACCGACTCAGGCGTGAGCTGGGCAAAGGACGTGTCTGTGTGGTCGCCGGCTTCCAGGGTCTCGCAGAGAATGAAGACGTGACCACGCTGGGTCGCGGCGGCTCCGATACGACCGCTGTCGCGCTCAGCGTTGCCCTCCAGGCCGAGCGCTGCGAGATCTACACCGATGTGGACGGTATCTACACAACTGATCCACGGCTGGTGCCGGCCGCTCGAAAACTGGCCGAGATCAGCTACGACGAGATGCTTGAGATGGCGTCGCTCGGAGCCAAGATGAACCCTCGCTCCATAGAGCTCGCCGCCGTTTACGATGTACCCATCCTTGTAGCGTCCGCCTTTGAGGACGTGCCAGGCACGCTAATCTACGGAGGTTCCCAGATGATGGAGATCCGCAGGGCCGTCACCGGCGTCGCGATCGACCGCGATGTCGCGAAGATCACGGTCCGCGCAGTAGAAGACAGGCCAGGAATCGTCGGCCAGATCTTTGTTCCGCTTGCGGAAGCAGGGGTTAGCGTTGACGTTATCGTCCAGAACGCCTCGCTTGAGGGTCTGACGGACGTGACGTTCACTGTATCGAGGGGCGATTTCCAGCGCGCGCTTGATCTGACAAAAGAGACATGCACCGATTTCGCACAGGACGTTGTCGGCAACACCGGCCTGGCTAAGATGAGCATCGTAGGGACCGGCATGCAGAACGGCCCCGGGTACGCCGCCACCATGTTTGCAGCTCTGGCAAAAGTAAACGTGAATATAGAAATGATCACAACGTCCGAGATCCGAATCACCTGTGTCATAAACGCCGGGATGATCAAAGAAGCGGCCGACGCGCTCCACAGTGCGTTCGAACTCGATGCGGAGGGCGGCTGACCGTTGTCTGCCCCCTTCCTCGCCGTAGTCGTACCGGCTTACAACGAAGAAGATCGAATCGCGGCCAGCCTCGAATCACTGGTCGACTACCTGTCGAAGCAGTCGTACACGTGGGAGATCGTGGTCGCCGATGACGGCAGTAGTGATGACACGGCCTCGATAGTGACCGAAGCTGCGGAACGCTTGCCTTCGATCCGTGTGATCTCGCTGCCACATAGAGGTAAAGGCGCCGCCGCCCGGTCCGGGATGCTGTTCACCGACGCCGAGTGGCGGTTTCTATGCGATGCCGACCTGTCTATGGAGCCGGAGCAATTGGAGTTGTTCCTACCTGGCGGGTCACCGCCAGCCGAAGAGATCGTGATCGGTTCTCGTGAAGCGCCGGGTGCAAACCGAATCGGCGAACCGGCAAACCGGCATGTTAAGGGCAGAACGTTCACACTGGCGGTTCGACTCCTGGCATTTAGGGGCATCGAAGACACGCAGTGCGGCTTCAAGCTGTTCCGGGGTGACGTGGCGAACCATATCTTCGGGCGACAGAGACTCGATGGCTTCGGGTTTGACGTCGAGGTGCTGTTCATGGCTCGCAAGATGGGCCTCACGATCCGTGAGCAGGCGATTGACTGGTATTACCGTGACGGAAGCTCGATGACGGTCCTCAAAGGGATGGGCGGCTTCCTGGACATCGCTCGGGTACGTCTAAACTGGGTCATAGGCCGATACCGCGGCCTTAATTCTGACTAATCGCCCGGTCCACAAACGTAAACCCACTCCGAGGCTCTCGAAGGAACGGTTCCACAGCAAGGCACCATGATCACCAGCGACGAACAACTCCGGGCGATTCTCACCGGCTACCGAAATATCGCCGTAATCGGACTCTCGCCAGACGTCTTCAGGCCAAGCAACAGCGTAGCTATCTATCTCTTGGACCACGGCTACAACGTGATCCCGGTCAACCCGAGCGTTGACGAAGTACTCGGCCTTCGAAGCTACCCATCGCTTGAGGAAGTCCCGGGCCAGATCGACATAGTCGATGTATTCCGTCGATCGGAATACATCCCTGACATCGCCCGAGAAGCCGCAGAAATAGGCGCAAAGGTCCTCTGGACACAGCTCGGCGTCATAAGCTCAGAGGCCGCCGAGATCGCCGAGAATGCCGGCCTGAAAGTAGTAATGGACCACTGCACTGTAATAGAACACCGGAGATTAGTAGCGCAGACCAGTTCCTAAGGGCATGTGGCAACATGCTTAACTCCCTGGATTGCCCGGACATCCTCGTCCAAATACCCACCCTGGGAATCTCGAAGGCACCGCCCCACAAATAGCGTGTAAGGGCAGATAGTCATTCGCCACGACTGGGTGGCCCAAGCGATTGTGCCTACGCGTATCCCAACCGAGCGAGGATCTTGCGGATCGCCGCGATCAACGCGTCGATGTCCTCTTCCGTGTGTATGGAAGATACCGTTCCCTGACAACTTGGCGAGAGTAGGAAACCCTCGTTCTGGAGGCCCAGAAACATCGCCCGGGCCATTGTCTTGTCGTTCGTCATCGAGGATCGATAATCGGTCACGCGTTCTGGCGTGAACTGCAGACACCAGAGTGACTCCACGCCGGTCACGCCCATCGGCGCCTCGACCTCCGTGATCAGCGAACGCAGCTTCTCGCGGATCACGGCGCCCATCCGTCCAACGTACTCGTACACCTCGGGTGTCGCCGCCTCAAGTGTTGCGACACCTGCCGCGGCCGTCATCGGATTGCCGTTGAAAGTACCTGCATGCTGCACTCGTGGAGCGCCGTCGCTTGGGTCGTACAGCGACATGATGTCGGCACGCCCGCCAAACGCCCCCACCGGCAGGCCCCCGCCGATCACCTTGCCAAACGTCGTCATATCGGGCGTTACGCCGTAGTGCTCCTGTGAGCCTCCGCGTGCGACCCGGAAAGAGATCACCTCGTCAAAAATCAGGATGATGCCGAGCTCTTTTGTGACGGCCCGAAGACTCTCAAGAAAGCCCGGTTCGGCGGGGACAAATCCGTTACGGCCGTTTACCGGTTCCACGATCACACACGCCAGATCGTCGGCGTTCTTGCGAATAATCCGTTCGCAGTTCTCAATGTCGTTGATCGGCATTACCACCGCACCGTCTGTCACCCACTGCGGTAGACCCTCGTAATCGTCTACCGAGTTCGGTTCGTTGGCGTCGCCGGCCAAGTCCAGCTTTGGCGCAACACTCACCGCAACCGAGTCATGCGTACCGTGATATCCGCCCTCCATCTTGCCCAGCTTCTGCTTGCCGGTGAACGCGCGCGAAGCGCGGATGGCGTTAAGCGTCGCCTCGGTCCCGGAGTTCACGAACCGCACTTGCTCCACGGACGGAACACGCTCGACAATTATCTCCGCCCAGCGAATCTGGAGCGGCGAGGGTCCTGGGTAGGACCAGCCTTCGTCGACCTGATCCTGCATCGCCTTCACAACGGTGGGATTACGGTGACCGACGATCAACGTCGTCATGTTGTTGATGAAATCCGTGCGTACGTTGCCGTCTACATCTGTAATGCACACGCCATCACCCCCGACGATGTACGCCGGATAAGGCGGCCAGTAGATCGAGTTACGGGAGTCGCCGCCCGGAAGGAATGTGGAGGCTTTGGCATTGAGGGCCTGGGACTTCGGGTTCTGGGCAATGTACGTGTCTATCTCGCGTTGAAGAGCATCCTGAACTGTCATCGATTAGACCCCGGCTATAACTTTGATTATGTTCGTCAGATGGAGCGTAACGGAATACTACTCTGCGGCAGACCAATTGCGGGACCGCCGTTCATGCCTGATGTGCTGACAACTTTTGAAGCTCCACCAGTAAATTCGGTAGTACTGTGGCCGCTGACGCCCGAATAACGACATCGCAGTCTGATGTGAGGCGCGTGTCAGATGTGTTGATCTCGATCAAGGTCGCTCCGTTGGCGTGAGCAATCCTGGGCAGTCCGCCGGCGGGACGAACAGTCGACGAACTGCCGATCACAAGTACGCAGTCAGCACTATCGGTCTCGGCCCGGGCGGATGCCAGAGCCTTTGGTGGTATTGGTTCGCCGAAGAGTACCGAGTCGTACTTCACCGGGCCGCCGCAGTTCGCACACGGCAGCGCTGGTTGTCTGGCAAATAGATCGGACCGCGGCGTCCTGTTTTCACACTCAACGCAGCGTAAAAAACGCCTTGATCCATGTATTTCCACGATGTTTTGCGTCCCTGCGTCCGTGTGCAGTCCGTCGATGTTCTGGGTGATGAGCGACCGTATCCACCCGGCCCGCTCCATCTCGACGAGGGCGTCGTGGCCCGGATTTGGACGAGCGTCTCTGACCGACTGACGAAGCTCAGCGACCCAGGGTTCTACGGCGCGCTTTATCTCACGGTGCCACCATGCCGATGGGTCCTCAAGGAAATTCTGGTAGCCGTTTCCGGACGGCGCTCCGTGTCTTGTCCATAAACCGTCCGGGCCGCGAAACGGTGGGATTCCGCTCTCGACGGAGATTCCAGCGCCGGTCATGGCGATCACATACTCGCTGGATGCGATCAGGCGGGCGGCGGCATCAACCGAATTATCGAGATCAGTCGGCGACACGGGTCACCTGACCTGACTCGACTATCATGAGGGTGGCGCCCGCTAGGAACGAGCCCTCCACGCGGTCGAAATCGGTCGTAGTGATCAAGACCTGTTCGTACGAGGCTACGTTTTCCAGCACCAACCTCCGGCGCTTTTCGTCCAGCTCAGATAAAACGTCGTCCAGCGCGAGTACCGGCGTTCGCCCTGTTGCTGCGGTGACGAAAGCGCCTTCGGCTAATCGCAACGCCAGCGCGATCGTGCGAGCTTGGCCTCGCGAGGAGAACGCTCCAGCAGGTTCATCGTTCAGGCTCAACGCCATTTCATCACGATGCGGCCCGATTACCGTTTGTCCTTGTCCGATTTCGCGCGGCCGAGCCGCCACCAGCGCCTCGCGCATGATCGAGATCAGATCTGCAGTCGAGCCAGGGATTTCGTCAGGGCCGTCCTCGGCAACCGCCGAGATGCGCGGACGATATTTCACGCCCAACCGCTCGCGGCCTCCGGAAAGTGCCAGGTGTCTCGGAGCTGCTTCCTCCGCGAGCCGCTCAACGGCGCGGGTGCGCCGTTCGATGATCGCAGCGCCTTCGTTCAAAAGCCGGTCGTCCCAGAACTTCAGTTCGTCGGGGCCAACTCGACCTTCACGCATCTGGCGTAACAGGTGATTTCTCTGTGTAACGACTCGCCCGTAACGCTGGATCATCTTCAGATATGGTGGTTCGCTCTGGGAGATCAGGATGTCGAGATAGCGTCGTCTGATGGATGGGCCGCCCATGATCAGATCCAGATCTTCAGCCGAGAACGCGACTACGTTCACCGCCCCAACGAACTCCGATGCCGGACGCGGGACACCGTTGACGCGCAATTCCTTCTTGACCGAAGGCGCAAGCCTCGCCCCGCCGCTGCCTGGTTCCGGTGATCGTGGGATTACGTCAAAATCAATCTGCGACTGCACCGTCAACTCGTGATCTCGAGCGACGCCTGCAATCTGCACGTGGCCTCCGTTTTGCACAATGTCCCAGCCTAGAAGTTCTCGGTCAGAAGAAGAGCGTGGTGATTTGGCGATGGCGATCATGTATATGGCCTCCATCAGGTTGCTCTTGCCTTGCCCGTTTGGTCCCTGGAACACCGTTATTCCGGCGTCCAGTTCGAGTGAACATTTCGGGTAGTTCCGGAAGTTAGAGAGTTTGAGTTTCGTGATGCGGATTTGCGGGATCCCGAGTTCTTGTTGCTGCCGCTCGCGGGAATATTCTCCACGGCCGGGCTAAGGCCTGGATTTTAGCACCGGCGAATGCTTCTTCTGCGTTCGCGTCATTCGGAATCTCATAAGGGCATCGAGATCCAATTCAGCACATCTAAGGGAGAGGAGGCGTCCAATGCGCGGCAGACCATCCTCTTTCTCCCGGAACCCAGTAGCAAAGAGGCGTAATTGAAGATCCAGAAGTCGTATCTGTTATTGGGTTCGCCCGTGTTCTGCATCGTGCTGTTTTTCCATATGATGGATGCCGATAGGGCGCTTGTTTACAACCTGGTACTGGACGGGATAAATCTCGAATTTGAGTAAGTGGTCGACGATGAAGGAACTGCGCTGATTAGAGACCGCAAGACGGGGTTATTATTTCTGCCTTAGCCCGGGCGAGGGATCGAAGAAGAGTATGCAGGCGAGTAGTTAGAGAGGGTCCATTCCGTAGTGGCGTTTTCGTTCGCGTGGTTACACAATTACCCGGAGACGGAACTGTACAAAGCGGCCTGAGCCGGCAGGCGTTGTCTGGGACCCTTTCCTACCTAGCGATTAAACTTTGGGTAGGATCGGCGCTCGATCGTCGGTGCGACCCTAATCGGACCACCCTGGCGGAGCAGAAAATGGACCTGAAGAACTGGATTCGCGAGATCCCGGATTACCCGAAGCCCGGCATTCTGTTTCGGGATTTGACGCCGTTGTGGAAATCGCCCGAGGCGTTCAACTACACGATCGATTGCTTTGCCGAAAAGTATCTCGGTGCGCCGATAGACGCCGTGGCTGGTATCGAGTCACGTGGATTTATGTTCGGCGTGCCACTCGCTCTGAGGCTGGGGCTTCCCTTTATCCCTCTGCGGAAAGAGAACAAGCTCCCACCGGAAGTTGTCGGGGTAGATTTCGAACTTGAGTACGGCACTGGTCGCATGGAGATGCGTGTGGACGCTGTGGTGCAGGGCGACAGTGTTCTGGTGGTGGATGATCTGCTGGCAACCGGTGGCACCGCTGAAGCGGCGGCCAAGTTGATTCAGGGTATTGGAGGGCAAGTGCTGGCCATGGCGTTTGTCGTGGAGTTAGCAACCCTGAATGGGCGGGATGCACTGAAGGGCCACGAGATTTACTCGCTCGTCACTTATTAGGAGGCTTCTCGGGCACCGGTGGCCAAATAAAAACAGCCCCGGATTCAGGACGTTTTCGGAACGCTGGCCTCAGTCAGGGATGGCTCAAACGGCCATTTCGCCTCGGGACTCCCCAAAGCTGTTCAGTGGGTGCATTATGCCACCGGCAAGCGCGTCAACCTCGCCGACGGGAGGATATTCTTCTCGTGTAACTGCAAGAACATCGAGATCCATCGAAGAGATCGGAAGTATGTGCGACTTGCAGCATAGTTGGACGCCCGGGAGTTCTCCAAGAGTAGAAATTTAATGTCCCCCGGTGTAGATCCGGGTGCAAATTACCTGCTGGTGGAATTAATCTCGGGAGTTGGAGATTCCTGTTTCTTCTACTGGTAGCCTGATCGGCGAGTTCGATTGATGATTCAGGTGACGTCAATCAACACGTCTCCGTTTAATCCGATACCGGATACCCGATAACCGGTACACCTTGAGTACAGACAGCGCGGGAACCGTATCAACATCACAGACATACGGACCCTTTTCGTGGGCCGCCCGTGGAAGAGCCGGGTGATTGTGATCGTTGAGACCCATGACGGAATCAGCGAATAGACGAGGCAACGTGGGGATTATGGATAGCGCCATAGGCCACGCAGAATCATCTGTGCAGCCTTTCCGGGCCGTTCCGGTCTGGATGGAACCGGCTCACTGTGGCGCAGGAAGCGCATCTGGAGAACTAACCCGGCAAGCGGGACATTATTGCTGAGGGTAGAGGAGACCATGTTCGAGACTCGCACGCTGTCAACTGCGCCGGACGATATCGCGCCAGACGGATCTGAGATCCGCCTGATCAGCGTGGTGATGGCTGGCGGGAGCATGGTGCAATGCACGCTAAAACCGGGCCAGATCACGCAGGCGGTCCAACACAGGACGGTGGCTGAGGCATGGCTCTGTATATCCGGAAACGGCAGGTTGTGGCGATCCCGAGACGAGGATCAGGAGACGATTTATCTAACCCCCGGAACGGGAGCAAGCATCGCCGCCGGCACTCGATTTCAGTTCAGGAATGACGGTGATATGCCGCTCGAGATCGTGATCGCGACCTTCCCGCCCTGGCCCGGGGTGTTGGAGGTGATTCAGTGCGAGGGTGAATGGGCACCTAACGTTTGAAGCTAAACAAAACTGTTGCAAACTGCATTTACAACAAGCAACCATTAAAGTAGCCAGTATGGTGAATAAGACACAACGCCTCCAGGAGTGGTTTGAGGAACGGGAACGCCCCGATGCAGAGCCGTACGGCGAATTCCAGCATCTGGGCGCCAACCAGACTCTCGTCCGGATTCTGCTGCAGGGTGTCGACATGGCCCCGGAGATGACGGTCCTCGATGCGGCGTGCGGAATCGGAGGTAACGTCCGTTGGCTGGCGTCCCTCTACGATTGCGTGGTCTGGGGCTATGACATTGATGAGCGGGCGATTGCGACTGCGGAGGAATTGGCAGAGATAGAAGGTATCTCAAACCTCTGCCGGTTCGTTGCGGATCGAGATACCGCGCTGAGTTTCGAGGACGAACAGTTCGATATCGTGCTATCGACCGAGGGTTTCTATCACCCGCCGGAAATCATGCGCGTGCTGAAGCCGGGCGGGCTTTTCCTGCTGACTGACTTCTTTGGATCCAGTGACGTGACCGGTGAATCGATAGCTGAACAGTACGGCATGGAGCTCGAACTCTCGCACGACGTTACCGATCTAGCGCTCGGATTCTTGAGGGCGAAAGAGATAGAGGCGACTCTACTTGCGGATGCCGGGTTGATAGACGCACGGCAACTCGTGGAAGTCATGAACACCGGGAACACGCGTTACTCAGCAAGCGGTGGGCGGCATATTCTTGCCCGGATGCATAAACCCGAATAGCGATCCGGATGGGACCAATGCTCCAGGTAATTCGATATCGGTACCGTGTACACGGTAACCGTGTAAAAATCGTGCCCCGGACGTAATTAGCGTCGTCGCTCGCCAGGAATGCCATGAGCGATGCCACGTCAGATGGGTCCGCTAGGGGCGTCATCATCCCCTCGTGTTGTTGGGCATCACCCGTTTGTCTGAAGGTGTTTCTGGCCTGCCCGGCCTTGAGCGGTGTGTAAATATTGTCCGGGCCCATAGTTCATGCCCATGTCGTAGACTCCTAGCCGCTCCTCGAGCACGATTATCTGCCTATTCTCGGTCTGCGGGCTCCCGGGAGTCGAACTCCGTTCTCGCGCGCGGATTCGATATTGGTCTTGATGGCGGCGAGCCAGGTTTGGCCGAACCGGTCCAGTGGAGCGCGTAACCGCTTCGACATCATCGCCACCACCGGCCCATCGTACGACGCCTCGCTGGTAATGACGGTCTCGCGGTAGTCACCGTCGAGCCGGAACATCTGGCGATGGGTGGAGAACATGTGGCGGGCCTCCCACCCAATTACGAGAGGCTCGTCGTAGATCCACAATCGGGCGTTAAAACGGAACACCTTTACGCCGAACGAGAAACCGCGCCGATCCATGGGCTCGTCGTCCGTCCATTCAGCGCTCCCGATATCGGGGTGCCACCTCGCCCAGAACTCGACCTGTGCAATACGCTCCCACACCTGTTTGGGTGGTGCGAATACGGCGATCTGATGCCTGAGAACTATCGGGGCGTATCTATTGATTTCCATGAATCTCTTTTACCCGGGGGAGAGTGTACTGGTCTGTTTTGCGCGTTTTACCCAAGAAAATCGCTGAGAGCTTTCAGCGTGTTTCGGGAGGATGCGAAACCGGCGTCGTGCGACATCCCAGGTATTGATACAAAGCAGGCATCGGGCATCTCATCGGCAGCATGTTTCGCCCCATCGTGAAATGCGGCGTCGTCGGTTCCTGCGTACAGGAGCGTTTGCGCCTTGATGTCTGCCACGTGATCGCTTACGCCCTCCCAGCCAGCCCATGCTTCGCCTGCAAAGGCGAGGCCGGACGCATTGAATGTCAGCAATCGATTCCGTAACTTCGGAACAAGTCTGCCGCCGAGATCTCGTTCTCGGGCTTCTATAAATCCCTCCATCCCTCCTGTTCGAAGCTCCGAAGTGACTTTCGTGGGCCTCGGCCGGTGGGCGCCGTAGTCGCCGGAGGTGTTGCCATACGGATGCATGCCGCCCGCGATGAAACGGTCGATTTTGTCTGGCGCGCTGACCGCAAGTTGAAACCCGATCGCCGCGCCCATGGAGTAGCCCCAGAACGTGACTGATTCCATGCCCACGGCATCCAGAACAGCTTCGACGTCCGCGACGAACACGTCAGGGGTGTAGCCGTCAGCGTTATTCGGTACATCGCTTAGACCGTGGCCGCGGGCATCGATCATGATGAGCCGGAACCGATTTTCAAGTGCGTCGACGTATCCAAAGTCGCGCCAGGATTCAATATCGGACGTCCACCCGTGGTGGAGCAACAAGGGCGGAGCCTCTGAGGTTCCTTCGACTTCGTAATGGATGGAGACGCCGCGAGAAGAAATGAAGGGCATGTTCGTTATTCTGGGTTACGTTGGCAGCTGATCATGGGCCGCTTAGGGAAATCGGGGCGGTCGACAGTATTAATGCAGATGGATCAAAGAATACTATGCACATAGGGTCGGCCGCCGTTCCGCGTGCCCATGAGTGGGAGCAACTTGTTTTGAGTGAACGAATCGCTTTCGGGATACCCCACCTGGCCGGGATCCTTGGACAGGTCTCGCAAAGAGTTTCGACCCGCCCGATAGAGACTTGCGGAGCTTCTCCCCGGCTGCCTCGTCCTCAACGGCGATGGCGTGAAGTTTATCTGGACCGAGCCGCAGAAGGGCGCGCTGGTTACGTGGTCGCTGGAATAGCGCTTCCGCGCTCGTGGCAAGGCGTGTAACCTGCGTCCGGCAAACAACTCGTTTCAACTGGAGAGGCACCGGAATGAAGATCACTGGAATCGACACCTTTGTCGTAGATGCCGGATGGCGACCGTGGCAATACATCGCTGTTCGCACGGACGAAGGAATTACCGGATACGGCGAGTGCTCCGATGGACGTAATCCATACGGAGTTGTGGAGACGGCGAAAGAGTTTGAGGCGATCCTCCTAGGGAAGGACCCTCGCCCCGTTGAAGCCCGCTACTGGGATATGTACCGGATGGGTCGCCAGAGCCCAGGCGGCATCGCAGGCAAGGCGATCGCTGGGATAGATATGGCGCTGTGGGACATCAAGGGCAAGGCGCTTGGTGTGCCCGTGTACGAGCTCGCGGGTGGTCCGATGCGCGAGCGTCAGCGTGTCTACTGGTCGCACTGTGGAAGCTCCAGGATGGCGAACTCCGAGCTGATCGGTGTTGACCCCATAACGTCTTGGAAGGACGTTACGGCTCTCGGAAAAGAAGTCGTTGAGCGGGGTTTCACGGCGCTCAAGACCAATCCATTATTCCCCGGCGAAGAGAGCTACGGCTCTCAGAGACTCGGAGGCTTTGGTGGCGGGCCCGGAACGACCGATGGCAACGTAACAAACGAATTCCTGGACCATATCCGGACGCAGATCGGCACCTTTCGAGACGCCGTTGGTCCATATGTGGATATCGCACTCGACTTGAACTTCAACTTCCGCGTTGAGGCCGCGAAGCGCATATGTAAGGCGCTTGAAGAATTCAGGATGATGTGGGTCGAGATCGACATCTACGAACCCGAAGGGTTGCGAGAAATTCGCGACTCTACGAGCGTGCCGATTTGCTCAGGCGAAAACCTGATTACATCTCGCGACTACCGGCGCTACTTTGAGGCTCGGGCCATGGACGTTTGCATGGTGGACCTCCCGTGGAACGGTTTTACACAGTCGAAGAAGGTCGCAGATATGGCGGAGACCTTC
This sequence comes from Dehalococcoidia bacterium, assembly GCA_029936485.1. Lineage (GTDB taxonomy): Bacteria > Chloroflexota > Dehalococcoidia > Lucifugimonadales > Lucifugimonadaceae. The sequence goes on from JAPYSM010000024.1 coordinate 14,681, forward strand.
GACATCAACGTCGCTCCGCACAACTACTACAGTCACCTGTCCACACTTCACTCGATGGCGCTCTGCGCATCCGTTGGCAACATCCGAATTTCGGAGATCGACATTGATGACGTGCCGTGGAAGGACGATCTGCTTACCGAGAAGCTCGAGATCGAGAACGGCGAGGTGATTATCCCGAATCGGCCGGGCTGGGGTGGCGATCTGAATGAGGAAGTCGCTCTCGAACATGTCTGGGAACGAGGTCGTCTTCCCGGATACGCGGTTTCTGCAAGGTAGTAATTCGAATCTAGCGCCGGAGGTGGGTCGTAGTCCGGGGTGACGTTGGGGCACACTGTTCATGTCTCAGAAGTCGCTCGCGTGACCGATCCACGTTCGGCGCTCGTTCTTTCGTCCTATCGACTCCTGATTTCCGCGTATCGGGGAGTGTGGCAAATACATATGTCGCTCAACTCGCTATCCTCAATCGTTGCGATTCGCCGGTTGTGGCCTCTCGTCTTGCTACTGATCATGGGCGCGATCGCGTGCAGCTCCGATGACGCCGCTGAGCCGCTCGATCAAACACTGACGGTGGCGTTACCTTCGTTCTGGGCGGAAACACTCGATCCTTCGTTGGACGGACAACCGGGCCTCCAGTATCACGGCCATCTGTACGACTACCTCGTCGGAGTTGGGGCGGACGGTAAGTTTGATCAGCGCTACGGGCTACTTGCTCGTTGGGACCCGGGGGCCCATGCCTCTGCTTATACACTCACGTTGAATCAAGGCATTAAATGGCACGACGGAGTTGAAGTTACGTCTGCCGACATCGCGTACTCGATCGACCATTACACCCGGGAAGATGCGCGTTGCGCTGTATGCCCGGTGCTGGCCAGGGAGATCGACCGTGTCGAAATAACCGGTCGCTACACAGTGGTGCTCCATTTGACGAAACCAAACGTTTCGATCATGCACGCATTCGGACCTGTTGCAGGCGACGCGCCTTTGCTGGCTGCGCATGGGGCCGGCAGGGTCACCGCGATCGGCACCGGGCCGTGGAAGCTTTCCGCGCGTTCGACCGGAGAGTGGATCGAGTTCGATGCCAATTCCGACTACTGGGATTCGGGGCGCGTGCCGGGTTTCGCCCGGTTGCGGCTTGTACTTGCACCGGAACCTGCGGTACGCGCAGAGATGTTGAAGCGAGGCGATGTCGATATGACGGTGCTCAGGCCGTCCGGACGACCGTGGTCGGTCGATGAGCCTCAGGGCGATGTTCCATCGGTTCGAGACGCCGGGTTCACGATTGACGGTCCGAAGTACGTGAACACCACGGTTATGCGGCTGTTCACGGCCTCAGAGTCGGACTCCCTCAACAACAACCTGGATTTCAGGAAGGCGCTGACTCTGGGGATCGACAGCCAGTCGATCATCGACCTTGTTTACGAGCCGGAGGTGGCCGAAATCGCCGCAGGTTCCGCCCTGTTTAGCCCGCTTTCGGACGGCTACGACCCGGAACTTCCGCCGTACCCTTACGATCCGGTTGTGGCCAGTGAGTCCCTTATAGCGGCTGGATATGACGGCGAGACTGTGACCATCTTTTCCGCTCCGTCGTACGGTTTGACGGAGTTAATACAGATCAACGAAATGATCGCCGAGAACCTTCGTGATATCGGCATGAATGTTGAGATACGGTCTGCGGGTTATACCGAAATTCTGGCCCGGCATTCACCCCGTCCGCAGCAATTCGAAGACGTAGCGCCGGCCCCGCTGTTCCACGGCGTGAACTACCAGACGTGGCCCGACATTCTTGGTGGGATCAAGCGCTACCTGACCTCAGACCCGGAGGCCCTGCTGACCTACCACGACCTTGAACGCGGGGATCAGTTATTTGATGAATTGAGCACGGTGGTGGACCCCGTTGAGAGGGCCCAACGCCTCCAACAACTCAATCGTGAGATGTACGAGGAGTACTGGGCCATTCCGGTGGTATGGCGGCACGAGGTATACGGGTTGCGATCAGGCCTGAACGGATGGGCGCCGACGAACGGAACCGCGTCTGATCTAAGGCTTGAGACGGTTCAGGGGGGCGCTGCAGGTTAATTAGCCTTGCGCCTTGCCAGCGATTGACGCTTCGTGCTGCTCGTCTGCGTGGTAGGAGGAGCGGACCAGCGGTCCGGATGCGACGTGGTTGAAACCCATCGCTTCTCCCGCCTCACGAATCTTTTCAAATTCGTCCGGGTGATAGAACTTGATGATGGGGTGATGGCGCTTGGAAGGGCGAAGATACTGGCCGACTGTAAGCAGATCACAGTCGTTTGCTCGCAGGTCCTCCATCGTCTGGAGAACCTCGTCCATCGTTTCGCCTAATCCCACCATCATCCCGGATTTGGTGACGCCGTCCGGCCGCATCCCTTTGGCTCGCTTCAATAGTTCGAGCGACAGATCGTAGTCGCCAAGCGGCCGCACTTTTCGGAATACCCGTCTTACCGTCTCAATGTTGTGGTTCAACACCTCGGGCCGGGCGTCCATCACGCGTTGTAGCGATTTACGATCGCCGCCAAAGTCCGGAATCAACACCTCAACTTTGCAGTTGGGCACGGCTTTGTGGACAGCCTTGATAGTCATGCCAAAGATCGTCGAACCGGCGTCTTCAAGATCATCTCGATCGACGGAGGTGATGACGGTGTACTTGAGGTCCATGTCCTTGACCGTCCGGGCCAGGCGGAAAGGCTCTGCCCAGTCTGTTTCGGTGGGTCGCCCTGTGTTCACGTTGCAGTACGAGCAGGCGCGTGTGCAGGTGTCGCCCAGGATCATGAAGGTGGCGGTGCGACGGTCCCAACAGTCGCCTATGTTTGGGCAGGCGGCTTCTTCGCAGACCGTGTGGAGGCTTGCGCCCCGCATGCGCTTTTTCAGATCGGAGTAGTTCTCGCCGCCCGGCATAGGGACCTTGAACCACTCGGGAAGCCGACGTTCGACGTTTCGGGCTGCAGGAATGCCCGGCGCGGCTGCTATTTCAGGACTGGGTTCGATTACCAATTTTCGGTACCAAACTCTATGTCTGACTCTGATCTCGAAATCGAGATGCGTTGCCAGCTTTATTTCTTCTTACGAATAAGAAGCATAGCAAACGAACGGTTGGCAATCTAATCTCATCGGCATTTCTACGAAGCAGCAGTAGCATAGGTCGTTCAGGAAGCCGTATTCGTGGCGTGCGTCCGGCCGGGGGTGGCGATTCGGGCCGATCTCGGTAGTACAGCGATCGTTATAGATTCGAGTTGATTTGGCGTCTGCCAGCACTGGCAACAAGCCCAGGAACAGGCCTAGAGGGCGACGAAAGTACAAAGGTCCGTGGCCGACGGACGGGCTCGGCATTGATCGAGGCGACACGTTTGATGTGGTGCTCGGTCCGATGAACGAGCGAGGTGAATTGTGGGCGGACTATAAAGACGTCCGGGTACTGGTAGAAGGCGGGATCCCCGGAGAGTCGGTGACTGTAGAAGTACTGCGACGATTCCCCGAACACCTCGGGACGCGTGTTGTGGAGGTGGCGGAGACGTCACCGGACCGTCGAATACCAGAATGCCCGTATGCAGCCGTATGTACGGGTTGCCAGTGGCAGCACGTTTCGTACGAAAGACAGCTCCAATTCAAGCGGGACATGGTCGTCGACGCACTGGCATCAGGTGAGTCGGTGACGGACGCGCACGTTCTCCCAACCCTCGCCGCTCCACAGGAGTTGGGATATCGCAATCATGCCCGCTTTAGCGTTGGCCGAAAGTACGGCGAGGTTGGATACGTCAATGCGATCACGCGCTCCCTTGTTCCAGTTGAGCGTTGTTTGCTGATGCACGACTCGATCAACGAGGTACTCAAGGCGACCCAGCGACGAGTGATAGGGATGACGCAGTTTTCTGTACGCGTGGGGGTTGGGACCGGTGATCGACTGGTGCAGCCGCGTCTTAATGACGATGGCGGTGAGCCGATGGGCATTGAGTCCGGCGGTCATCATCTACGTGAGAAGATGTTGGGGCGGGAGTTTCGGGTCGCCGGCTCGTCGTTTTTTCAGGTCAATACTGAACAGGCAGAACGAATGGTCGAGATGGTCCGGGACCGACTTGAACTGTCCGGCAAAGAGATTCTGATTGACGCCTACGCCGGTGTCGGCGTATTCGCCATATTGCTTGCGCCATATGCCCACAAAGTGATCGCCATCGAAGACTCTCCGTCCGCTGTCGAGGACGGGAAGCGAAACGCAGAGGGACTGGAGAACGTGGAGGTGGTTCTTGGTAGGTCGGAAGTAGTGCTGTCAGAGTTCGATTCTCATGTCGACGCTGTCATCCTGGACCCGTCACGCAAGGGATGCCACCCGGACGTGATAGCAGCTGTGGGACGTCTCGCCCCGGATCATGTCGTGCTTGTTTCGTGCGACGTTGGATCGATGGTCCGTGACCTGGCGTTGCTAGTGGCGGGGCCGTTCGTCCTAGAGGAGATTCAGCCCGTGGACATGTTCCCGCAGACGCGGCACATCGAAAACGTGTCATTTCTGCGTCATGAGGCCTGAGCGTTGCGTGATTTTGTTGCACGGGATGCTTACGATGTGGGCCGATCATGCAAGCCGTCTGGGCGTATCATTTACGCACGATGATTGAGCCCTGGACTCCGTCGAACCGCCAGCTTAAGGGGGTATCGACCGTGAACATGCCGCACCTTGTGCTGGCATCCGGATCTCCTCGCCGCGCCCAGATACTGGCTGCGGCCGGATTAGAGGCGGACGTACGCCCCACGGATACACCTGAGCACCGCCTGCCCGGCGATATAACCCCGGAGATTTGGGCCCTGCGTCTGGCATCCGACAAAGCGGCGAAGGCTGCCCAAGACACGGCGGACACCGTGACACTGGGAGCAGATACGATCGTGGTGATTGACGGCGAGGTTCTTGGCAAGCCGTCCGGGCATGAAGAAGCGGAAGCAACGCTACGTCGGCTTCGTAACCGTCCACACCAGGTTATCACGGCGGTTGCGCTGAACGCTCGCGCCGGTAAATGGTCAGGGTGGTCATCCACGTATGTGCAGATACGTGATTTAGGCGACATAGAGATCGCCGAGTACGTGTCGTCCGGGTTGCCGCTCGACAAGGCAGGTAGCTACGGCATACAGGATCAGCTATTCAACCCGGCCGATCTAATCAAGGGCTGTTATTTGAACGTGGTCGGGCTGCCATTGTGTCTTACGGGTCAGCTATTCGATCTCGCGGGACTGGCTTTGGACCTTGAATGTGGTGACTGCTCGGACCCCATGAACACCGTGACGGCGCAGTCGTGAATTTCTTAGGAATCGGTGGGTTTGAGCTGGTCATCATCGCCGTACTTGCGTTGTTCCTACTCGGGCCAAAGAAGATGATTCAGACGAGCCGGGACGCCGGGAAGTTGATCCGTGAACTTAAGACCGAACGGGACAAGTTTACGAACATGATCATGACCGAGTTTGATGATGCGGATGATAAGCCAGCGCGCCCGTTTGAGGGGCCTGCTTCAAGGGGTTCTACGGCCGACCCGGAAGACACATCTGAGGCTTCCGGGGGCGCTGTGAGAAGGCCCCGGGGACGAATGCAGAGCCTTGCAGATGAAGGCCGGCCAGATGTGCTGGAAGAGGATCAGATGGCGGCGTCCGAAGAGAGCGATGATCCGGATACGCCCTCCGGTGGATTGGTATGAACGACTCGAAGACGCCGTTTTCGGCCCATTTCAGGGAGCTGAAACGACGACTGATTCATACGATCCTGTTTTTCTTTACGGCCACAGGCATCGCGCTTGTGTTCCACCGGCATATCTTGCGCTGGTTGTTGGCGCCTGCTGACGACCTGAACGGAAACGTAGAAGGGCTGACGATTTTCACGGATCTGACGGAATTCTGGGGCGCGGTCGTAAAAATATCCGTGCTCACGGGAATTGCGATCACGACGCCGTTTATGCTGTTTCAGATCGCTCGGTTTGCATCACCCGGGCTCAAGTCAAACGAGCGTCGCTGGGTGTGGG
>JAPYSM010000200.1 GCA_029936485.1 Dehalococcoidia bacterium
TGAGAGTTACGACCCGTCAGATTTCACAGATGAAGCGGCGTTCAGAGCGCATCGTCATGGTCACGGCATACGACGCCTTATCTGCGGGGGCAGCGGAACGTGCCGGTATCCCGATGGTGCTAGTTGGAGATAGCCTCGGGCAGGTAGTGCTCGGGTACGACTCCACGGTTCCGGTATCGATGGAGGACATGGTGAGCCACACCGCCGCCGCCGCACGATGCGCGCCATCGCCGCTCATCGTCGCTGACCTGCCCTTCCTGAGTTACCAGGTCAGTGAGGAGTTGGCGCTCACCAACGCCGCCCGACTTCTACAAGAAGGCGGCGCTCAAGCGGTGAAGTTGGAGGGAGGAGTGTCGGTCGCCCCCACGGTGAAGCGACTGACCGATTCCGGGATCGCAGTAATGGGCCATGTGGGTTTCACTCCGCAATCGGTCAATCAGCTGGGTGGCTACCGGGTACAGGGCCGTACCGAGGACGCAGCTGCTCAGATACTTGAGGATGCTCTGGCGCTGCAAGAGGCCGGCGCGTTTGCGATAGTGCTTGAGTTGATGCCCACTGAGGTCGCCGCAACGGTGACAGAACGCCTTACCGTGCCGACGATCGGCATCGGCGCTGGGCCTGAATGCGACGGCCAGGTGCAGGTGTTTCACGACTTGCTGGGATTGTTGCCAGACTTCAGGCCGAAACACGCCGGTAGATACGGTGATTTGGCCGGGTTGATCGATGCCGCGCTCGTGAGTTACGCGGACGACGTGCGCCGCAATAAATTCCCGACAGCCGCCGAGTCTTTCTCTGTTGGCCCGGGCGGCTCAGGCAGTTCAGGTTCCGAAAAGGGTTAACTGAGATCGATCCGTGCAGGTAATCAAAACAGTAGCAGCGATGCACGCAGCCCGCTTGTGCATGCAGTCTCCGGTCGCGGTCGTTCCTACGCTCGGCGGATTGCACGCCGGTCACAAGGCGTTGTTGCACGCGGCCAGAAAAGGGGGCGAATCTGTTGTCGGGACCCTTTTTCTGAACCCAAAGCAGTTCGGTGAGAACGAAGACCTTGCGCGGTATCCGGCGGATCACGAGCGTGACCTCGGAATCATGCGAAGCGCGGGCGTGGACGCCGTTTTTGCTCCATCCGTCGATGAGATGTATCCGCCGGGCGATGCGTTCACCGTCAATCCCGGCCCCATCGGTGATGTCCTTGAAGGTGCGCAGCGCCCGGGCCATTTCCGCGCGGTCGCTACCGTTGTCGCCAAGCTATTTAGCGCAACACGCCCCGATCTCGCCTACTTCGGACAGAAGGACGCACAGCAGCTTGAGGTGGTGCGGCGTATGGCGCATGACCTCAGGTTTGAAATCGATGTCGTTCCGGTGGAAACGGTGCGAGACGAGAACGGGGTGGCGTTGAGCAGTCGGCTCGCATATCTCTCGGAAAACGAACGGGTCGCGGCTGAGATCGTGTACGCGTCATTGTGCTCGGCGCGTGACCGTTGGACCGGCCGCGAGCGCGCCGCCTCAGCCCTTGAAAGCGACATACGGACCGTGATTCAGTCGGAACCGCTCGCTACACTGGACTACGCCGCGGTCATCGACCCCGAAACTTTCGAACCCCACGGTGGGCCGATACCCGATACCGGCGCCCTGGCACTCGTCGCAGTGAGAATTGGGACCACCAGGCTGATCGATAATCTCCGGCTCAACTGAGTCACGCGTTTTGAACTACATCAACAAACAACTCGGAATGCCGATACTTTCGGTTCCAGCAGGTAAACAACGCATTGCGAATTTTGATCTCTAACGATGACGGCGCGTTCAACCCCGCGCTCTGGGCGATGGTTGAAGCGATCAAGGACCTCGGCGACGTCATCGTCTCAGCGCCCGACCGTGACCGCAGCGGGGTTGGCGCGGGACTAACCCTCAACGATCCGCTACGTGCGAAATTGATAAATTCGCCTGTCTCTGGCGTGGAGGCGTGGGGCGTTGAGGGAACTCCGGGCGACGCGGTGATACTCGGGCTTAAGCAGTTGTCCACAGAGCCTGTCGATCTCGTGCTCTGTGGGATGAACCCCGGCAATAACGTTGGTGCAGACTTGACGGTATCCGGCACGATCGGAGCCGCATTGCAGGGGTACCTGAACGGCGTCGCCACCGCTGCGATTTCGGTGGCTCTCTTAGCCGACGCCGATGACCCGGTGATAGGCGCGGCGGTGCACGATCTGGCGAAATCGATGCTCGGCCATGTCGCCACATTGGGCCTAGACGAACCAAAACCGTTCGTAAATGTCAACTTCCCGAAGGTTAGTGACGGACCATATAAGGGAGCGATGGTCGCCGCCCCAAGCAAGCGCACGCCGGGCGCATCGGATGAGGTCGAGACCGAGGTCCGCGGCGTCCGAACCACATACTGGATCAAACGCCCACCATCCGCTCTAAATGCAGCATCGCAGAGCGACCCTGACACGGACGTGTGGGCGATGCGAAATAGCTGGGTTTCGCTAACTCCGCTCGATGGCGGTCTGACTACGATCAGCCCGAAAGGATTTGCGAACGAGGCGGTTAAGGCGTTGAACCGGTCGGTAATGGACAACGCCGGCCAGCAGACGGAACAATCCGCCGGCTGACTCAGGCTCGCCTGGTGTGTGGGCTTATTTAGATCCGGACGCTGCGTGTAGTCTTTCCGCTCCCTCGGCCATTCCTCTACTCAGCATCTCCACTTCGCTTGAGTAACAGATGATCTTGGCCCCGGCCTTGATCCATTGTTCACCCTGCTCGATAGAGCTCACAAGCATCGACACCTGTTTGCCGTGCTTCACAGCGCCCTCAATCAAGCGTGTTCGGTACTCGTCGATCACCTTCGCCTGGTCAGGCGTGGCAAACACACCCAGCTCCTGCGCAAGGTCTGACGGGCCAAGCGTCACGGCGTCGATACCCGGGACGCTCATGATCTCGTCAAGGTGATCAAACGACTGTTGCGACTCGAACATGATCGTCACGTGTATCTGCTGGTTGATGAAGTTCTGGGTCTCTCCAAGCGGGCCGTGCTCGTAGTCGGTTCCGGGGCCAAATCCGGCCATGCCGCGCAGACCGTCGGGCGCGTAGTGCGAGGCGTTGGCGACCTCCTCGGCGATCTCCGGGGTGTCCACTTGCGGGATGTGGAGGCACCAAACGCCGGCGTCGAGCAGCCGTGTGATCCACTCACGGTTGCCTTCCGGCGGTCGCACCGTGATCGGGAAGCCAAGTGCACGGGAGAGAAGAGCAAAATTGCCGATCGTCTCCATAGATGGAGTCGAGTGTTCGATGTCCACCCTTGCAAAATCCATGCCGGCAGATTTCATTATCTGGAGGATGGCCGGGTTGCGGACCATGTTGACCCACGAGCCGATCTGCGCTTCACCTTTGGCCAAGCCTTCTTTCATCGGGTTGGTTCGCATTTAGCACTCCCCTGTTACGTCTCGATTTCGTTAACCCACGTCAG
>JAPYSM010000201.1 GCA_029936485.1 Dehalococcoidia bacterium
GCTATGAAGTTACCGTAGACGAGCTCCTGAACCCCGGGGATCAGGATGCCGTGGATATCTACGAATTCCTGCGTTACTACCCGCTGTGGTGGAAACCGGGAACGATGGGCGGGCTTGGTCACGCCCCCTGGGTCTGGCGCATGATCAACACAAAAGCGCCGCTCCAGGAGAAACTCTGCCTTTTCTATCACCAGCTTTTCGCGACCGGCGTCGCCAAAGTTGATCACTACGACGAGATCGAAGACATGATCGGCTCGTTCCGTGAGATGGGCATGGGTAAATACAAGGACCTCCTCATGGCGGTTGCGCAGAGTCCTGCCATGATCTACTGGTTGGACAATCACGAGAACCACGCGGATTCCGTGAACGAGAATTGGGGCCGTGAACTCCTGGAATTGTTCACGATGGGCGTCGGTAACTACACCGAGACCGATGTACGGGAGTGTTCACGAGCATTCACAGGCTGGACGCTCAAACACAAGCTTCCACGCTTCCACATGGGGCGATGGGACTGGGATTACGAGTTCCGGCCGGACGACCACGACTACGGCGAAAAGACGTTCCTCGGCCACACGGGAAATTTCGATGGCGAAGAGATCATTGATATCGTCCTGTCCAAGCCGGCCACAGCGGCCTTCATCGCCCGTCATCTTTACAGTTTCTTTGTAGCGGACGAGCACCAGGTTCCCGCCTGGTCGGTCACATCGCCTAATGACCCTGAAGCCGTCCAGTTCATCGCCGATGCGCTCATCGAGAGTGACTATCACATTGGGACGGTGCTGAAGAAGATATTCAACTCAGAATTCTTCAAAGATGCCACATTCAAACGGGTCAAGAATCCCGCCGAGGTCGTCATCGGAACACTACGGTTGGTGGAAGATACGGAACGCCCGGCGCCCGAGACGATGAAGTGGGCCAGCCAGATCGGGTTCATGGGACAGGAGCTTATGAACCCACCAAGCGTGGAAGGTTGGCACTCCGGAATCGAATGGATCAACAGCGGCACACTAATGAAGCGCACCAACTTCACCGCAGAAATGATCAGTGACCTGTCCAAGCCCGGGGTGGTGAAGATTATCGACCGAATTAAAGCTTCGGGCAGCGATCCTGAGGCCGTGGTTGATGCCTGCCTGGATGTCATGGGTCCGCTCGAGATCCCGGACGAATCAAGGGATGAACTGTTGGACCACGCCCGGCAACTGGGCAAATTCGACTGGGAAGACGATCGCCCGGGACAGGGCGGATACGCGAAGGTGACCGAGATCCTTCAGCTTGTTGTCTCACTCAGGGAGTATCAGTTCGCCTAATGACAGCGCCCTTAGATATGACAATCATCTGGTTCCAACAGACGGACCAGACACGGACATGACATATGGAGGCACCAGGCTTGACTAGTCTCTTGGAAAACGGAACGAACGGAACCGGGACAACTGATGATCCGGTCATCGTCGTGCTGCAGTTGACCGGCGGCAACGACTACATGAACACCGTGGTTCCGTATAACGACCCTCTATATCGGGACTACCGGCCGATCGTGAATGTTGGCGAAGAAGACGTTCTCGTTCTGGATGACGAGATCGGCCTTCACCCGACGATGGGTCCGATTCAGGACATGTACAAAGACGGAAACGTGGCGATCATCCACGGCGTGGGTTACGAGAACTCGCCCAGATCCCACTTTAGGTCAATGGACATATGGCACACATGTGAGCCGGACAAACTTGGAACCGAAGGCTGGCTTGGCCGAGTAGTACGTGAGCTTGACCCCGATAAGGAAAACGTTGTCACTGCCGTCAGCATGGGCCCGGCATTATTCCGCGCACTCGTCGCGCCGAACGTACCTGTAGCCACCGTAGAGAACATCGATAGCTACGGACTTCTCACCGATATCACACCGCAAGAGAAACTCGACCGCGTCCTCGGCCGTTACCAGCGGATGTACTCTCCTGCCATCGGTACCGGTCCGGTGATGGACTACCTTGGGCAAACTGGACTGGATGCTCTGAAAGGTGCCGAGATCCTGAACGTCGCACCGGAGAAGTACTCATCGACCGTAGAGTACGCAGATTCCAGCATCGGGAAAAAGCTCAAGGGCATAGCACAGGTTCACCTCGCGGGCCTTGGCTCCAGGGTTTTCTACGCCGACCACGGATCATTTGACACCCACGCCGATCAACTGGGTATTCACCACAAGTTGTGGTCCCAGGTCTCTCAAGCTATACGTGACTTTTTCGACGATCTTGAAGAGCACAACGCCGCGGACAACGTGGTGATGTTCCTGTTCTCAGAGTTCGGACGCCGCGTGTACGACAACGGGTCCGGCACGGATCACGGCGCCGGGGGCGTCTGCATCGCAATCGGCAAGGGCGTCAAGGGCGGCATGTACGGCCAGTACCCATCGACAAAGGCCAAAGACCTTGACCAGGGAGACCTCGTTCCTGATCTGGACTTCCGCAGCGTCTACACAAGCCTTGTCGAAGACTGGCTCGGGTTGGACCCTGTGCCAATCGTCGGCGGGAACTTTGAAAATCCAAGATTCATAGAAAAGTAGCGGCGCGCCAATGGTGCATCAAGCGCCAACATCCCACCTTCAGTTACCAAGAGAATGGAAGAGGTCCAAGTGCTCACGACATCGGTAGCCGGACGGGCATTCGATTTTAGCCGCGTCGTCGGCGGCAGACAGATCACCGGCATCGTCAACATAGCGTTTGGTGAAGGCGATGACGTCTACATTGTGAAAAAGGCTGCGGGATTCTCCGATGTCCTCAGGCTTTCCATCGGCGGCGAGCCCGATGATGAGGAAATCACGACAACGTTCAGCGAGGTCAACGAGGGCTTCTTTAGAGGAGCGTGGCCAGCATGCGTTGCCGTGGGTCCTAACTCGAACGTGTACGTGACCGACGAGCTGCGCCACGTGATAAGCGTCTTCGATAGAGACGGACTGTTTTTGAACCACATCGGCGAGTCCGGAACCGGCGAGGGTCAGTTCGACCGGCCTTCAGGCATCGTGTTCAACACCGCTGGCAACATTCTGGTCGTGGATACGCTCAACCATCGGGTCCAGGAGTTGACTGCCGGTGGGGCGTTTGTAAACGGGTGGGGCAGTCAGGGATCAGGTGAAGGCCAGTTCCGGTCGCCGTGGGGCATCGCGGTGGACGCCAATGGCCACGTGTACGTGGCCGATCACAAGAACCATCGCGTCCAGAAGTTTGATTCAAACGGCGGCTTCATCGCCTCCATCGGCAGTCACGGATCTGATACCGGCGAGTTTGACCACCCCTCGGACGTCGCTGTAGATCCCGACGGCGATATCTACGTTTGTGACTGGGTGAACAATCGCGTTCAAGTGTTCGACAGCGAATACAACTACATAAGCGAACTGGGCGGTTCTGCCATCGAACTGTCCAAGTGGCAGAAGCTGTACGTGCGCGGAAACCCGGACGTACACAAAGCCCGCCGTC
>JAPYSM010000025.1 GCA_029936485.1 Dehalococcoidia bacterium
AATTGTGCTGAAATCAGGGGAAGGCCAAAAGGTCAATTCAGGATCCGAGTAGGCGCCCGTTCTCTGGCTGCGACGATCAACGTCCCGAAACCTTCGTTGTTGGAAGTCAGCGGTGTGAACATCACCGCCGGAAGCCCAACTTTCTCCCTCGCCGCCCGCCCCGGATGCAGTTCGTCGCCATTTCAAGTCCCGACTTTTCGGGCAAGGCCGAGGAGTTAGCCTTCCAGCGTCCGTTGGGGTCATCAGATCAGCGTCACAGATGGAGAAATTTCGGACTACGGCGACCTTAGCAAGCCTCACCGGTATCTCCATCAAGTACCGCCGGTTACCCGTTGATCAATTAGCGAAGTCTGATTGTGGGCAACCCTCATGTGGCAATCCCATCCCTACCCTTCTCTTGCGCGAACCCTTACCGCCAACAACCCGAGAACTGGGCACCGGCAACTCATCTACTACCCGCATCGCAATATGGCGTTAAAGACGGGCAGATGTTAGCTTGCCCGAAACTCTGATCTTGAATAGAAGAGCACGGATCACGTAGAAACCCCGGGACGACGTAACGAAAGCCACAGGTGACGATTTGACCATCGATGTAGCAACCGGCATAGCAAGGATTCTCAAGCAGGAAAACGTCCAGTGGGTCTCGACCTTCCCGGTTAGCAGCGTCAATAACTCGTTTGGGCGAGAAGGCCTGAAGCTTTTGATGATGCGAGATGATCGTTACGCGGTAGCAGTTGCCGATGGGTTTTCGCGGGTGACAAACGGTGAACGCATCGGCGTCTGCACTTTCTCTGGGGGAATCAACGCCGCCGGAGCACAGGTTGCATATTCCGGAATAGCCCAGGCTTACGAAGACGGTTCGCCTGTCTTGTGCATAGTGGATGCGGTGCCATCGCGTGCAACGGAGAGTACTCGATATGATCAGGCAGCCGCCCTACGCGGCGTCTCCAAATGGTACGGGGCTATCGACACACCCGAACGTGTGCCAGAAATGATGCGCCGGGCCTACACCATGCTTCGTTCTGGTCGGCCCGGGCCGGTGGTCGTGGGGGTCCCGGATGCACACGCTACGTACGACGAAACTGTTGATCTGTACACATCACCGAAGGGCTGGAAAACACTCCCTGACCCTGAAGATGTGGCCGCAGCAGCGAATGAACTCCGGGCAGCAAAGCGTCCTCTTCTGTTCGCCGGAGAAGGTGTCCTTTACTCGAACGCAGCGGCTGAACTTCGGGAGTTTGCTGAAAAGGCCAACCTGCCCGTGGTAACCACGCTGAAAGCAAAAGGCGTATTCCCCGAGAATCACCCTCTTTCGGTCGGGACCCGGGGCGACCATGTCGTCAAGTACATAGAGGACGCAGACCTCATTTTTGCTATCGGCGCGAGCATCTCGCCGGGACGATTTGGCCACGGAATTCCCGATGGCGTGAACAAGAAGATCATCCAGTGCAACATCGACGAATTCGACGTGAACAGGATTTACCCGACTGCGAACGCCGTCATCGGTGACGCAAGAGCAACTTTGAAATCACTCATCTCAGAACTCGACAGTGAGCCGATCGAAAGTCGGAGCAGCGTAGTAGACGAAGTCAAATCCGTGAAAGACGCGGGGATGGCGGTCTATCGCGAGGCGATGGCGTCGGACGAAAAACCGATCAACCCGTACCGCGTTTACAGCGATTTAATGGAAGTCCTCGATCGTGAAAATTCTTTCGTGACGCACGAATCTGGCAACACACGTGATCAGCTTTCTACAGCGTTTGAAACAATCATTCCTCGTGGCTTCCTCGGCTGGGGCAACGTCTCGTCCCTTGGGTTCAGCTTCCCGGCGGCAGTTGGTGCCAAGCTGGCCTACCCGGACCGACAATCCGTCGCTGTCATAGGGGATGCCGCTCTCGCCTACATGCTCGGAAACTTTGAGGTTCTCTCAAGGCTCAGGCTGGGTGTGACGGTGGTTCACATTAACAACGGTGGGTTCTCAGGCTACGGCCCGGGATTCTGGGGCGAAGGTCACGACCCCTACACGTATGACGTGCTCGGCCCGGATGACATCAACATGACCAACGCTATAAAGGAAATCGGCTGGTCAACCGAGCGGGTTTACGAACCCGGTGAGGTCGGCGCCGCTCTCAAACGGGCATTCGCAGCCAACGAAAACTCTCAACCCGCTTACGTCGAGGTCATCGCAAGCCAGTACCCGGTGTATGGCTCCTGGGCGTCTGCCTAGTCAGATCGTCCCAACAAGACCCGGTTAGCGCTGGCTCTGGGCGAATAAGAACGGACCTAAACCAATAAGAATGGCCCCTCTGCTTTGTGATCGAAGTGAAGGGGCCATTGTTATTGGTTAATTGTTCCCTTACATGGGTCCGGCTCTGATAACTAGAACCCCCTTTTTTATGCCCGGCTAAATGCCCACGGTCACCGACGAACCCTCTACTGGTTTCTACTAACCGCTTACCCGCTCCCACTTGCGCAAACTCACAGGTTCCCGATCAAAAGTGTCGCCAGTAGGGATGACTGTAGTGAACGACACCTCGGCAATATAAACATTGCCTTCAGCGTCCGTATCCATCCCATGAGGGGCCATGAACTGGTCTGGTTCCTCTCCCTGGGTGCCGGCACCAAACCGAGTGACTTCGTTACCGTCACGGTCGATAACTATCACGTAGAGACCAAGTCCCGGCACGTCTTTCTGCACCGGCGGCGGACCTGCCTCTGCGACATACAGGTTCGTATCTTGGCCCCGCCCGGCGGCGATAGCTATGGGACGGTGGAAGTGCCACTGATCGACGTACTCTCCTGCCGTCGTGAACACCTGCACCCGGAAATTCTCCCGGTCGCAGAGCGCCAATTTGTCATCGCCAATCATCGTTAGATTGTGCGGCAATGAGAATTGACCCGGTCCTGTGCCCGGCTCGCCCCACGATTGGATGTGGTTGCCGCCGGCATCGAACTTATGAATGCGGGAATTACCGTAACCATCGGAAACAAAGAAATCGCCGGTGGACGGCTGGATCGCTACGTGGGTTGGGCGATTGAACGTTCCACCCTCTTGCCACGGGCTCGGTTGGCCCGGCGTACCAAGTGTAAAGATCACGTTCCCGTACGGGTCAGTCTTCTTGATCGTGTGATCCAGGTCGTCGGCAAGGAACAGGTTACCTTCGGGGTCTACAGTCACGCCGTGCGGACGTATGTAGTCGCCCTGTCCCCACGACTCAACGTACTCACCCGCTTTGTTGAGTACGACCATCGGATGGTTACCTCGATTGAACACATATACGCGGTCGCTATCGTCATCGACCGCTGCCGCCGTAGCGTCCTTGAAATAGATTCCATGCGGAATCCGACCCCAGAGTGCAACCGGTTCGTAAACAGTGCTAGAGCTAGCTGGTCCTGGCAACTTGATACTCCTAATTAACTACCCTGTCCCGTGGGAAGACATTTGTGCGAGGTGATATACAACCCTATTCCTTGGGTGCCGGATCATCGCCGTCATAGATGTGAACCCCGGCCCGATTCGTCACTGCCAGCCGGACCGCTGACTCATCACTCACCGTAACGATATCGTGTCGGTAACCTTTCTCAACAAATACAACATCACCCGGTCCGGCGCGGAATGGATCTTTTTTACCCACTCGCCATTCCAATTCACCCTTGAGCACGACCCACCACTCATCGAAGTCAGGGTGCCAGTGTGGGTTGTTTGACGAACCGGGGATCGAGTGGATGAAGTTGACACGGTTTCGCTGATCCAGGACAACTTCTTCACCCCAGTTATTCTCAGTGCCGTGGCGCTCCAACATCCACTCGTAGGACGTGTGGATCAGGTTCGCGGGTTCGGCCTGGGGCAAGGGGATAAATTTTGACGGCTCTATCCCCTTTATGTCGTGGTTGCTCCACTGTGGCCCAACAACCAGGCGCATGTTCCAAGGACCCGTTCCGGTCGACCGGATGTCATGTCGATAGCCGGCGGGGGCGATCACTACATCTCCCCACTTCGCAGTGAAAGGCACGTACTGGCCGATCTGGTATTCAGTCTCTCCATCCAGCATGATCCAGAACTCGTTGAAGTCGGAATGTATGTGCGGATCCGGCGGGGCACCGGGAGCGGCGGAGATAAGCAGGGCCCTGTTTCGCCCGTCCTTGTTCAGGAGATGATTCCATCGCTCTTTGCCATCATTCAAGGCGCGTAAGTCCGCGAGATGGATAATCTCTTGATTAACGGTCTGTGACGCTATGGTCACCATGCTGCGTAAGTCCTAAACATATCTCGAGAGAGTGTCCACCGAGCGGCCGGAGTATACATCTGGCTGACGGGGTCCATGGACGGCCGTTATTTAGGTTGAGGGCAAAACACTGCGACATATCCAAAGGTCACAGCTCCTCTCCATCGGGTCCTTACCGGAGTAAGCGAAGCTAGAGTTAAGCTGCGAGGATATTCCCGGATAATCACCCTAAACGTTCCGTGGGATCTTCAGGAGTCGGTAATTTGAATGAAACCGTCAAACAGGCATTGGCCACAGACAAAACAATAGACATTACGACCACGGGTAAACGGTCACACCAGCCACGCAAAACTGAGATCTGGTTCATGTACATCGAGGAGCGCGTTTTCATAACGGGCACGCCGGGACGCCGTGACTGGTACGCCAACCTCGTGGAAAACCCCGAGTTCACGTTCCACTTCAAAGAGTCGACGAAGATAGATCTCACGGCTCGGGCTTACCCAGTGATCGAACCTGAGGAGAGGCGTCGAGTAATGTCCGCTCCCGAAACTGAGTGGTATCGAGGGCGGGCGACGATAGACCAATTGATCGCCGGAAGCCCGATGGTCGAGGTCCAATTCAAGTGACCTCATCTCTATCGAACCAATGGTTGGATGCGGACCCTCGTTTGCTATGCTTGAGGTGACCGTTTTTGAGTAGGGTTTGAACTGGCCGATCCAGTAAATCCGTCTTGTAACCTTAACCTGCTACGACGCCGACAAAAATCCCACCCACCGGAGTAATCTCAATAACCGCTACCGACTCTTCGAGCATTGGTGCCGGAGATACTCAACAAGTCTCAACCCCACCAGACTCCACAAAGCGCACAGGCATCTACCGCGGCTGGCCAATTGCCGGGATCGCATTCCTATCGTCAGGGTTCGCCATCGGGATGGCGCAGTACGCTTTCGGTTCGTTCGTAGAGCCACTCGAACAGGAATTTGGATGGACTCGTACCCAGATCAATTTTTCGTTGACCCTGGGTTTAACCACCGGGTTCTTGTCTCCGCTTGTCGGTCGATGGATGGACAGGTTTGGAGCAAGACCTGTCATGGTCATTTCACTCCTGTTTCTTGCTGCAGGTTTCCTGCTACGTGCGGTTATGACCAACGCTGGAAATGTGACAATCGACACATCTCCAAACCTGATTTTCTGGCAACCCGATATCCATTTCACCTTCCTGACACAGTTCTATCTATTCAGCCTCCTCCTCTTTGTCGGATTTCCTGGTGCCACGGTCATGCCGGCAGGCCGGCTCATATCGATCTGGTTCTCTCGAACACGCGGACGAATGATGGGAATCGTTACCGCTGGAAATAACTTCGGTGGATTGACCATGGTGCCGCTGGGAACTTTTGTGATCGCTGCCGCAAGTTGGCGCTGGGGTTACGCCGTATTTGGCTTCATCATCATCGGCATAGCAGTCGCCACTTGGTATCTGGTACGGGACAGGCCGACAGACGTCGCAAAAGAGAACAACAAGCGTTGGTCACCCCCCGGACTCGACGCAGCGACGGCAGCCGCTGCGGCCGCGGGCTACAGCATGAAACAGGCTCTCAGGATGAGGACCTTCTACTTCATAACCATCGGTGTCACTGCAGCCATGTTTACCTACACCGCCGTCCTGACCCAATTAATCCCACATCTAGAGGCCGAAGGGTTCTCAAAAAACGAAGCCGCCGCGGGCCTTTCAATCGTTGCAGCATGCGGCATCATCAGCAAACTGGTATTTGGACGACTCAGCGAAACGATAACGGCCAGATGGGCGGCAGTTCTCAGTCTGAGCATTCAGTCTGCCGGACTCGCGCTACTCATCATCTCTGACGGCACCAGCATGGCCTGGTTGGCCGTGATCGTATTCGGACTTGGATTCGGTGGTATCGGGGCACTTATCCCCCTGACGGTAACTGAGGCATTTGGAATCCGTTACTTCGGAAGTATTCTCGGGACCATCAGCATGGTAGGAGTTATACCCGTAGTAATTGGCCCATTAATGGCCGGGATCATTTTCGACAGAACGGACAACTATGATCTGGCGTTCGCGATCACGATCGTCATATTTGTGACCGGCGCGGTGTTTATGACGTTAGCCAGCCCGCCCAGACCACCGACGGGTGAGCCAGTACCAGCGTCCACCTGATCAACCGACCTCTGATCGAACCTCAGCTTCAAGTTTTCTCATGTAGTTCAGGCTGCGGGTATCCATCTCAAACTGGTCCCCTTCCCTGCCACCTTCGATCGCCACATAGCCGTCATAGTCTGCATCGATCATGGCTGTCATAAGAAACCGATAATCCATCGCGCCGTCCTCAAGTGAGACCTTCCACGCCACCGCCCGTTCGTTTTCGGGGTGATTGACTCGCACCACGTTTTTACAGTGCCAGTAAACACAAACGTCGGCCAGCGCCTTCACATTTTCTTCAGGTGTTTCTTCGGGTTCGTTATATTCCCACGCGACATTACCGATATCAGGATTAATACCGAAGTTCGGACGGTCAACCAGATCGTGTAGCAGTCGAGCCGACCAAGAGTTGTCGACAGGAGACGCATGATGCATCTCTATCGCGACTGTAATACCTCGGTCGGCTGCTTCATCACATACAGGACGAATCGAATCAGCCACGCGCTCGTACAGATAAATAGACGCGTCTTTAGATGAATCCTGGGAGTGAGTCCTACCAGTCGCTTCCCAACCGGCGGGAAGGTAGCGTTGAGGAGCCATGAGGTTGCCGACGACCAGTGATGAGCCGACCCCTTCTGCATAATCCACGCTCCGGCGTAATACATCGAGGTTACGCATTGCAGACTTTGCCTCTATGAGTGAACCGCCGGCGCGGACAGCGACTATCGGTACTCCAAATCCTTCAAACCGATTCTTAAATTCCTCAACCTCGGAGGTCCCGTCAAGCAGTGACAGTGCGTTAGCACCCACTTCCAACCCTTCATATCCGTACTTGCTCACGGATCGAAGCCATGCATCGGGGAAGTGTGAAGGGCGCGCGCTCCAGGTGCTGTAAACATCTGGAAATGCAGCCTGTCGTCTATTCGCGTAGCAGTACTTCATCGGGTTTTTCACCCCTGAAAAAACATTGAAGCGGACCGAAGCCCGCCCCAATTAGCAATTCGGCCCTCGCGGAGATCTATCCTCGTCCAGCGTCAATGTCAGCAAGTACTGCCTTCGCGTATTCAACGCTCTTCCCATCCGCCAGCCATTGATCCCCCGTCACGGCACCCTCGATTGCCATGTAGCCGTTGTAACCGGCTTCAGACATAGCCGTGATGGCATAGCGATAGTCGATTTCACCATCCGAAATCGGGACCCGGAGGAATACCGAGCGTTCATTCTCCGGGTGGTTCACCCGGAACAGGTTCTTGCAGTGCCAGTACACCGAGATAGGGGCGACCGACTTGATATGTGCATCCGTCGTTTCTTCCGGCTCATCGTAGGTCCAGAAGACGTTACCCAAATCCGGGTTGATGCCAAAATTGTCACGGTCCACCAGGTCGTTGATCAGGTGCGCAGACCAGGAGTTGTCCACCAGAGAGTTCTGGTGGACCTCTACCGAGATCGTTACACCCTTGTCGCTGGCTGTATCGCTTGCTTCCTGGAGTTCCTGGGCCAGCCGCTCGTAGTCGTAAATCATAGCGTCACGGCTGGAGTCCTGGGACTTGTACCAACCAGAGCCACTGCCGGGCTTGCCCGGATAACGGGTCGGGGCACTGAGGGCACCATTGACGATGTCCGCGCCTACCGTTTGTGCCGTGTCGACCATTCGGTGCAGACGATCACGGTTATCCTGATAACCGGCGGCGGCGGTCAGAGAGCCACCCGACCGGATGGCCATCGCAGGAACGCCATGGTCGGCAAGTCGCTTGCCGAAATCCTTTACCTTCTGCTCGGAACCCAGCGCCTCAAGCGCCTGAAAACCGATCTCCATCCCATCCATACCTATGTCCTGCGCCTTGGAGAGGAATTTATCGGTGTAATCCTCCGCCTTAACGTCCCAGTTGGGCTGGCTGTCCGGGTACAAAGCGTGGCGGCGGTTTGCGTAACAAAACTTCATCGAATCGACCTTCTTAAGGCACCTATCCTGACCCTGAATAGCAGGATCGTATTAGCTTAGTTTGAGCGACGGGAGTCTAGCACAGCGGCGTGGGCCTTCAGACCTCGAACCGCCATAGCCTCCTCACAAGACTGCGGACGCCGCAACTGTATGATTACGTCGCTTTATTTAAATTTCGCAATTCGTTGTCACCTCACAGACCAACCCGGAGACATTCCACTCATATGAAAATCACCGACATCAAGGTCTGGCCGACACGCGTCGTCGAAAACCGATCCTGGATATTTATCGAGGTCAACACCGACGAGGGCATCACCGGATTCGGAGAGGCGACTAACTCCGGCGGCGGTGGCGTGATCATGGTCGCCCGCATGGTGGAGCTCATCCGTGACACTGTGGAGGGCGCCGACTTCGCAGAAGGCCTGATCGGCCAGGACGCGAACGACATAGAGCGGATCTGGCAGAACCTGTACCGACGATTCACCACTCTCGGCCCACGCGGCCTTGTGACATCGGTGATCAGCGGCGTAGATATGGCGCTCTGGGACATCAAGGGCAAGGCCCTCGGCGTACCCGTATACGAGTTGCTGGGCGGCAAGGTCAGAGACAGCATTCAGCTCTACACGCACGTATCAAACCAGGCCGACCCTGTTGCTGCCGCCCACCATGCTCGCGAACTTGTGGATATGGGCCACACCGCCCTGAAGACCGATCCCTTCTCGCCTGAGATGGGACAGCACCACCGCCGCTACATGGACGGTCGTATCTCGGCCGCCGGCGCACAACACGGCGTCGACGTGATGACCGCTATCCGGGAAGAGGTCGGCCCGGAAATCGACCTGATGATCGACGCCCACGGCAACTTCAATGTGGCGACCGCGATAGACCTGTGCAATCGGATGACTCCTATCAACTTGACCTGGTTCGAGGAGCCAGTGCAGCCGGAAAGTCTGAACGCACTCAGGCAGGTGAAGGCCGGGACGGACGTTCCTCTTTGCGTCGGGGAGCGGTTGTACACGCGATACGATTTCGCCGACGTACTATCCGAGGGGCTGGCGAACTACATCATGCCGGACATCTGCTGGACCGGCGGTATCTCAGAGATGCGCAAGATCGCCACGCTTGCGGAGACATACTACGTGCCGATCAGCCCGCATGACGCAAGCGGTTCTCTGAACGTGGTCGGTGGGGCGCACGTCATGATGACAACGCCAAACTTCTACCGGCTGGAAACATCAAGGCCAACACCGGAGGAGTACAACCGCGTTCTCACGGAACCGATCGAGTTCATCGACGGCCACCTCACACTGCCCGACAAGCCGGGACTCGGAGTGGAGCTGGACGTGGAGTTCATGGCGGCGCACCCGGACCCGCACTGGGCACAGGCAGGCGGCGGACAGTAATTGGCCGGGACTCGGCCTCTAGTGGCGCGCCTCCCAGCCGGGTAACCGGGAAAACAGGCACAAGACATTGCCGTAGGGATCGACGATGTTGAAGTCACGGAACTTCCACGACCAGTCCCGTATGGGTTACATGAACGCGACGCCACGCTTAGCCACGCGCTCAGCCAGGCCATCCACGTCTTCGACCTCTATCAGCAGAAAGCCACCGGCGGGCGGGCGGTGTTCCTGATCCGGTGACATAAGCATGTCCCGGAGATCACTGGGCTCGCTGTCTATCGGCTTAATGAGACCAACAGGCGCCTTCAAATAAACGCCTCGGACCCCTGAACGGTTATCACCGAACCCACCCACGACCGGGAAATCCAGCACCCTGGAGTAAAAACCCAGTGTCTCCTCGTACCGCCCATCAACGGCATAGAACGCGTACCGAAACTCGCCTCGATAATCCGCTAACTCTGAGTTCATTAACACCATTCAAATCCCCGGGATGACTTCCTGAAATTGTGTGCCTCGCCCAGATTACGTCGCTTAACACTTCAGTACGTTTTCGGAATCGGTATACGCTACCGGGATGATCCTGATCCGGCCTGTCGTCCGCTAACGTGACGTCCCATAACCGCCCAACAACCTCCGAATCCAGAGCAATCCCCGGTCTCTCGGACTCCGAGGCGCGCCGCGGCATAATCACGGTCACGGCTGCTACGATCTTCCTTTACCTGTCGCTCTACCTCTACGTCCCCTTCCTGCCGCTCAGGGCCGCCGAGCTAGGTGCCAGCAACACGATGATCGGCCTGGTGATCGCCGGGTTCGCGGTCGGGCAGGTTGTACTCCGGCTGCCCATCGGCATCGGGGCCGACCTGATCAGGCGGCGAAAGCCCTTCGCCGTCGGCTCGCTTGTCCTCGCAACCGTGGGTGGACTAGGACTGGCGCTGGCTCCCAACACGGGAACGCTGTTCGCGTCCCGACTTCTCACCGGAGCGTCCGTCGCCGGGTGGGTTGCGATAACGGTCCTGTTCGCCTCTTACTACCGGCCTGACGATACGGCAAAGGCGATGTCCCGGATCATGACCGTCTGGGCCGCAGGGCTGGCGCTCGGGACTTTCGCAGGCGGAGTGGTCGCAGATCTCTTCGGCAGCACCGCCACTTTCTGGGGATCGGTCGGAGCTGGAGCGATTGGCACTGCGCTGATCCTATCCGCGCCTGAGCCTACCCTTGAGCGAGCCGAACGCTACGGCTTCGAGACCGTCAGGCGAGTGGCTGCGTCCGGCCTCCTGTTGCGGCTCTCTGTGATCGGCATCGGCGTTCAGTTCATCGCATTCGCCACCTACTTCGCCTTCGTCCCCGTGTACGCCGAGAGCATCGGCGCTCCACTCTCCACGATCGGCTACATCACCACCTTCACCCTTGGCGCGGCGATGGCCGGGACGGTGATCGCTCCGATGATTATCGCGAGGGTTGGATACCGGGCAGCCGTGGCGGGGTCACTTGTCGTGGTCGGTGCCGCCACCGCGGCCGTCACCCTTGCCAATACCGTCTTCCCGCTCTTCATCACCCAGGGAATCGCAGGGCTTGGCCACGGCGTGCTCTCGGCGGCGCTCATGGCGATCGTGGGCCTGACAGCAATCCCAAAATTACGCGCCACGGCGATGGGCTTTTATCAGTCGATGTACGGAGTGGGCGTGCTCACAGGTCCACTCGTGGCCGGGCTGGTAGCAGACGGCCCCGGGCTGGACGGCGTGTTTTACGTATCGGCCTCAATCGCCGGGGCCGTGGCCCTGTTAGCGGTGGCCACGAGGATGCCCGAAACCACAGCCACCTGAGGGCCGCCTACAGTCTTCCGGTTACCCGGTGCGTTCGATGACGTAGAGGATGTTCTCGTCACGCCATGTCACGTTCTCGATGTCGTCGTAGCACGCTTTCACGTTTTCGGTGAACTCGTCCAGTGCCAACTCAAACTCTTCCGTGTCGTACAGGCTGAACGTGGAGTAGTGTCGATTACGAGCCTGATCCAGAAGCCGTTCAAGTTCTGCCGTTCGTTCGTATCTGAAGGCTTTGAACTCGACCATCTCAAGATCTGGTATCTCGGCTACGGCCTGTGCAACCTCGTGAACTTCATAAAGTCGATCTTCCCTGTCGGTGAACCCCGGAAAATAGACACCCCAACATGATCGGGCGTTCTGCGTGCGGGTTCGGGTGTACACGAACAACTTCCCGCCCGGTTTCAGGGTGCGGCGCGCCTCGGCGAAGAAGCTTTTCAGTTTGAAGTGATGGCATGCGTTGAAGGTGAACATGCAGTCCAGGGAGCCATCGTCCAGAGGGAGATCGTCCGCGAGTGCGCGGTGTGTCTGGAAATTGGGAACGCCTTCCGCTGAGAGGTGGTCGTTCAACTCCTCAAGCATCTCGATGTTGGCGTCTATGCAGTGCAGGAACATCTCGTCCCCGAGACGCATGTGAAGAAGAAGATCATAGCGCCCTGCGCCACATCCCACATCCGCTGCAACAAGTGGCCGAGCCTTGCCGATCAACTCTTTGATGTAGAGGATCGGTTCGAGATCTGTCGTCCGGGCGTCCCTGTATGCAGTGGCGATCTTTGCAAAATGTTCATCAACCTGGGTCATTCCTTGTACCTCCAGCTACACGTCGTCATTCGGGACGCAATTTGCCACGGTCATTGACCGGGCGCGTAACGCGCTCGGGAATTAAGCCCTAGTCGCGGCGTCGCGAAAAAAGGTTCATCGAATCCGTGACTCAGCGTCGGAATAGTCCGAGGGAGTCGCAGTTACAGCGCGACAGTTGGCGACAACCAACCCGCGCTGTATCGCTCATTACATAACCGGAAACCTTCCAAATGCGCGATCCTCCGCACCTGCTCCCGGTCGAGAGCGGAATGTCAGACTAGCGAGCAACGCTCATGCCGTCAAATCCAACTCCATTTGACAGTCGCAGCGCTCCATCCGAGACTCCGGGCACGCAGATCAGCGAAAGGCGATGGCGATTGACAGGTGATGTGATACAGCCCCTGACCGGCCGATCCCTACTCCCGGGTTTCTGGGAGGTCGGAGCATCGATCCATGACGAGATCGAGGGCCTGACCGAAGAACAACTGAACTGGACGTCCGACCGGTTTGACTGGTCCGAATGGAGCATCTCCAGACAGACCAGCCATATGGCATCGATGCTGTATCGCTGGATGTTGCTGCGGTGGGGTGATCAACTATTCTCGGAAGGTCCGGGGCTGGATGAAGCACAGATCACGGCCCTCGCCGCGTCCGATACTGATCGCGCCCTCGACGAGAATATTTTCAAAAGTATCGACGACATCACAGGTGCCCTCGATAACGGTCTGGCGCTCGCACAAGGGTCGCTAGATTCCCACACCGCGGACCAGATGCGCAGCATGACCATTGAGGCAGAACAGGGCCCGCACTGGGACCTGATGATCAATGCCCACCCGACCGGCATCGACCGGAACAGGGAGACCGGAATCTCCGTCCTCACAATGGAGGGCACGTTCCGGCACATGTACTTCGAGTTGATCACGCACCTGTTCAACATCCAGCGGCTCAAGGGAGCACAGGGTCTGGAAGCCGCTACAGATCTCCCCAGAGTCGGCTACTACGTGCTCGACGGATGGGACGTTTCCGAGGCGTGAAAGACCTAGATTTGGAGCCAGAGTTGGAGAAGTAGTTCTGGCAACAACATTGTAGGGGCGGCGCTTGCCCCGCCCACACCCGCACTTCAAGATCAGCATTATGGATGCGGCAACAGGTGAGCAACTTCCAGATGCCCCTCTCCCAGCGGGACATGGTTGGGGTGAGGGAGAAAAGCCTTCCTGCTCCCAGACGGTTAACAGCACATAAATATGTAACCATCGGAGACAAACGTGGCAGACAAGCGAAAAGTCCTGATCACCGGCGGGGCCGGATACCTGGCGGGGATGCTGTGCGAGGGGCTATCGGACAGGTTCAATTTCTCGCTCGTCGACGCCGTAGAGAAGCGTGACGGTGATCCAAGGCCGGACGTTGCCGTACGAGATCTGATCGACCCCGACATGTCGAAGTACGAGGACGTGTTCGAAGGCGTCGATACCGTCATCCATCTCGCGTACAAAAACCCGGGAGGCATGTTCGGTAGTGCCGTGCCACCGCTCGAACGCTTTCCGATCGAGATGCAGAACATCCTGATGGCGTTTAACGTCCTCACCTGCGCCCATCGCGCCGGGGTGCGCAGGGTGCTGATCGCCACATCAAACTCGGTGACAAGCTGGACGGAGCAAAACCGCATCCACCCGCGCCTACAGGACGTTATCCACCCGGACGACGCACCGTTCCCGGCCTCGTTCTACGGTTGGGCCAAGCTTTCCTACGAGCAACTCGCCTTCCTGTTCGCCAACGGTGACATCGGACGGAAAATGGACATCGTCTCGATGCGTATCGGAGCCCCAAGGCCTGTGGAACTGGCCGACTACGACGGCGACATGAATCGATACAAACGAGATCTCGCCGCATACATCAGTCCTCGTGACTGGCGCCAGTTCGTTACACGCGCAATCGAGACTGACGACATCTCAAACTCGGACGGCGTGCCATTCATCGTCTGCTATGTGGTCAGCGAGAACACGCGTCGGTTCATGTCGATCGAGAACTCGCGACGCATCCTCGAATACAAGCCGGATGACGACGCCGAAGTGATCTGGGCGGAGGACGTACGAAACGCATTGGCGGGCGAGAACCCGCACCCGGGGCGAGTCGGACCCGGGCGAGCGGGCGGAGCATCTACCCGGGGTCAGTAATCAGTGAGGGCGGGCACCAGTGAAGAGGTGGCCTGTGGAAAGTGAGTATAGCGATATGGATGACAACACCCTGGAAGTGACACTTCTCGGCACCGGATCGCCGATCTTCGTGCCGGGGCGCTATTCGATAAGCACCCTTATCAGGGCCGGCGATGAGTACCTGCTTTTCGACTGCGGTCGTGGCGCAAGCATCCGGCTCCACGAGACAGGTTTGCATCCGGGTCACATCAACAAGCTATTCCTCACACATCTCCACTCGGACCATGTAGTGGGTATCCCCGACTTCTACATATCAGGCTGGTTCACGACTTTCGGCAGACGGCAGGGACCTCTCCGGGTGTGGGGTCCTGAGGGATCGGCGGCAATGATGTCCAACTTGGATCAAGCCTTCAAGTTCGATGAAGGCGTCCGCGCCGCCGAGATGCAGATTCACCACAACGCCAACGAGACTCATGACATCGAACCCGGCGTGATTTTTGACGAGGCAGGCATTCGCGTAACCGCTTTCTACGTCGATCACCGCCCTATCGTCCCGGCCCTGGGATTCAAGGTTGAATTCGCTGACCGCTCCGTCGTCCTCTCAGGAGACACGCGTCCGACCGAATCGGTGGTCGAACATGGAGCAGGCGCAGACCTGCTCATCCATGAGGTGATCTGCGGTGACAAAGAGAACTCACCGGATCCGGCACAGTACGAACGGATCATCGCTCACCACACAACACCCCAGCAGGCAGGCGACATCTTCACAAAAGCCCGACCGGGGCTGGCCGTGTACTCGCACGTAATCCTGCTCGCCGGCGCCGATTCCGAGATGTTGGAACTCCAGACGCGAGAGACATATGAAGGTCCGCTGCTGGTTGGCGAAGATCTGACACGTATCATTATCAGCAACGAAATCACGGTAGAGTGCCTGAACTGAACTTTCGGGTTCGAGTGGCAATATTGTTGGTCGGAGCAAGCACCGCCTTGCGGCGCCCATGCCTCTCGCCCTAGTCGTAAATCGGCAACTTGCCCTGGATCAGCTTATCGTCGCCGATGTGCGACCGGATCTTCTCCCAGCCCTCGTAATCCCACTCCGCCACGAACGTGATTGCGTAGCCTCGCCGACCCATACGCGCCGTGCGGCCGATCCGGTGAACGTACTCTTCGACGTTGTCCGGCATGTCGTAGTTGACGACGTGGGTGATCTCCGGGATGTCGATCCCACGGGCGGCGACGTTGGTCGACACAAGGATCGGCAACTCTCCGGCGCGGAACATTCCCATCGCCTGGTTCCGTTCTCCCTGCGACAACCCGCCATGCAGCCCCATAGCACCAAATCCACGCGACTTGAGCGAGTTTGCGAGCCGATCCACACCAATCTGAGTCCTACGGAATACGAGCATTCGGTAGTCGTCGCCCGCGTCGTCTAGAACCAATCGCAACGCCGTCTGCTTGTCTCGTTCTGCGACCTCGAAGTAGATCTGGTCCACCTCGTCCACGGTCTGAATCTCGGCTCCCAGTTGGATCCACATCGGGTCATCCTGGTAACGTCGAATCAATCGTTTTACGAAGCCCGGGATGGTTGCCGAGAACAGCAGGGTCTGCCTTGAGCGCGGCGTGTGTCGAAGAATGAACTCCATGTCTTCGGCGAATCCGATGTCCAGCATCTCGTCCGCCTCGTCCAACACCGCGACCCGGACATGCTGCAGGTCAAGCGTTCCCCGGCCCATGTGATCCATTACCCGGCCGGGGGTTCCGACGACGACGTTGACGCCGCGCTGAAGCGCCGCAAGCTGGCGGTTTATCGGCTGCCCGCCGTACACAGCGCAGACGCTGATCCCGCGGTATTTGCCGATCCGATCAACCTCACGCGCCACCTGCATCGCAAGTTCACGTGTCGGCACAAGGACTATCGCCTGTACGTCCCGGGAGTAAGGGTCAACCCGTTCACATATCGGGATGCTGAACGCGGCGGTCTTGCCGGACCCGGTTATGGCCTGCCCCACAAGGTCACGCCCTTCAAGGCATCCCGGTACGGCTTCAAGTTGAATTGACGAAGGGGTTTCATAGCCCATGTCCGCAAGTGCAGCTGCGATGGGACCGGATAGTTCTATATCGCCAAATTTGCCGCGCTCCGGACCGTCATAGTTTTGAAGACCGCTTCCAGTGTTCTCGAGCGGAGCACGCTCGTCCATCGGCGTCGGTGCCTGAGCGTTCCCTCCGGAATCTCTTGAACCCGAAGGTCGTGCTTGACGTCGGCCTCTGCCGTCTCTACGGCCTTGCGGCGCGTCGTCTCCATGTTGATCTCGCCGACTCCGTGGCTCCCGTTCGGGGCGTGCCCCCCCCTGCGAGTCCTGCCGCCGTGATCGGCGTTCGCGGCGCGGCTCGTCTTCGGAACGTGGCTGCGCCCCTAGCTGTGATGAGCTGGCCCGCTCCTCGGCTGCGGCGTCACCATTCCCGTAGCGACGACCGCGACCTCCACGAGATCGCCGCCTTACCGGCGCGTTCTTGTTGCCTTCATCCGATGTCGTACGAGATCGGTGCCGACTTGGCGCTGGCGCGTCAACTTCATTTCGAGGAGGTCGTTGCTGCGGTTCTGCCGCTGACCGATCCGTGCGGCTAACCGCGGGTTCACCGGACCGGGGAGTTTCTACAGAGTTGCCGTTTCGGTCACGGCCTACGAATGAGGAAAGAGTGCGACGGATGATGCCTTGTTTGCGTCTTCCACCCGAATTATCGCTATTTATATCTGAGTCTTTGTTTAAATCTGGCATGTAATACATCCCAGTTTAGGTACTGCGTAACGCCGATGCAATCAAAGTGAGTGGTGTGCGCTTGTTAATCACCATAAAAGAACTCGGGTTAGATCCTCTCAACACTCGTCAGAATCGGTCGCGAGCTCAAACGGCGAACGCTCGGTCGTTCCTGCTACGTTCACCACGATGGATACACACGCTGAATTTCGGAACTCTGAGCGGGAAACCCTGGCCATACGGCTGGCGGTGGTAGCCGGCGCGCTTTTGTTCGGACTAGTGACCGGGGCCGACCTGATCGGCGTAGCGGTGCTTGCGGTCGCATTTGCTTCCTACACGGTCGTGCTCCAGTTCATCCTCCTTCCGCGGTTCCGTTCGGACCGCTGGATCTACGGCATGATGGGCGCCGATCTCCTCTTCACGGGAGGTGCGGCGGCCATTCTCGGGCTGCCCGGCCCGGCCATCGCAATACCGGCCCTGTTTGCCGCCCAGTACGCCCTGTTCCTTGGATACCGGGGCGCAGCCATCTCAGCCATACTTGGAATTACCGCCACACTCGGCGGCGGGATAATCGCTGGCGGTGTTGCTCTCGACGCAATATCAGCCACCGTACCGGTCATCTCCGGGGCCGCTGCGTTGTCCGGATATATTGCTTCGAGCCGATTTTCTGAACGCTCCGCACGCCGGGAAGCACAGCGGGGCAATGATTCTGATGCACGAGCGGCAAGGTTGCTCGACGGACTCCGGCCGATTTCTTTTGCCAACGATGAGACCACTGCGCTGGAAGCGTTCGCCCGTTCCATACTGACCATCACCGGTTTCGACGCGGTCGTGGTCTACACCCGTAGCGGTGGACTGGGACTCCAACAGCGCTTGCTCCTCAAACGCGATGGCGAGGACGACACAGCCAACGATTCAACGGGCGCTTTCGAGGAGTCGATGCACGGCGAATCCGCCGCCGCCCGCGCTGCGGCACAGGGCGTCGCGCTTTCTCTGGGAATCGGGGGGCCGGCTTCGGAAGGCATGCCCGGCTGGGCGACCCGGATGGGATACGCGTCCGGAGTTGTCGCTCCGATGGTCGTCGGGCACATCACAGCTGGTGTCGCGTTCGGGCTGTGCCGGGACGAAAACTCTTTGACACTGGAGCAGATCGACCAGATGGAACGATTCGTCTCGCTGTCTGCCCGTCTGGTGGCGGCGCACAACTCCGGGACTCAGTCAGCCGCACGCAACCGGCTTTCACTTGAATTGGACGCCGCCGGAAGAACCGAACTAGGCGAGTTTCGACCGATCATAAAAATGGACGGTCTGACCTTGGATCCTGCGACAGACCGATCTTCCGTAGTCGGCGTGCCTGTTTCGCTCTCCCGTTCGGAGTTCGACCTCCTGTATGCGCTCGCAGCAACCCCGGGACAGGTGATGGATCCGGCGTCACTCATAGAGTCGGCGTTTGGCGACGCCCCCGACGACGGACAACGGGCCGTAGACACCACGCTCTATAGATTGAGGCGCAAATTGTCCCGGGCGCCCGAGGGCGAAGACTTGATCCGCACGATCCGTGGCAAGGGATATCTCCTGATGCCACCATCAGCCGAGAAGGTGTCCGAAGATATCTCAAACGCTGTCGCCGCTGAGAGATAAACGAGCTGCTCCCCATCTCCCAAACGGGAGAAGAACAGAAGGTTTGACGATTGTTGTAGCCGTGCCGTTGGCGCGCCCAATCCTAAGCTGACCAGACGCGGCCCAGGTTTGGTTCGGCAATCCGTACTTTTTGTCAATCCGGCAGATTCAAACGTAGGCAGACGCGCCATCTGATCCGTAATTTGAGACCTCGGCTGCACACGTTTGAGCTAAACGCCGCGGCCGGTATCGATAACAAAGACGAGCGATCGGGCCAGCCACGGGGGCGTGCTGGTCCCGATCGCTCGTTATACGTCCGTGCCATCAGGGGGGGGTGATGGGCGGTGCCGAACTGCCCCGCTGGAGCAATGTCCAACAGGGTCGGTGAAGGGGGCCTCACCGAATTGATTGAACTCTAGCACGTTTGTTCTAATACCTGCCCGCAACGTCTATTACGAGTTTTGGAACAATTGTGCTAATTTGCGAATTCCAGACTTTGAGATAACGAAACCCTTTCGGCGAGCCATCACCTCATGCCAAATAGCAAAAGACCCTTCCACCGCGCCAGCGACAATCTCATGACGTATCACCTCAAGTGGGCCGCGTGGGAGTGGCTGTACAGCGAGGCAAAATGCCGAACCATCGGTTTCGAGGTTCGACTGGAAGGCCCCGGAGGCCGCGTCGTCGATGTCGTTGGAGTCGGGCCGGACAACCGTGTTTACGCGATCGAGGTAAAAGCGTCCCGGGGCGACAAGGCCCGGGACGATCACGATACCGACGATCTGAAACGCCTTGAGTTTCAAGCACCCGTGATGGATAAAGCGGTTCAGTTCACGGCCGGGGTGTTGGAGGCGGCCGCAGAGTATGCCGTGTCGTCTGGCGTCAAAGTACTTGGATCTGATCCCGCCTATCGCCAGGCGCTCTCGGACCTTAATAAACGAACGAAGAAACGGGACGACCACGCAAAACGTGTGACCAACTTCAGCACCAAGTTCCGGGACCCCGACTTCCTGCGCACCGCCCACTGCCACTACCTTATGGCCCCTTCCGGGCTGATGCGGCGTGACGAACTACCGCCGTTCTGGGGTCTTCTCGATGGAACCCCACGAGTTGTTGTGGAAGCGCCGGTGAAACAGGTCGCAGACGCGACAACACACGTACTCCGTAACATAGCGCGATCGAACTCTACGACGATGATGACCGAGTACGGCGTCACCAGATCAAAGGGAGAGACAACGTTCCCGGACCATGTAAGCCCGGTTCATGCGTGACTAGCGCGCCGCCAGCATTTCCTTGATCTGCGAGATGCCTTTGAGGAGGTTCTCCTCAGAGTTGGCAAACGACAGCCGGGCGTAGCCCTGACCGAACTCACCGAACGCAGTACCCGCAAGTAGCGCCACGTTGGCGTCATACATGCAGGCATCGGCGAACTCCTGGCTCGTCATACCGGTGCCACG
>JAPYSM010000026.1 GCA_029936485.1 Dehalococcoidia bacterium
CTCGTGCTCAAACCATCCGGGCGCGCCGGCCACGCCGGCGTTGTTGATCAGCACACCAATCTTGCCAAACTGGCTGATCGTTTCCGACACCATTCGGCTCACGGCTTCCGGGTCGGTAACGTTCGCAGGGATCCCGACGGAGCGAACGCCCATCGCTGCGATCTCGGTCGCGGTGCGCTGGCAGGCGTCGGCGTCGATGTCTGAGACAACTATGTCCGCGCCTACCTCGGCCATCTTTATCCCGATAGCGCGCCCTATGCCCGTCGCTCCGCCGGTCACAATCGCTACGCGTCCGGTGAGGTTTCCCATCCGATCACCGCTCTGTTCCCCACTTAGTTCCAAGTCAATCTCCAGTTTGTTGGTTCCAACACGGGCGCCCGGATTATACTTCCGGTCCAATTTCTAACGATTCAGCAGTCGCAACGAACCCGAGATTGACGATTTAATACCAGTGGCTATTTCACGTTCAAAGGCACTTGAGCACGCCTACAAGGTTCTGGAACAGCCCCGCACCCACATGCGTTTGACGTTGACTCAGACCAATTCAGGATTGTCGCTCTACTACGATGGTCGCGTCATGACGCGCGTGTTCGTCAACCGCAGTGGTCTCTCGGCTGCGGCGGCGATGGGCGAGGCGCTACGTGTGCGCGTCCCTAAACTTGGAGAGAGCGTAGACGCGCGCGTCTCGTCCGGTGTGGTGTTCAGGGTCCTGGCGCTCTCAGCGCTCGACTATCGCAACGAATTGTCGTTCCAGTTGGCCACGCGTCTGATCGCAGAAGCCAGAGATATGCAAGGAACGCGGGGCACCTCGGAAGCATAGACGCCTTCATTTCGTTGCACAGGGCCGCGTACGTTGCTCACCCGGGGGCTACGTAGTAGGGATTCGTTGCGACTTGGCGGGGACATTTCTAGAATTCAACCTGAATTCGATTCACTAGACAACGTAAGAAAACATGCCACTTCAAGATCTACCGGCGGGCCACGAGTTCCCTCCAGAGTCTCTGATCATCAGCGAGATGGAGGCTGCTGCGTACGCAGCAGCGGTGGGAGACACATCAGTGGAGACATCGGAGCGTGTCCCATCCGTGGCGGTCGTCGCCGCCGGGTTGTCGCGCTTCATCAAACACCTCGGGCTGGCGGATGGCACCGTTGAAGTGGTCCACGCATCGCAAGAGATATCGTTCGATCGGCCCGTGACCCCGGGAGAAACCCTTGAGATACGGGCGACACTGAAGTCGAACGCCGAACGCAGGGGAAGCCGTTTCGCCACGGTGGAGATGATCTTTGTGGACGGTACCGGTGAACAGGTCGCAAGCGCGAGCAGCCTGATACTGGTAAATGCGACATGACCAGCCAACCCGGCGACAGGCTGAATTCCATCGACCGTACGGTAACTCAGGCACAGGTTGAGGCATATGCAGACGCCGCTGAGGACCACAACCCCATCCATCTGGATGCAGATTTCGCGGCCAAAACGCCGTTCGGCAGACGTATCGCCCACGGTATGCTTACGCTTGCCCTGGTGTCAGAAATGCTCACTTCCGCGTATCCGAATAACTGGGCGTCCGGGGGGCGTCTTAAAGTACGATTTCGGGCGCCGGTATTTCCCGGCGAGACGGTGCATGTAATCGGCGAGGTCAAAAAAGTGACAGAGTCGGACGGCGTGCGGTTGGCGGAAATCACCGTCGGCGTCAAGAAAGACGACGGCGAAGACGTGATCACGGGACAGGCGTTCGTCAAGCTGGACTGACCTTGATCCAAACCTGCGGGAGCGGTCCGAAGTTTCGGCAGTTCCCGAATTTTAGGTAAAGCCTTTGACAGCCCAAGAGACAACAGAACTGATCTCGATTGCGGTCGACGCGATGGGCGGCGATAACGCCCCATCGGAGATCGTGCTTGGAGCCATCCAGGCAGCACGCGAGGGTGGGGTGTCGATCATCCTGGTCGGCGATCCCGAGTCCGTTCCAGCCGAACTTGCCAAACACGACTTGGACGGACTTCCAGTCTCCATTGAGCCGTCTGAAGGCGTCGTGGAGGAGGGCGAGGCCCCTGCAACGGCGTACATGACCAAACGGAACGCCTCGATCTTCCGTGCCGCCAGCGCAGTCCGTCACGGGCGGGCAAAGGCGCTTGTGAGCATGGGATCAACGGGCGCTACGATCGCGGCGGCGACCGTGGTTTTCGGCACGTTCAAGGGGATTGAACGCGCCGCTCTTGGGGGGCCGCTTTACGGCCTTGCGCCAAGCACGATCATCATGGATATCGGCACAAACCTGGATTGCAAGCCTCAGCAACTTGCCGACTACGCAGCACTGGGCGCCGTGTTCTCCAGAATAGTTTTCGGCGCCGAGGATCCTCGTGTCGCACTGTTAAGCGTTGGCACTGAAGCAGGCAAGGGCAATACACAAGTGAAGGAAGCCACCACGCTTCTAGAGACCAGCGGCCTGAATTTCATTGGCAATATCGAAGCCAACGACATCCCGTACGGCAGAGCCGAGGTGGTTGTGTGCGATGGTTTTGTTGGCAACGTCGTGATGAAATTGACGGAGGGGATCGGCGAGACGATGTCAGCGGATATCCGGGAAATGATGGCCGGCCGAGTACCCGACGTCGAGATCGAAGAGATCTGCCGACGAATATATGAAACGACGAATCTCCCGGAAGCGCACGGCGGGGGCCCACTCTTTGGAGTGAAGGGCGTGGCCGTCGTCGGTCACGGAAAGGCCATGGCGCCAGCCGTCTCCCGCGCTATCCAGACCGCCAGAACGACCGTAGCCTTAAATTACGTAGAGCAGGCCGAGGCGGAGTTGAACAGACTCCGCGGGGCGGTCGGCACATAGCATCAAAACTGGACGCTCCGTTGTCTGAAAAGTCGCGCAGTACGCTAATAACCGGCGCATCCCGGGGAATCGGGCGGGCAATCGCCTTCCGACTAGCCCGGCAAGGCCACCGCATCGCCGTGAACTACAACACCCATCCGGGGGACGCGGAGGAAGTGGTGGAGACCATCAAATCTGAGGGCGGAGAGGCGATCGCCGTACAGGGCAGCGTTGCAGAGCGCGAACAGGTGGACGCCATGTTCGCCGCTACGGAAGAGGCGTTTGGTCCCGTCCAGATCCTGGTGAACAACGCAGGGATCATCGACGACGCCCTGATTCTCCGGATGAAGGACCAGGCCTGGGACCGTGTGATCCAGACCAATCTGAACGGTACCTACTATTGCTGCCACCGCGCCGTCCCTGGGATGGTGAAGGCACGCTGGGGCCGCATAATCAACATCTCGTCTGTCGTTGGTATCAGCGGCAACATCGGCCAGGCTAACTACTCGGCTTCGAAGGGCGCTATTCACTCGTTGACCTACTCGCTGGCGAAGGAACTCTCTTCGCGAAACATCACCGTGAACGCCATCGCTCCGGGATATATCGAAACGGCCACGGTCGACGGACTGCCCCAGAAAACTAAAGACACGATCATGACCTGGATTCCGATGCGCCGATTCGGCGTTCCAGATGAGGTCGCCGTCGCCGCCGAATTCCTTGCCAAAGACGCGGCCCGTTACACAACCGGAATCATTCTCCGAACCGATGGTGGCATGGCCATTTCCGGTTCCAATTAACGGCCCCTTGTACAGGCCAGTTATGCAGTCCACCGCCAGGACAAGGAGCGCTAGGTAGATGGCATCAAATTCTGGTGACCTTTCTGGCAAGGTAGCCCTCGTTACCGGCGGCTCGCGCGGTATCGGACTGGCCATCGCGCTGGAGCTCGCCACACGTGGCGCCGACATAGCCTTCAACTATTTCCGAAACCACAAAGCCGCACACGAGGCTGAAGAGGCGATATCGGCACTTGGTGTCCGTTGCCTCCGTGCCCGTGCCCACCTTGGTGACTCTGAGGCCATAGATGGTTTATTTGAAAAAGTTTCGGTGGAGTACGGCCGGTTGGACATCCTTGTGAATAACGCCGCTTCCGGCGTGATGCGCCCGGCGTCAGAGCTTGAGAACCGACACTGGGAATGGACGCTGGACATCAATGCCAAAGCGCCGTGGAAGTGCGCTATCTCGGCGGCGAAGTTAATGACGGACGGCGGGACGATCGTCAATCTCACCAGCCCGGGGTCGACATCCGTCCTTCCCGACTACTTCATTGTCGGTGTCTCGAAGGCCGCACTGGAGTCACTTACACGATATCTTGCTGTGGAACTTGCGCCGAAAAACATCGCCGTAAACGCCGTCTCCGCAAGCTTTATTCAGACCGACGCGGTAACCGCATTCCCTGAAGGCTCGGTGGCGTACGAAATGGCACGGCGCCCTACCCCAGCAGGCCGTGTGGTCGTGCCGAAGGACGTGGCCCGTGTGGTGGCATTCCTGTGTAGTGCAGACGCCCGGATGATCCGAGGGCAGATTCTTCTGGTCGACGGCGGCGAGATGCTGGTCCGGCGATAGTCAGCCAGACTAGCGGAGCCAGCGACGTAATCGTCGCCGAACCGGCCCGTACCGCCGCCTTGTCACATATTTTGAGACGAACCACACCACCTCTGGCGCTCCGACCAAGACGACCCGTCTCAGTGCCCTCATCTCTTTGGTCGTCTTCTGCGTGTTTTCAAACTTAGGAGCGAAGCTGTCCAGCATAGCCCAGTCGCCCACAACCTGATCGCTCGGGCCGGCCGGGGTCAGAACGATGCCGCCGGCCTCTTTCACAAGTAGTGTCCCGGCAGCCAGGTCCCACGAGAACACTGCGCCGGTCAGGGCATATTGCAGGACGCCGCGGGCGACCATCGCGAGCTCGTAAACGGCGCTGCCGGTGGTCCGGGGTTCTCCCAAATTTCCGCGCAGTCTCCGATCCACCTTGAACATGAATCGGAGACTGCCGGGGATCGTAGAGAGCCAGCCCCTTTTCGGTCGATGCGGCTCATCGCCCGACGGCTTCTTCACGGCGAGCTTCCGATCTCCGATCCATGCGCCACCGCCCTTCCGGGCATGCATGATCTCGAAACCGTCTCCTGCAGGCCACGGGGTCCAGACGGCCGCTGCGACAGGCTCTCCCCGGTGCAATACGCCTATCGAAACCGCGTAAACCGGATGGCCGTTCACGTAGTTGGTCGTGCCGTCTATAGGATCGACAACCCAGATATAGTCACGGGCGTCAGGCTCATCCTTTGGAGCGTCCTCCTCGCCGAGAATCATGTGTCCAGGGAACCGTTTTCCCACCATCTCGGCGATAAGCGCCTGGCTCATCCGGTCTACGTCCGTAACCGGATTTGCGCCGTTGCCGTCCTTGGATTCCACATCCAGATCGCCGCCGAATCGCCCGGAGACAAGTTTCCCGGCAGCATCCACGACTTCTATCGCGTACAGCTCGATTTCCTTGAGTGTTGCGTCGTCCGGGACTGTTTCCGGAGCGTTTTTGACGTCTGCAGGGCCTGGAGAATCTTGAGTTACTGTCAAACTTGTTGATCACCGTTCTCGTATTGATGTGTGTAGAGCAATTAATCCGGTGGGCGCGAATCGCATCGTCGGCAAGCCGTGTCTTGATTCTACGATTCAGACGCCGATGGTGAACCTGTTCGTAAACCAATGATTGTCGGGGATTCTATGATTCCCAGCCTCTGACCAGAAAAACTGAACAGCGCATGCGGTTGCCGTTAACGGTATTCACCCTTACATATCACCCGAGACAACGATCGCTGCAGCCGCATGTACTAACCGTTGGCCGGTGTCTCGATGCCGGGAGTACGGGGCCTACCACACCGGTGCAGAACTGACCCGAAACCCGAGCATACCGGAAGACCCTCTGGAGAAGATCAGCAGCGCTATAGCACGGGCACCTGTGGAAGATCTGCGTAAAATGACTGCGGCGAGCGCGCTGGCTATATATCCGGCGCTAAGGGGACACTCCGTCCAGAGCCTGTCCTGTACACACCCACCAATAGAAGACCGAATCGCACGAATATGACAGATGGAGAGTGAAATGCGCGGCCTGCCACAAGACGTCCGGTTCGAGAACTAAATGGCATTTTTGTTCAAGCGAGGATCGTCCGCTCCCAAATCTGACTGGGACGCCATCAAGACAGTAATCACCGCCGAGGCCCGGCTACAGTCGGTCGGTGAAATACTCCCCGGCCGCAGAGCCGGCGTGCTGTTCCGGCCGTCTGAGCAGGGCAAGTACCCGTTCATCGACGGACTTGAGGGCAAGTTGCGCGGCGTACTTAATGAAGGTCCCGGCGCTACAAAGACCTCCCACGATGTCCAGGTCGATGAACACGGAACACAGTGGGTGATCCTCGAGGACGGTAATTTCGAACATTTGACCAACTCCGTCTTCACGATCGGCAATGCCCTCTCGATAGAGGCAGAACCAGGCATCATGATCGCCGCCGTGTGGAGCACACATTACGCGGGGGCGGCCGCCTATTGGCTCTACACATATCAGCGCAAAACGTTCTACCCGTTCATTCCACGCGGCTCAGACGATCGAGATCATCCAGCTGAATTGAACCTCGCTAAGTTGCTGAGCCGCCAGGGCATGGTCATTGAGCGTTCCACAGAACACTGGTACCCGTTGTGGGACATACCGTTCTAGAACAGCACATTCGCCGGCGTTTCGACCGGGCCAACTCACATGAACGTTTCCGTATAAACCGATCCCAGAAAAGTGTGTCGGATGCCTAAATTGAAATTTCTGTCGTTGATCACAGCGCACGGCGAAGACTCAGACGTGTTTGGCCGGGTGCTTCGTGACGTTGGCCCGGAGGTGCGGACTCTCGCGCCCGACGCCGACCTGCCGCCGGATGTAGGCGGTTTGCTTGTATTTGGCGAGTCTGTGTTCGGCTCTATAGCTGAATCACCGCCACCCGCCCTCCTAGCCGCTGTGGAGGCGGACATGCCGGTTCTCGGCGTTGGATGGGGCATGCACGCCTTGAACGTGGCCCTGGGGGGCAAGCCACCGGTCCGGTTGGCTGATTCGATAGTCGTCGGTCAACGCCCCGCTCGCCGGGGTCGAATCGTGGAGCTGGGTAAAATGCGCACCTTCCTCACTCTTGGCGGCAAGGTGGCCGCGACCATTGGCGCGGGTGGCCCGGTGGCGACGCCCGGTCCGGGCGAGTTCGCTATACGTGAGGCAGAGAAAGCGTCCGGGCTAATGGCGAGCGCTTACGACATCGAAACTGGCGCAATCGAGGCGATCGAGATGCCCGGCTACCACTGGATTATCGGCGTCGCATGGCCACTCCATCACCTGGACCTTCTGCCTGCCCGATTCGACAACATCGTGGCTTCATTTGTAGAGCGTTCAACGGACGCCTGACCTACCGTTTTCCGGGTCGGCCGAAATCGGCACAGAGATTTTCCCAGAAAACCCCCAACCGTTCGCGTGTGCGCGAGCGCGCGGCGTTGCCAGTACGAACAACTCACTGGTAATAATCATCTTTGCTTGGGAGCGCGTGAAAGGGTAAAATTAAGGCCGTCCTATTCGTGTTCAGTTCATCGTGAGACTTTTGTGCGGAACACGCCCCGATTTACGCAGGCCATTCTCGCGATATCGACGTCCGTGTGAGGCCCGCATACCCCCCCCCGATTCAGGAGACCCGCCGTGGTAGGTCAGGACATCGGTGAAGTCCGCCCAATAAATATTAATGACGAGATGCGTAATTCTTATTTGGATTACGCCATGTCTGTCATTGTTTCCCGGGCGTTGCCAGATATTCGTGATGGGTTAAAGCCCGTTCAGCGGCGCATCTTGTACGCGATGTACGACATGGGCATCCGCCCAACGTCCTCGTACAAGAAGAGCGCCCGCATTACCGGCGAAGTGCTGGGCAAGTACCACCCGCACGGTGACACGGCCGTGTACGACGCCATGGTCCGTATGGCACAACCGTTCTCCCTGAGGGCGATGCTTGTCGACGGACAGGGCAACTTCGGAAGTGTGGACGGGGACCCTCCAGCCGCCATGCGCTACACCGAGGCTCGACTATCGCACATCGCAATGACGCTCCTGGGCGATATCGATCGCGAGACCGTCGATTGGATCGACAACTTTGACACTTCTCTGAAAGAACCGACGGTATTGCCGTCCATTCTCCCGAACCTGCTCGTAAACGGCGCAGCGGGTATCGCAGTTGGCATGGCGACGAACATCCCGCCCCACAACGTGGGTGAGCTCTGTGACGCCATCGCACACCTGATCCGGCATCCCGACGCATCGTTGGATGACCTGATGGAGTTCGTTAAGGGTCCGGACTTCCCAACCGGCGCCCACATCTACGGTAATGAGGGCATACGGAACGCCTACGCCACCGGCCGCGGCCGGATCATGATGCAGGCATCTCATGAGATCGAAGAGGTTAAGCGCAACAATCGGCAGCATCTTCTCTTCACGGAAATCCCGTACCAGGTCAACAAATCCACCCTCGTCGCCAAGATTGCTGACCTGATCAAGAGTAAGACACTGGAAGGCGTCTCTGAGGTCCGGGACGAGTCTGACCGCAAGGGGATGAGGGTTGTTCTGGACCTGCGGCGTGGCGCGTCCGTGAGCGTGATCCTCAATGTCCTGTACAAACACACCTCGCTGAGAACCAGCTTCTCGGCGAACATGCTTGCCATCGTGGACGGCATGCCGCGGGTGTTCACCCTGAGAGAGGCGCTTCGTTACTTCATCGAGTTCCGAAGAGAGGTCGTTGTACGCCGCGCCGAGTTCGATCTCAGCAAGGCACGTGCCCGTCTGCACATCCTTGAAGGACTGCGCACCGCTCTGGACAACCTTGATGCTGTTATCGCACTGATCCGCGCGTCTGCGGACGTCGAGTCCGCACGCACAGAATTGATGACGCAGTTCAACCTGTCACAGGTGCAGGCCCAGGCCATCCTGGACATGCAGCTCCGTCGACTGGCCGCTCTCGAACGAGAAAAGATCGAGAACGAGTACCAGGAACTGATGGCGCGTGTGGCCGAGTTGGAAGATCTTCTCGCAAATCCAGACAAGGTCTACGCCGTGGTCCGCAAGGAGACGCTGGATCTCAAGCGCAGGCATGCCGACGAACGGCGCACGGTCGTTCACCCGGAAGAGCTTGGCGAGTGGCGTCGTGAGGACACCGAGCCGCACGAGACCGTAGTAATCACGCTAAGCGCAAACGGTTATCTGAAGCGCATCCCCCTCGCCACCTACCGGTCACAGCACCGCGGCGGTAAGGGCGTCAAGGGCCAGCGAATGACGAAAGAGGACGACGTTACTCCGCATCTCAGGGTCGCGGACACGCACGACTTCCTCTTGATGTTCACCGATCGCGGTCGCGTCTTCGCTAGCCGTGCGTTTGAGCTGGCCGCAGACGCGTCAAGAACGTCACGCGGTACCCCCGTGGCGAACATCATCAATCTGGAACCGCGTGAACACGTCAATGCCGTCGTGACGGTGTCAGATCTGAGGGAAGACAAGTACCTGGTGATGGCGACCATTGCCGGTCAGGTCAAGCGTATGCACCTGCCCGAGATCGCTAACATCCGGAGGGGTGGGCTTAACGCCTTCAACCTGAAGCCGGGTGACGAGTTGCAGTCCGTGATCCTCGCCACCCCTGAGGAAGACGTCATCATGGTGTCTGAACAGGGAATGGCGATCCGTTTCCCGAGCGCCGATATCCGGGCGCGTCAGCGCGCTGCGGGCGGTATGCGGGGCATGACGCTGCAGAACAACGACAAGATTGTCTCGGCAGACGTAGTCAGCCCCACCGGTTCCCTTCTTGTGGTTACCCGGCGCGGTTATGGGAAACTTTCGGAGATGCGCCGATACCGCCAGCAAAAGCGGGGTGGCAAGGGTCTCATCACCCTCAAGATCGCTCGAAAGAATGGTCGAGTAGCCGCCGCCCAGGTGGTAGATCGCGAAGTCGACGGGGACGATACGGTCCTCATATTGACAGAGAAGGCGCAGGTCATCCGGGTCCACCTGAACGAGGTCCGGGAGACCGGTCGCATCACCCAGGGTGTGATCATGGCTGTGCCGGACACGGGCGATGCTGTTAGCGCTATTCGTGCCATGAAAACACGGGAAGCTCCAGCAGATCTCTTGAGTGAAGAAGAGATTGCAGCATCAGGGACAGAGGAAGCGCCGCAAAACGGAATGGTCACCGGCGAATTAGTTGAAGATTCTAAAGACACGGCGTCTGACGAATTTGCGCCAAAGGCGCCAGAAGACGAAGCGCCGGAGACCGAAGAAGAAGATTAGGTTTCAGGGCGGGCCGTCACAACGGCGACCCGCCCTGACCAATGCCTATGCTTGAGCGCGTCGCCGTTGTGTCCATTGCACCGATCCTGCCGGGGGTGGTCCACGGAGGCTCCCAGCGCATTCTAGACGGGGTGTTACGGGGACTCGCCGACGCCGGCGCAGAGGTTCGTGTTGTCTGCTCATGGCGGCCTGAAAACGACGGCGGCTTCGAACTCGCCCCCAATATCAATATCGAGCCCCTTCTTCGACTGAGCGGCTATTTCCCCGATCCGTGGGAGGTGCCGCCCTACCAGATACTGCAGAGCGCTGAATCCATCGCCCCTGTGTTCGAGTGGGCGGAGACCGTCTACCTCCAT
Source organism: Dehalococcoidia bacterium (assembly GCA_029936485.1). Classification (GTDB taxonomy): domain Bacteria; phylum Chloroflexota; class Dehalococcoidia; order Lucifugimonadales; family Lucifugimonadaceae. Next base: position 10,569 of record JAPYSM010000026.1, read on the forward strand.
GCCGACACCTTCTACCTGCGGAACCTGATCCCAGAAGGCCGCAGGGTGGTCCGGTCCTTCCACGATTTTCATTACGAGACCGCTCTCATATCGGCGTTCGGGTTCGACGCCGATATCACTATCGTACCCTCGGATTATTTGAAACGATGTATCGACGCGACGGTCGGCGCTACCCCGGGAAGATCTGTCGGGCCGGTGGTGGTGGTGCCGAATGGCATCGATTTGCAAACCTACCGCCTTCGTCCCGGTGTCACTCCCCGTGGTGTACGGGAACGCGCCGAAAGCGATCTTGTGCTGCTGTGGCCGCACAGGCCCGACCCGCGCAAAGGGATAGTCGAGGCTATCGAGATAACCGGCGAACTGGTGCGAATGATGCCGGATCGGAATGTCAGGCTTCTTGTACCTCGCCACGTTGATGCGACAAGTTCCACAGAGACGCGTGAGTTTTACGACAACGCGATACAGCTTGCGACCGCTGGGGGCGTAATGGACTGTCTGGAGTTCACGCCGTGGTGGAGTGACGATGAAACGGCGGGCGCGTACAGCTTTGCCGACGTGACCCTGTGCCCAGGAAACTTCATAGAGTCGTTCTGTCTAGTGGCCTACGAGTCCCTGGCATGCGGGACGCCAGTGATCGCGGCGCGCGTTGGCGCGCTTCGAGATATGCGAATTCCCGGTGTCTACACATTCGATTGGAATTTGCCTGGTGGTGCGCCAATTGAGTACCTACCACTGAATGGTGCATTAATTAGCGCTCTTGGTAATGACATCGACACCGATGCTGTTCGAACAATCTTGAAAGAAGATTTCTCTTTCGAAGAGATGCAACGCGGTTACCTAGCTGCAATAACTGGGGATATGCCCGGTGCGCAAGAACCATCGCCAGAGTCGACTTCGACCGTTAGATTCACCATCGCCCCGTGGTGTATGGCGCGCAGCCCCTGGGTATACAACGACTACGAGTACGGGTGGACTCGCAGAGACAAACTGGCCGAGTTTCTTACAATCGGCGGACATCACGTGCTGGGTAGAAGAGCGGGAGGAAGGTGCTTCACACTCGAAGTGGCTATGGAATTTGGAGTGACGCCTGAGCAGGTCAAACAGGGGCTAAAGGACGGCGTGATTATCCGCGTTTAAGAATGCGACGGAGCTAATCCGGAACTTTTTCCGGGCCGTCCACCCACTCCGGTCAACGCGCCCTATAATCCGGCTGCACGGCCTCGGCCGACAATCAGTCAAAATTATCGATGCGTTATCGATGCGTTCAGGGACTACTGGGGAGGACGACGCTGGCCAGCGAAATTCCGATCACACCATCCGAGTTCAGAAACGCCTGGGGACGATTTGCCACCGGCGTGACGGTAATCACATCAGCCGAGCCAGACGGCGGCACCCACGGCATGACGGCGAACGGCGTTCTATCCGTCTCGCTTGATCCACCGCTGGCGCTCGTTTGCGTGGACAAATCCCGCAACACACACCGTTACATAAACGATGACGGCTGGTTTGGGATCAGTATCGTGCGAAAAGATCAGGCGGACATCGCCAGGTACTACGTCCGCGACGCAGCGGACCGCACCGGCGATGTGGAAGTTCCGCTGGAACAACGCGACGAGGGGCCGTCCGTGATCGCCGGGGCACTGGCTGCGATGTCATGCAAGGTTGTCGCGGCACACGACGCCGGCGATCACACCATCTTCGTCGGCGAAGCCGTTCAGTTATCGACCACGGATGGCGACCCCCTGCTCTACTACACCGGCAAATTCGGGAAGATCGAACTGGACTAAACGGGGCTCAACCACGGCGGGATCTCCAGGCCCGGTCTAGATAAATCCTCGAAGTTCCGTCGCCCTTGCCACCGTGCCAACGGCGACCGCGTATGCAGCCGACCGTTGCGTGATCTGGCGTTCCTTGACCATGTCGGCGGCACGAAGGTACGCGCTGCTAATGATTGAGTACAACTCTTCATTGACCCGCTCAAGCGGCCATCGGAAACGCTGTATGTTCTGCGCCCATTCAAAGTAGGACACGATCACCCCGCCGGCGTTGGCCAGGATGTCCGGTATCACCGTAATTCCACGTTCTTCGAGAATGGCATTTGCGCCGTAAGTAACCGGCGAATTTGCGGCTTCTACAATCAGTTTTGCCTTTATATCTACGGCGTTGGTCATAGTGATAACGCCTTCAATAGCCGCAGGAATCAGAATATCGACGTCCAGCTCCAGAAGCTGATCGTTTGCGATTGACTCCCCCCCGGGACAGTCTTCCAGAGTTCTCGTTTTGGCGACGTGACCGAGGATCTGGTCTATGTCCAGACCGTTGTTGTCGTACAGGGCACTCTTGACATCCGAGATTGCGACGACCTTCGCTCCGATCTCCTCCATACGCTGAGCTGCAAACGAGCCTACATTCCCGAATCCCTGTATGGCGATTCTTGCGCCGCGCATTTCGATCCCGACATCGGACGCAGCGAGCGCGGCCACGTCACAAACGCCGCGACCTGTCGCCGCCTCCCTGCCGTAGGAGCCGCCGAGCTCGATCGGTTTGCCGGTCACGACACCGGGCGCATAACCATGCGATTGGCCATATGCGTCCATCATCCATGCCATCACCTGGGCGTTCGTTCCCATGTCCGGCGCTGGGATATCCCGGTTGGGCCCGATGATGTGGGAAATCGCGGATGTATAACGTCGAGTCAACCGGTGCAGCTCGTCTTCAGATAACTCCGATGGCTCGACCTGCACGCCACCCTTTGCACCACCGAACGGGATATCCGCCAGCGCCGTCTTCCACGTCATCAGCATGGCGAGCGCATTCGTGTGATCCGCGTCCGCGGCCGGGGCAAACCGAACTCCGCCCTTGTAAGGGCCGCGAACTCCGTTGTGCTGTATCCGAAAGCCGTTGAACACTCGGATACCGCCATCGTCCATCCTGATGGGGACGGCCACCGAAAGTTCCCTCCACGGGTTCAGCAGAACCTGCCGCATTCCATCATCAAGTTCGAGAAGGTCGCACGATTCATTGAAATAGGCGTGCGACGTCTCGAGCATGGTCAGTTCGGTTTCCGGCATCATGTTCCTCCCTGGGCTAGGATCACCCGGTTCATGGTCGAAAATGGGTGGTCTAGGCTATGCATCTGAGAATTGGATGCCCCAACCTACGAATAGACACGCCATTTGCATACCTGAATTCGTTGACCGGGGCCGGTCGCGCTCGTAGAATTGCACGGTTAGGCTGGTGTAATGACTGATTACGCAATCATAAAAACGGGTGGGAAGCAGTACCGGGTCCGCGAAGGTGACACGGTGAACGTCGAAAAACTCGAAGGCGAGATTGGCGACAGCGTCAATTTTAGCGACGTACTGATGACCTCACTCGATGGATCGCTCCAGGTCGGCAACCCTGTTGTCGAGAACGCTGCTGTATCCGCGGAGATCGCGGAGCACGGGCGCGGCGAGAAACTTACGGTATTCAAGTACAAGAACAAGACCCGGTCCCGCGTTAAGAAGGGCCATCGTCAGCCCTACACTTCGTTGCTGATAAAAGGCATCTCAATCAAGTAGCCCCGCACCCGGCAGTTGCTGGGATAACCCGGATTCATTTACGGGGGAGGGTTAGAGAACCTCCACACTGAGGAGGAGAATTTAATGGCACATAAGAAGGGTGGCGGCACGTCTCGCAACGGTCGCGATTCAAACTCACAGCGACTTGGCGTGAAGCGGTTCGGTGGTCAGTATGTGACCGCCGGAACGATTCTTGTACGCCAGAGAGGCACACCGATCCGTCCCGGAACGAACGTAGGCGTTGGTAAAGACCACACGCTGTACGCACTGGTTGACGGCCAAGTTGCTTACGAACACGACACAAAAACAAGGAAGCGTGCGGCGGTCTACCCGGTAGCGGTAACAACCTCCTAACCTTTTCCTAATGACACGGGGCAACAACGCCAGACATGAAGACAGAAATACATCCCGATTACCACGCCGATACACAGGTCACCTGTGCCTGCGGCAACACCTGGACCACCGGATCAACGTCTGCCAGCATCACCGTAGAACTGTGTAGTAACTGCCACCCGTTCTACACAGGTGAGCAGCGCATCGTTGACACGGAGGGTCGTGTTGAACGCTTGATGCGACGGTTCAACCTTGGAAGTGCGGAGGAAGCAGCGAAGTTGGCCGAGGAAACGGCCGAACGCTCAGCCGCAGCCGAGGCGGAAGCCGAGGCAGCAGAAGAAGCCGAGCGCGAATCAGCGAGGGCTGCAACGCAGGCTTCGATGCTGGCCGGTGAAGCGCCGCCGACTGATGACGCTCCGGACGAGGCCGAATCCGAAGATGCAAAAGCCTCAGAGGATGAGGATTCTGCTGACGGAGACTCTGAAGAAGCCAAAGCAGACGCCGGCTAACCCCGGTTTCCTGAACAGGTTTCGGCACCCATCGGGTACCAAGTAACGATTAGCACGAGCCTGCACATAAAGTGCAGGCTCGTTGCGTAAGAGCGATAGACCAGGCAGCGAAGCACGAACTGGAGGAAGCGACCAATGGCCGAATCGCCTCCTAAGGGCGCTCTATACGGCGGACAGGCCATTATCGAAGGCGTCATGATTCGTGGAACAAGCGACGCCGTCGTTGCCGTGCGCAAGCCGGACGGCGAGATCATGGTCCAGCCGCTCCCACAAAGTAAATTATGGCTGAGCCACTGGCGTCGCATTCTCTTTTTACGCGGTATAGCGGTACTCGCCGAAACGCTGACGCTTGGCATGAAGGCGCTCGCCGTTTCCGCCAACGCCACCATTCCTCAGGAAGATGAGGCGAAAGACGGCGAGCTGCCCGGAGAACAGACGCTGGGCGGGCTGGCACTTGGCGGAATGATCGCTTTATCCCTCACACTCGCGATCGTTATCTTCTTCATCATTCCCCTGTTCCTTTCACGTGGCCTTGAGTCGTTCGGCTGGAACTACTGGGCTGCGAACGCCGGAGAGGGCGGGATCAGGATCCTGCTTTTCCTTGGGTACATCTGGCTGATCGGCAGGATGTCTGACATCCAACGCCTGTACGGCTATCACGGTGCAGAGCACATGGCAGTCCATGCCCACGAGAACGGCGATCCGTTGACTCCGGAGGGTTTACGACTTCACCCGACTGCTCACTCGCGATGTGGGACGGCGTTCCTGCTGACCGTGGTGCTGGTATCGATCGTCGCCTTCATGTTCTTCCCACGCGATCCGTTGTGGATCCACTTCGCATCCCGGATAGTGCTGATACCGGTGGTCGCGGCCGTGAGTTACGAGATCATTCGCTTCAACGGACGACACTCGCACTGGTGGTGGGTCCGGGTTGTGGCGTGGCCCGGCCTCCTACTTCAGAATTTGACCACGAAACAGCCCGACGACGGCCAGTGTGAGGTAGCCATCGCATCCATCCAGGCCGCGATAGCGCTGGATAACGGGGAGGCTGTCTTTACGGGGACGCCGGTTCCATTGGACCCTTAGCAAACGTGCGGGGCCAGTACGGCCGAATAATTCGGCGGCACCATGTCTCGCTCTCTGCACTTCCAATTATTGAGCCTCTATGGGGCTCGACGGGAGCGTAGCTCTGACCACACGTCGTCCAGGACGACTTCTGTCGCCGATAGCAACACCAGGGTGTGATAGAGCATGTCGGCTGTTTCAGACGCGATCCTATCGCGGACCCCTCTCACTCCTGCGATGGCCGTCTCACCAGCCTCCTCGACTACCTTCTGGGCAATCCTATCGACACCGTCTCTAAGCAGTTCGGACGTGTATGAACTCTCGGTCGGGTTGGCCTTACGGTCCTCGATCACCGCGAATAGCCGGGCGATCTCCCCAGGGCCCAACCGCTCTACTAATTCCGTCTGCGCCAACGCGCCGGCATCCAGATCTGTATGGAAACAACTGGCCTCGCCGGTGTGGCACGCGGGCCCAACCGGTTCCGCCTGGACGACCACGGCGTCGCCATCGCAATCCAGTGATACGGAGCGGACCTTCAGGTAGTTCCCTGAAGTTTTTCCCTTGTGCCACAGCTCCTGTCGGCTCCGGCTGTAGAACCAGACGTCCGGGCCTTCAATGGTCCGCCGCAACGCTTCGGCGTCCATATAGGCCAGCGTAAGTACACGGCCATCACCCGCGTCCTGAACGATCGCCGGGATGAGCCCCCTATCGTCAAAGGTCAGAGTCGCCGCCATGTTGTGTTCCCTCAGCAAGCGCAGCCTAGATTATTACGGCATGAAAGTCGTGATTAAAAATATCAGATCAAAAGTATTGGGCTAGGCATCCATTGAACAGAAACTGCTATCGAAATAACCCAGGCAATGCCTGCGTTGGGCTAAACGCCCATTTCACCAGAGCACTATCCAAAATAAATCAGGTACTACCTGCCCAAATAATCCGGGCCGCGCCCGTGCATGTTATGCCCGATCGAACAGCTCTACGAGATCCATCAGGCTGGTGATCTCTTTCGTCGGCTTGGCGTCATCGGGGCCGCGTCGGGCGTCGGTCCTGTTGATCCAGATCGTCGACGCGCCGACTTCCGAGCCACCCCGTATGTCGTCGTACAGATGGTCGCCCACGTACCAGGACTTGCTCGGCGCGACATCCATCGCCGCAAACATGTGTTTGAACGCGCCCGGATGCGGCTTGTACACGGCGGCGGATTCCGAGGACTCAATGATCTCGAATTTGGAGGTCAAACCATACTCATCAAGCATCGGCCGTAGGAACGCGTTGTCGGCGTTCGAGAAAACGCCTAGAGGGACACGACCACTAAGTTCCGAGAGCGCGTGCACCGTCTCAGGGAACGGGTCCCGACGTGACATGTGGGTGACGGACTGGCGGGCTGCGTTAACGGCATTGCCAGGGATCTTGCCCTGCTCAAACACCTTCTCAAAACACTCGCGCCATGCCGTCTCGTAGCTCTTGAAGGGCGGCGAACTCTCTGGATCGTCCATGTTCGTGCGCCATTTCCGGAAGCCAACCTCGAACTTCTTCCAACGCGTCCACAGATCTGCGCCGGTAATATCCAGGCTCTGCTCTTCAGCGATCTGCTGGAATGCGCGCTTCCAGGCGTTGGTGTCGTTCAAGAACAACGTGTCGTACACGTCGAACATGATGGCGTCAGGCTTCCGGAGTGATTTCATGCTGGGGTTTTGGATCCTTTTACAGGTCGTAAGGGGACGATGACCACCGGACTGCACCGGTATTCATCGGTGTGGTGTTTAAATCTACCCGGAAGCGGTCGGTAAACGCACGGGAAGACCGCGGTCTGAAAGGTACTGTTTGGCCTCGGCCACCGTGTATTCACCGAAGTGGAAGATGCTCGCAGCCAGAACGGCGTCGGAGTGTCCCTCGTGGAGGGCGTCGTACATGTGGTCCAGATTTCCTGCTCCGCCGCTTGCGATCACCGGAATACTGACCGTGTCGGATATGGCCCGGAGAAGTTCCAGGTCGTACCCGTCTTTCTGGCCGTCGGTGTCCATGCTGGTGATGAGAATCTCTCCAGCGCCCAACTCCGCTCCGTGCTGCGCCCACTTGACGGCGTCCTGTGTGGTCGGATTTCGTCCACCGTGAGTGAACACACACCACGGGGACTCTGCGACGAGGTCCGGGCGGTCCTCAAGAGTGACATCGCCCGGCGTATCGACGCGTTTGGCGTCGATGGCGAGAACTATGCACTGTGCTCCAAACTCGGCGGCAGTTTCCCGGATCAGCTCCGGTCGGTTGATGGCAGCCGTGTTCATGGAAACTTTGTCTGCACCCGCTTCCAGCATCCGTCGAACATCTTCGACCGATCGTATCCCGCCTCCGACCGTAAGCGGGATAAACACCTCAGACGAAACGCGTCTAACTACTTCCACCATAGTGTCCCGTTCGTCGGAACTGGCGGTTATGTCTAGAAATACCAGTTCATCGGCACCGGCTTCGTTGTAAAAACGAGCCATCTCGGCAGGATCACCGGCGTCGCGCAGGTTTACAAAGCTGACGCCTTTGACGACCCGTCCGCTGTCGATATCCAGGCACGGGATGATTCGGTGGGCAAGCATCGCTGCCTACTTTTCGACTAGGACCAGATATCTTGATTTGCCGATGACACGCCGGGCTGTGATCGGCAACTTAATCTTATCGATCAGCTTCTCGACGTCTTCCAAAGCCATCCGTTCTTTCAGTGGTGGCCCGACGGTCATCTCCTCTTTCTTCCACTCCATGATGACGATCCATCCGCCTTTCTTGACGATCCGTTTCACGTCACGGATCAGGCGTGTGGGAGAAGAGGTCTCGTGCAGTACGTTGGAAAGCAGTGCGATATCAACGGACGAGTCATCGAGCGGGATTTTAGTTTCCTTGGACAACACCGTTTCGATGTTGTTTACGCGTACCGCTTCAGCCTGTTTTACGACAATGTCCAGCATTCCCTGCTGCACATCTATGGCATGGACCTTGCCGTCGTACAGGTACTTGGCAAGTGGGACGCTGAAATAGCCCGGCCCCGAGCCGATGTCCGCGACCGTCATATCGGTCCGGAGCGGTAACTCGGCGATGAGGAGATTCGGGTCAACGGCACCGGGGTCCGACTTCGATAGCAGGACGTCAGCGCGTTCGACCGGGAACTTTGTCGGCATAAATGTATCTGTCTCTATTCACTGATCAGGAATGCGCCTGGATCGCGGAGACGGCCTCCGTCAGATCAAGAGCGCCGGTATAGATGGCCTGGCCAAGCACCGCCCCATCGACTCCAAGTTCTTTGAGTCTGAGTAGGTCATCGATCGAAGAGATGCCTCCAGCTATAAGGATACGACAGGTAGTATTGTCCAGTATCTCAGCCGCGGCAGCAAAGTTAGGGTGCGCCATGGTGGCATCTCGGTTGATATCTGTGTACTGGATGCGTGAAACGCCCAGATCGGCCATATTTCGCACCATGTCCAGCACCCGAATACCCGCAGAGGCGGTCCACCCGCGCGTGGCTACGACGCCATCACGGGCGTCTATTCCGACGACCACGCACTCGGTTCCTAGGGCGGCGATAGCGGCTTGAACCTCGTCCGGCGCTTCGACCGCGGCCGTTCCAAACACCACACGCGCCACGCCGTCCTCAACCAGCGCAGCGGCGGTTCGGACGTCCCTTATGCCACCAGAAACCTGTAGAGGGATCGTCGCAGCGACGGCCATCTCTGCGACCACTCCGGCGTTGGTACGCGTGCCGTCACGCGCTCCGTCCAGGTCAACGATGTTCACGCGGGTCGCACCCGCGATCTCAAAACGCCGCAATACAGACAAGGGATCGTCATCGAACACGGTTTCGCGAGCATAGTCACCCTGGTGGAGGCGAACACACTTGCCGCTTCTCAGGTCGATCGCGGGAATCACATCCATGAAACGACACTTTTCTGGAAAATCAACACGTGAATCAAACCACCCGTGACGCAGTAGTGTCAGCTACGTGGCGTACAAAGTTTGTATATATCTGGAGACCACGATCCGCGCTCTTCTCCGGGTGGAACTGGGTGGCGATGAGCTCGCCTTTCACCACGGCGGCGCAAACAGGTCCGCCGTACTCGGTCGTGGCGGCGTTATCGGCAGGATTTGACGGCAGGCAGTGGAAGCTGTGGACGAAATAAAAATACGACCCATCAGGTATCCCCCTGAACACCGGGTGTCTGTCTGCGTCTTCGGCGGTGAAGTTCACCGAGTTCCAGCCCATGTGGGGCACCTTAAGTCT
>JAPYSM010000027.1 GCA_029936485.1 Dehalococcoidia bacterium
TGCTTCACGCAAACTGCGATTCGAAGCGCCAACCGCACCTCTCCAACTCGTGTTCAGTGTGACTAACCGCGGTGCAGATCGCACCGGGTGAAGGTCGTGCTATGACAGTCGCATTAACGACTTCCAAGGACTCCAAAATATCACTGGATTTGGGGTCAGTCAATCGGGGATGCCAAGCTAAGTAGATACACGAATGGTCCTGAATTACCTGCTACCGATATCGATTGCCTGAACGGCGGTCCACTTGATGCACGGATTAACGGTGCAGCGGGCGTATCCTGAACTGCTGTAATCCTTAATGAAGGATCACTGGATCCATCCTTTGCATCGCAAATACCGCCATTCTCACCTTCGTCGGAATGACGCGGTTATTGTTGGCCGCGTTTACCAGAACCATCTTGGGGGAACCCTCACCTGAAACGCCTAATCGATCAAGCTGGACGTGCCGGAATCCAGATCAGCCAGGATCAGTGCGAACAGTTCGCCGTCTATCACGAACTGCTGGAAGAGCATCGCAAGCGGGCCAACCTGACCTCTATCACGGGCCTGGACCGGGTTCGTGATGAGTTGTTCGTGCGTTCGCTGGAAATTGCAGCGGCCCTAACGCCTGCCGAACGCGCGCGATACCTGGAAGATGGCAAGCGCCTGATGGATGTCGGGACCGGAGCCGGATTCCCGGGCTTACCGATGGCGATAGTGTTCCCAGCTACACATGTCACTTTGCTCGACGGGACACGGAAGAAGACCGATTTTCTTACTGTTGTCGTAGAGGTGCTGGGCCTTGGGAACATCGAAGTCGTCAATGGCCGGGCCGAGGAACTGGCCCGTAATGACGCGCACCGCGAGTCTTACGACATCGTCACCTCCCGTGCACTTGCCGCCCTTCCGGAACTGGCCGAACTAACGCTTCCGTTCTGCAAAATCGGTGGAATATCGCTAGCCCTGAAGGGCGCAAATGTGGACGAAGAGGCGAGGAGCGCCGCATCGGCTGCAGCACAGATGGGCGCCTCAACGGCGTTGTTAAGACCGGTCGCCCTCGGACCACGACCCGAACCTGACACCGCCGTCTTATGGCGCAAGGTCTCCAACACGCCGGCCCGCTTTCCTAGACGTACGGGTATCCCCCACAAGCGTCCTCTCGGCGTGCCATACCCTGCCAGCGTAAAGAAGCCAGTCTTGAACACCGACGAGGGTACTGTTTGAGCAATCAGCCAGCCCAACCCGAGCTCCTGAATCCTGAAATCCGGGCAAATGGAGGCAGACCCCGGCTCAGCGACCGGATGTTCTCCAAAAGGACCCTGGCGGTAAGCGTCGTTGCGATCGCCGTTTTTGGGGTCACGTCTTTCCGGGTTTTCGATATCGATTGGGGCGAGATGTGGGACCAGGTAAAGGGCGTTGACCCGCTCACTTACCTGCTTGCCGGAGTTGTCTATTACATCAGCTTCTGGTTCCGCGGCATTCGCTGGCGGCTGATAGTGCGTGCGTCCGGCGTCGACAACCAGCCGGGTGTAGTCCAGATCGGCAATGCAAAATACGCGGCGATCATCCTCATGGGTTGGTTTGCAAACTCCGTTGCATTCTTCCGGCTTGGAGACGCCTACCGCGCTTACGCTCTGCATCGAGAAACACGCATCCCACTTACCAACAGCCTGGGCACCTTGCTCGGGGAGCGCGCTCAGGACATCTTGATCGTGCTGTTGCTGCTGGTCGTCGGAGCGATCGGCCTGCTGGTTACGGGCGAGATCACCCTGCCCATCTACGTCCTCATCGCCGCTATCGTCGTATCCGGCGCCACGCTCCTCGCGCTCATCATCATGCGCAACTACGGCGAACAACTGGCGCGCCACCTTCCGGATCGTATCGAAGAGATTTATCACCCTTTACAGGTCGGAGCGCTCGGTAGCTTCAAGGCCCGCCAACTGCCGCTGCAGTTTTTGCTTGGCATGATCGGATGGACACTAGAAATCGGCCGGGTCTACTTTGTCGCCGAGAGCCTTGGACTGGACATTGGCTTCTTCGTAATCATGTCCGCCGCCCTGACCATCGCAGTTCTCTCCACGATCCCCACCCCGGGCGGTTTTGGATTCGTGGAAGGCGGACTCACCGGCGTCCTGATATTCCTAGGGCTGGACGATACACAGGCGCTAACACTGACCATAGTCGACAGATCAATCAGCTGGATCAGCATCATCGTTATCGGCGGCACCTTGTTTGTCAGTTGGCAGACCTTCGTTGTCCGGCGTGGTAAGCGAGGCAACGGGCTGCCGCCCATCGGATCTTCTGAAGATGTGAGCGGCTCTGAGCCTGCGGTGATCGACCCGGATTGAGGTCTGGTGGCAGCACGGAAACCGATGCGAATACGGGTCTGAGTACGAACACGACCCAAAATAACCGCCGCCCTGCGGGCTTTGTACTTCGGACGGTTCGCTTCTTCCGTGAAAACCGGGCGATTACGGCCATCGCACTCGCCACAACGATCTCGATGATGGGGCAGGGTGTGGTTGCGCCCGTGATGCCAGCGTACGCATGAGACTTCGATGTCGGGACCACATCCATCGGTTTTGTCGTCGCAGCATTTGGCTTTTCACGACTCTTCCTGAACATCCCGCCCGGGGTGCTCGGGGCGAAATACGGCCGCACCGTCCTGATGTCCGTGGGATTGGCCATAACCGCCGTCGGTAACGTCGGTAGCGGGTTCGCACCCGAGATCATCCAGTTGATCGCATGGCGCGTGCTCGCCGGAGCCGGATCTGCAATACCACCCACAGTGCAAACCATCAACAATCGTCACCCCTTACACCGAACCCCGTGATACGATTTCCTGACGCAGTGCGCCGACCCACGTCGAGCGCCGCAAGTGGGGCTGTAGCTCACTCGGGAGAGCGCTTCAATGGCATTGAAGAGGTAGCGGGTTCGAATCCCGCCAGCTCCACCAAAACACCGCCTCTGGCGTGTGAGGCATCGCCTTCCGTTGGAGCATAGCGCTCGCGAAAACCCGCGTCCGGCACGAGAGCCACAGCGGCAGTCGCGTGACGAGCATAAGATGTGCGGCAAGACGGCACCCCAAATGAGTAAAGAGGCAAGGACAAACCAACTATGAAATTCGGCCAGTTCGAACTCGTCCGGTGGCACCAAGACGTAACCCCCGAAGACAGCATCCGTCGCGCCATGGAGAAAATCGAACTCGGCGACGAGATGGGCATGGATGAGATCTGGCTCGCAGAGCACCACTTCTCACGACATGGCCTCGTCTCCGGCATCTTCTCCCTGCTCGGCAACGTCGCCGCACGTACCAAGAACGCAAGAATCGGTACCGCGATCGTTGTCCTGCCCTTCCGCAACCCTATACAGGTCGCCGAAGAAGCCGCAACCGTCGACATCCTCTCGGGCGGACGGCTGACCCTTGGGGTCGGCGCCGGATACCAGCGCATGGAGTTCGAGGCTTATGGGCTGGACATTGGAGAGGCCCGTGCGAAGTTCCGCGAGTACCTGGCCGTCATCAAGCAGGCCTGGAAACCCGAGCCGCTGACCTTCAAGGGTGAATTCGTAGATGTCCAGGATGTCAACGTACTCCCGAAGCCGCTTCAAGAGGGCGGGATCCCGATCCACATCGCGGTGAGCACGAGCCCTGAGAGCGTCGATTTCGCAGCGAGCCAGAACATGCCGATCATCGTCGGAGGCCCGACCGCGGCTATGGGGCAGGTCCCGGAAGTGCTTCGACTATGGCACGATCGAATGGAGCATTACGGAAATCCCCACGAGCACATCGACCTGGCGGTTGCGGTGAATGTCTATGTCGCGCCGACTCAGGAGCAGGCGGAGTCCGATATAGCAGGGCTGGAAGATGTGATCGAGAAGGACTTTGCACGGGTCGGCAACCCGAGAACCGCCGACGGGAAGACGCCCGACGATTACAAGCACTGGGAGCACCGGGATCGAGACAGGTCTGTGGCTTCACAGCGCGCACAAGATGCAGGAATCCTTCCGCTAATAGGGACGCCAGAGGTCATAATCGAACGAATCGAAACGCTGCGATCCCTCGGCATCAACTCAATCAGATGCGCCTTTGGAGCAGCCGGCCTGGATCAGGGCAAGATGCTAGACAGCATGCGAATGTTCAGAGAAGAGGTAATGCCGCACTTCGCAGAAGAGAGTGTTGTAGCGGTTTCTTAGGCGAGCAACGGTTGCAATCAGATATTGAATAATCGATGCCCAGCGCTATGACGTGCTCATCTGGAAAGAGATCGTGGAATACCTAGGTCCCGTGATCGGACGGATGGCGCGTTTCGAAGCCTAGGAACTCGTCGTTGAAGGCGATGGATTTTTCTTGAATGGCGCGGAGACAAGAATCCGCTCATCGAGCGTTAATGATTGAGCCAGAGCTGTAAAGATATCCCGTCGCGCTTAACGTGACCAAGTGCCGGGCGAACGACGTTTCCCAAAGTGAAAGATGTTGCCGGGTACGAGGTCCGATGGGCTATTGAGCATCACGGCAGATGATAGTGGGACGTAGTAATCAAAACGATGAACAGGCAAGCCTTCGGCCCACTAAGGGTTGACTAGGCGGGTCTAGCGCGCCCAGTCAGGGTTGTCTGATGTGGGCAGCGACACGCCTTTTGGCACACGGCCACATCCCCCAGGGCCTCGATCTCAATCGGTTCGCCCAGCCGTTTGTCTCGCCCAACATTTATGCGACCGTGTCGGAGCCGGTCTTTGACTTGTACACGGGCCCGATAACGTCAATGCCTTGGGCCGCATCCATATCTTTTACTGTCCGATTCGAATGTGGTAACAATTCGTCCCGCTTCTAACCCCAATGTGGTCTCAGATTGCTATCAGACACCGGTCCGTGACGAAACTTAATATTGTCACCGCCCCACCCCATTACACTGTCCCCGGCGCACACGCGTGATGCACAAGAAGCGCCAACACCGGGAGTTGATCGTGAGCGGGGGTGTTCACTCGATGGACTATTCAGGGCTTTTCTCTTCAAACATGCCGATGCCGGTCGAGATGCCGGTCGGCCTCATGGCGGACACCAAATACGTCTTCTCCGTCACCTACGCCGACCAGGGCGTGTTTCCGACAGAAGGCTTGATCGACGCCCTTAGCGTCGCTATTCGGCGTGACGGTCAGACCCTCTCCCAGTACCCGCCATCTCAGGGCCACCTCGGCATGCGTGAACTGATCGCCGGCAACCTCGCTGGACAACGCGGAGCGCCGGGCATCGACCCCGAGTCCATATTCCTGAGCAGCGGCGCAGGCGGTGCGATCGGCGCCATCCTCGACGTATTCGTCGACCCTGGAGACGTTGTGCTCGTCGAGGAGTTCAGCTATCTCGGCACCATAAAGATGCTGCTTGAGCGCGGCGCAGACGTCCGGCACGTCCCTACCGACGACGAAGGCATGGACACCGACGCCCTTGACCGCATCATCGGAGAGGTGATCGCAGAGGGAAAACGCCCGAAGATGATCTACACCATCTCCGTCTACCAGAACCCGATGGGCGTGACCCTGAGCCTGAACCGACGCAGGCACATGCTCGAGATCTCGGGTAGGTACGGCGTACCGATCTTTGAAAACGAGTCGTACGCAGACTTCAGGATTGACGGAGATCCGCTCCCGCCGGCGATGCTCGGTATGGGTGACCCGGACCGCGTCATGTACGTCTCCGCCTACACCAAGCTGCTCGGCTGCGGCCTGAGACTCGGCTATGGGGTCGTGCCGGAACCCGTGATGGAGACCCTCAGGAAAATCCGATTCGGTGGCGCCCCCAGCCACCTCGCCTCGATGGCCGTCCACCAGTACATGACCGACAACCGGGAGGAGTACGTGACGGACGTTGCGTCGTCCCTCCGGGCCAGTCGGGACTCGATGCTCGGGGCGCTCTCGAAACACTTCCCGTCAAACACATCGTGGAGCACCCCAGACGGCGGGATGATGTTGTGGGTGGAGTTGCCAGAAGGTGCAGACACGCTCGCGGCGCTTCCGGCGGCTGTGGAAGCAGACGTGAAGTACAACCCGGGACCGGTGTTCAGGGCCGAGCGAGATGGCCACAACTTCCTGCGTCTGACCTACAGCCATAACTCGCCAGAAGAGATCGGCGAGGGCATAGAGATCCTGGCAGACGTGTTCCAGCGTGAAGGTTTGTTTGGGTAGTCAGGGCTGCTGCTGACGGGGCCGACTAGGGTCGCCCCCCTCTACGCTTTGATGTAGTTGGGCCTCTCTCGCGGAGGGGTAGAGGGTGAGATCCTGATACGACTGATGCGTTTTGGCACGCCGCCGTTTTGTCCCTAGCATGGAGGTCTAGCTCACGCTGACTTCGTCCCCAACGTTCACCGTGCCGTCAAATAACGGTGTTACAAAGAGGCCGCGCTGGCCTTCGATCTTCTCTCGCAGCCCTGGCCGGATGTGGTTCATGTTCTCGCACGGATCGCACAGTTCACCGATCTTGAACTCCAGCCCGTTGCCCACCTTCAAGGTCTGACCCTTCTCGAGGCCAAATAACGATATGCCCTCGACGGTGATGTTCTCCCGGAGCTGACCGGGCTCCACTTCAAGCACGTCCATGATCGCTCGATCCATCATCAGAATCTGCCGCGCGCTTCCGGCCTTCGAATGACGGTCACCTACTAGACCCTCTCCGGCCTTTACTTCTGCGCTTTCGACTACGCTCATCGGCTGTCGGCGTGCGACGTTCAGGCGGATATCGACAATGTTCCCGGTGCTTGAGTCGCTCATGGCGAGGCCTCCAAGGGTGAATGATCTGCTGCGTCGTTCGAATTGACGCATTGGTTATTGGTTATAGAGGAGGCTAGCAGCATCGGCCCTCCCGTCAACATCATTGTCAGGATTACAAGTAAAACAACAGGGTTTCTTCATTGCTGGCCCGATTGAAGGCCACACCGATACACTCGATGCGTGGTCAACCAACGAATCGTCGCCGACCTCTATCTACACTCCGGGTATTCGATGGCGACCAGCGGCGCTCTAGAGATCGAACCCGGATACGATGGCGTCTACGGAATGGTGACATCAATCACCGATTAATCTCGTTCAAATCACGCTCATTCCCGCAAGCCGTGCCACGAAACGCCAACTCCGATGTACGATTACCCGCGCCATGGCCGGAACGCTGAGCCCTCGAATCGTTCGGGGATTGATTCGGGATTCTTGAAGAAACGTATCCTGGCGTCCGCTCCAAGGAGGAGATGTCTTTGATAGATCTGACTGACGAGATGAAGACCGCGATCGACAATGCACTTGCTGAACAAGTGCCGTGTATCCTCGCCACCGCATCTGCGGATGGCATGCCTGGAATCGGCTACCGCGGCAGCGTAATGGCCTACGACGGCCAAAATCTGGCTTACTGGGAACGCGCCAAACGCGGCGGCCTGAGAAACATCCAAACCAGTCCATACGTGATCGTGATGTACCGCAATCCAGAGACCCGACAGGCGTGGAAGTTTTTCGGGAAAGCGACACTTCACGAGACCGGAGATGTCCGAGAAGCTGTGAAGGTACGCACCGTCCAGGCTGAAATCGACCGAGATCAGGACGGAAATGGCTTTGCTGTGATTATCGAACTCGAACGCGTCGAGACAATGGCTGGCGAAGTCCTCATGTCCAAAGATTGAACGTCTCGAATACCTTGTCTGATAGCGAGATCGTATTCCTCGGCACCGGCACGTCTGAAGGCGTGCCCCGTGTCAGTTGCCTGACGCGCCAACCGCAGACCTGCAAAGTGTGCCCGGACGCGGTCTTACCCGGCTCGCACAATCGACGTCGTAATACGTCGTTGCTGATTCGTTATAGATCACCGGACGGCGCGCAAAAGAACGTTGTGATCGATGTAGGTAAGTTCTTCTACCATTCGGCGATCGATTGGTTCCCGAAGGTTGGGGTGACGACGTTGGACGCCGTGATTCTTACGCACCAGCATGCGGACGCCGTTGGCGGGCTGGACGATCTCCGTGATTGGACGAACAACGTCCAGCAGGCTATCCCGCTCTACCTGCGCCAGTCCGAGATGGATCACGTGTCAAAGGCGTTCTACTGGCTTGTAGACACAAGTCTGGCTTCGCCTGGAGGGGTATCAAAACTCGACTTTCAGATCATCGACGAACGGCCTTTTGACGTATTCGGACTTAAAATCACGCCGCTATATGTCGAGCACGGCCCACGGACCACCGCGTTTGGCTACCGGTTCGGCGATGTCGTGTACGTCTCGGATGCCTCCGGTATTCCTGATTCCACGGCCGCGCTGATGCAAGACGCTGAGATCATGGTTATGGACGCGTTGCGGCCGGCACGCTCGCACGGCTCCCACTTTGTCCTCGAGGAGGCGTTAGAGCAACTGCGGCGCTTCCGGCCAAAACATGCGCTGTTGGTAGACATGACGCACGACTTCGATCACGAGCCGACGAACATCGAATTAGCGAAGCTCAAAGAGTCAGAAGGCCTGGACGTACAACTCGCCTACGACGGACAGCAAATTGCGGTTGATCTGTAGGTAACTCGTCTGCGGATGTGGCCCGCGGTGGGCGTATTCTCATACGCCCCGACAACACGGTCACGGACTCTGGCGGCGCCTTCACGCCAACCCCTGCAACGGTCTGAGGCCCTCAAAGGCCCGGGTCTCACGCCTACGCTCACTTTACCGTGTAAGAGCCTTCTTCTAAAACTCGAACTCAGTGCCAACGCCGTTCTCAACCGCCAGGTCGTACACCAATCGAGCGCAGGAAAGATCCTGGATGGCGAGTCCAACGCTCTTGAACAGCGTCACCTCTTCATCGTTCTCCCGGCCAATCGTCGTGCCGTTAATTACGGCTCCTAATTCGCCGTGAATCTGATCTGCCGAGTAATCGCCTTCCTGGATCGGGATCATGATGTCTCCGGCCTCAAGCAGGCAGGCCTGGGTCTGGTCGCAGATCACCTTCGCTCGTTGTATGGACGCCGTGTCTAGCTCACGAAGGGCCGGTGCGTGCGACCCTACCGAATTGATGTGCGCTCCGGACTTCCACCAGTTAGCGTCTACGATTGGGTTTGGAGCGGTCGTCGCCAGCGCAACGATGTCGGACTCGGCAAGCAACTCCTGTGTGCTGCTTGCGAGGCGAACCTCGACACCGGTCTCTTCCGTAAGGGAATCAGAGAAAGCTCGGCGCTTGTCATCGGGGTCAAGCGAGAACGCAAGAATCGTCTTGAGATCCCGGGCTGACGCCATCCCTGTGACCTGCGTGTACGCTTGAACGCCCGTGCCCAGAATGCCGGCCACACTTGAGTTCGCTCGTGCCAGGTGCTTCGTCGCTACACCGGTGACTGCACCCGTGCGGACTGCTGTCAGGAAACCGCCGTCCATGACCCCAAGGGTCTTACCGGTCTGATTGTCCTGAACGATGATTGTCGCCAGGGTAGTTGGCAGATCGTACTTCTCCGGGTTGCCCTTGTACACGGTCACGGCCTTTACTCCCAACGCGCCGGATGACCCAAGGTACGCGGGCATGTAGGCGATCCATCCTCCGACCTCGTCGTCGGTGATGACCGTGCGGTCTGGCATCTCTGCGGTGCCGTTTGCGAGCTCCGAGAATGCGCCTTCGACCACATCGATCGCTTTTGACATGGGAAGTAGCTGTTGTACGTCGGAGCGCGATAGCAGAAGTGCCACGTTGAGCCTCAAAAAAGCTGAATTGAGTGCCGAGAGGTCCCTGTAAGCGGAGCCTTCAGCGTAAGGCAACGGATTATACCCGTGCCGGGACGCCGATTCATTGGGCGTTGTGGAATGCTTTGTAAGATCACGATCTGGGTCGCGGGCAGGAGCGTCTTAACTCGTACGGTCCTCCCGTTGGGACCGTGACGGATAATGCATAGATTCGATTGTGGCGCAAATTGTCCCCATTAATGATCGAGGTTCACGGTACGATCGAGAAGATCGTTGGCGAAAGGCGGTTGATTGGAGGCGTAGAGTTCTCTATCAACCGGCAGATTCCTTCGATAGCTCGTGTTCACCTGACCCCGCTACAAAAAGCGATGCGAACACCGACTCATCCGGTTCTGACTCCGGGAGTCACGACAGCACCAACACTCGGGAATCGGATTCCGTGATTACCGCAGCGTGTCTTAACTGATTGCGGCTTCGCCCGGGAATCACCGGGTCAGGTCCACCGCATAGTACTGGTTGCCCAAATCAAACCCGCGACCCACGTCCGTCTCGTACATTAGTACGCGACATTGATGTATTCACTCGGCCTCACAATTTATCGAAAGCGTTGGACGGTCCTCGCGTTCTGGGCGGTGCTGTTACTTATCGCCCTCCCACTTGCCCCTCGGGCCACAAACGCTCTGAAGCCGGGCGGATTCTCGAACGACAACCTCCCGTCGGCTCAGGCTCGCGCCGTATTTCGGGACAAGCTCGACCTGACCCCGATGTCGTTCGAGCTGATTTTTCGCAGCGACACCT
The DNA here is from genome assembly GCA_029936485.1 of Dehalococcoidia bacterium. Lineage (GTDB taxonomy): Bacteria > Chloroflexota > Dehalococcoidia > Lucifugimonadales > Lucifugimonadaceae. The sequence goes on from JAPYSM010000027.1 coordinate 10,457, forward strand.
ACGGGGCCTACGAAAACGGGTTTACGAACGATCTCCAGGCCGCGCTTTCTCAAATCGGCACACGTCCGGAAGTAACAAGAGTCATCACACACTTGGATGATCCCGCCCGGGTATCTCCAGACGGACGTTCGGCACACGTTACGATCGGGCTCAACCTCGACCTTGAGGACGCCCGAGAGTTTCTTGAAACGGCTCGGCCACTTATTGAACCCGGGGACCTGGGACTGACCTTCACCGGGGGGCCGCCGCTCTACGCCGACATCAGTCTGAGCAGTGAACGCGACGTCCGTCGTGCGGAAATACTCGCCTTCCCGCTGTCGACTATTGCCCTACTGCTGGTGTTCGGCACGCTCATCGCGGCGTTTCTTCCAGCGACTGTCGGGGGAGTTGGCGTAATACTTGCACTCGCTGCAGTTGCTCTCATATCACGCGGCGTGGACATGTCGGTGTTCGTGCTGAATATCGTTACCCTTCTCGGGATCGGGCTTGGTATTGACTACTCACTCTTCTTCACGAGCCGATTCAGGGAACAGCTTGCCGCCGGGGACTCGGTGGAAGAGGCAGTCGCTACTGCACAGGCTACTGCTGGCGCTGCGATTCTCTTCTCCGGGGTGACAAGCCTCATCGGTCTCTCCAGTTTGACAGCATTTGAGTTCATGATGTTGCGGTCCGTGGGTATCGGGGCGGTGATCGTCATCATCGCAGCCATCTTTGCTGCCCTCACACTGATGCCAGCGATGTTGGGCGTACTGGGACCGAGGGTTAACGCTTTCCGGGTCATCCCGTCACTCCTGAGTCGTACCGATCGTGACATGTGGGGCAGCCTGTCTCGCTGGGTTATGGCGCGGCCACTGATGGTCGCGGTGCCGACCGTTCTGTTTCTGTTGTTGCTGGCATCTCCGGTGTGTGGAATTCGGTTGGGCACCGTGGACGCCACGATCCTCCCGCCTGAGCTTGAGTCGCGGCGCGGGTTCGACATCCTCCGTGACGAATTCGGGCTCCTGAACCAGACAGAGGTCCCGGTTGCCTACGTGTTCGATGAGGCCGAAGACATTGATCCGCTATCACCGGGCAACCTGGAGCGACTCTACGCCTTTGGGCAAGCACTTGAGGGGCTCGATGAGGTGACGCGAGTTCGCAGTATCGTGAACGTGTCGCCGGATCTCGATACCAACACATACGCCACGTTATATAGAGTGCCGGAAGCCGTGACTGATCTGACTGTGCAAACCCTGTTGCGTGACAGCGTCAGGGACGGAGCCGTGCTGTTTCTTGTCGAATCGGACGTAGAACCGTTCGGCCCCGAGGCGTCGAACCTCGTTTCAGACATTCGCGCGTTTGATCCAGGGCCAGACGTCGCGTTGTTCGTGGACGGCGGATCGGCCGAGATCAAGGACGTTGTAGACAGTCTCTACGGCCGATTCCCGGTCGTCGCAGGCATCGTGATCATCGCCACGTATCTTTCACTTCTCATCCTGTTCAGGTCTGTGGTTTTGCCGATCAAGGCCATACTGCTTAACGTGATGAGCATCCTTGCTAGCTACGGAGCGCTGGTGTTTATTTTTCAGGACGGACACTTCGCGAGTCTGCTTAATTTTGAACCGATTGGCGTGATCGAGGCCACTACTCCGATATTGCTGTTCAGCATTATCTTCGGTTTGTCGATGGACTACGAAATATTCCTCCTGGCACGCGTCTCAGAGGCATACAAGCGCAGCGGAGACAACGCCGCATCGGTCGCCGAGGGGTTGAAGCGAAGCGGACGGATAATCACCGGTGCTGCCTCGATATTGATTGTGGTTTCGCTAAGTTTTCTGGTTGCGGATGTTGTGCTGGTAAAGGCAATAGGGCTTGGGTTGGCGATAGCGATTTTTGTCGATGTCACGATCGTTCGCGCCTTGCTTGCTCCGGCCATCATGCGGTTGCTCGGACCGCTCAACTGGTGGATACCGCGTTGGCTTGACCGGATCCTGCCGCGCATCGATATTTCGCCATGAGGGGACGATTCACTTTCATAGCGATAAGTGCAGTAGCGCTTCTGGCTTTCGCATGTGCAGACGCGGATCGGACTGTGCCGGTACCCACACCTGCAGCCCTATCACCGACGCCGGCTCCGGTACCCCTCGCGTTCCCGAAGGACGAAGGCGCGCATGAGAACCGGCTGGAGTGGTGGTACTACAGTGGTCACCTGCAGAATGAATCGGGCGACGAGTACGGCTTCCACTTCGTCGTCTTCCAATCGCTAGACCCTCTTGCGTCCGGGGATTCGGGGAACGGCCAAGGACCCGCATACGCGGCGCAATTCGGACTTACGACTGTGAGCTCAGGCAGGCACATTCACGAGGCCCGTTTTTCCGGAGGTGAACAGCCGCAATCCGGCCCCGGCCTGAGTGGATTGCAAGTTGCCGATTGGAGCCTCAGCGCTAACCCAGATCTGCACACGATTGATGTCGGAACAGATGATGTGAGGCTGTCTCTATCGATGATCCCAACGAACCCCCCGGCCCTGCATAACGACATCGGATGGCTTGCGGGTCCCACCACAGGCTGGACTTACTACTATTCGCGCCCGCGTATGGCCGCTGGAGGAATGTTGGAACTCGATGGCCAACGGTTCATCGTTAGTGGTGACGTGTGGATGGACCACCAGTGGGGTGAGTTTTTTGTGCTTGGGAATCCGGCCGGATGGCAGTGGTTTGGGATCCAGTTGGACGATGGGACCGAACTTATGGTCACCCAGACGAGAAACGTCGACGGAGATATTGACGCTCTCTACGGATCATTTATCGAAATCGACGGTTCACTCAAGTCGATCGGACTCAACCCGGGGGAACTTGAACTCATAACTGAGGGATCCTGGACAAGTCCGCACACCGGTGCCGAGTACCCGTCCGGGTGGGTCATTAGATTGCCGGAGGAAGAGCTACACATTGAGATTTATCCCGTTGTCGATGACCAGGAGATTATCTCGACGAGGCCAGATTCCGCGATCTACTGGGAGGGCAAAGTGTCCATTAATGGCACGCGAGCGGGCAGTCCGATAACGGGTGACGGATTTGTTGAGCTCACAGGTTATGTCTTCCCAGAACCGCTACCGTGGCGAATCCTTTCAACGGTAGACCGTCATGTAGAAGTCGCCGAGTAACAACTGAGATTGATCGACGTGGTGTGGATGTTTACTGCCTCCAGTGCAGTTCCTGTCGATTCTTCACGCTCGAGAACATGCGTGTTCGCACGTCTCATAAGCCTGCACATCCGGCCAGGCTGGTGCAAAATCTCCAATGGTCTGCACGGTTCGTTCGTCGAGCGCGATTACAGAGCAGCACAGGAGAGGTACACCACTTGAAGATCACCGCCGTTTCAGCTGTCTACCCGAACTACCGCAACGTACCTGCCTCTTGGCGCACCCATTTCTGGCAAATAGTTGTCCGGATCGAAACGGACGCCGGCGTGACCGGGTTTGGGTACGGAGGAGGAGGTCGGGCGGCCGTAGAAGTGGTCAACCGGCACTTCGCCGAGCTCGTGGTTGGCAGCGACTTGGATTCGGTAGCCGATATATCGGCCATTTGGGACCACGTGTATGCGGAGTCGCTGCCATACGGGCGAAAAGGCGTCGCTATCATGGCACTGTCTGGACTGGACCTAGCGCTGTGGGACGCACTTGGTAAGGCCGAAGCAAAGCCGGTGTATGAGTTGCTTGGTGGCGCGAGCAAGGGCAACATCCGCTCCTACGCCACCGGGGCTGACCAGTCCTGGTACGGCGAACTTGGCTTCACGGCCACCAAATTCCCGCACAGGTGGACCGAGGATGCCGATTACGATTCCGCGATAGAGCGTGCGACCATCGCCCGGGAAGCGATGGGTGACGACGGACTAGTGATGATCGACACCTACATGTCATGGGACTCAGCAGTCACGACGCGTATGACCGAACTACTGAAGCCATTCAATATCTACTGGTTTGAGGACGTTTGTACGCCGGACGAACTGGATGCACAGGCGCAACTCCGTCCTGTTGCCGCGCCTGTCCTGATTGCCGGCGGGGAGCATGAGTTCACTCACTTCGGGTTCGCCGAGATCGCAAGAGCAGGCGCGCTTGACCTGTGGCAGCCGGACATAACTTGGTGCGGAGGCATCACGGCGGGTTTACGAATACTGAACGTCGCCTCTGAGGCCGGGATCCCTGTTGCTCCCCATCGTGGCGGGGAAGTGTGGGGCCTCCATCTGATCGCCGCTTCTCGCTGTATGGACCTGGCGGAGGTGTTACCGGGGATGCGCGGCGGCAACCGCGATGATCTGTGGATCGGCGAGCCGACGGCCGAGAACGGTTACATAGCGCCCTCGGACGCGCCCGGGTTTGGAGTTCGTCTGAACGAAGACATGCTCTAGGCACTTTAGACGGATGGGACGTGGAGTCCCATCCGTCAGCGTTTCAGACTCAGGCCCGCAACTCACCCATAATGCGTTCACAGGCTTCCATATAGACGGTGGCGTCCACGTTATACGCCAGATATTGCACGCCATTGCTTAGAAGCCAGCGGCCCATGTCTATGTCACGTGCATATGAACCGACCGACTTGCCGGCCTCTTTGGCCTTGCCGCAAGCCTCAACTAGCGCCTCTTCGACGATTGGGTTTCGTACGTCCCCGGGGATGCCCAGCGATTGAGAGATGTCGTACGGGCCCAGGAAGTACACATCGATGCCGTCCACTTCCATGATCTCATCCAGATTGTCCAGTCCGCGCTTGCCCTCGATATGGCCAATAACGACCGTTGCCTCGTTTTGACGATCTGTATGACCGGGGGCGCCATCTTTGAAGTAGTCACCGGCGCGGGTGAAGATCGAAAGCCCTCGCTCGCCGATAGGCGAGTACTTGGCGGAGTTGACGAGCTTCTGGGCGTCGTCCGGGTCGTTGATCTGGGGCACCTGTACACCAGCTGATCCGATATCCAGCGCACGAAGAATGAGTCGCTCATCGTTATCACCGACACGTATGATCGGCGCAACATCGGTGCCGTCCGCTGCGATAACCATGTCCGCAGCCGTCTCCATGCTGATCGGGCCATGTTCAGAGTCGATGATGCAGAAGTCCATTCCCGCATAACCGAGTGTGTCGATCATGGTCATCGACGGGACGATGACAAAAGGACCGATAACCGTTTCGCCGGCTTGAAGTTTTTCCTTCAACAGTCCGCCGCGGGATCCCATATAGATGTACTCCGTTCGTGACTTGACCCAAATTATGGAGATTCATTTCCCTCCGTCCCGAGGCCCGGGAACAGGGCAGAGCGTGACGCATGACAGTCTATCGTTGATTAAGTGTCTAAGATGCGGTTACGAGCCGTCGTGAGATCTGCTCTCATTAACAAAATAAAATTCTGGTGGCCCCTACTCGGATTCTTCCGGCAACGCAGGGCGCAAGACGTAGTCGTAGATGGCTGCCCCGATTGGTCCGCCGATTAATGGTCCGATTATGTAAATCCAGAACCCGTCGCGCGGCCCCGGGATTGCGATGTCTTCCCAACCGGCGAAGTACGCCACAATACGCGGCCCGAAGTCACGCGCCGGATTCCACCCGGCCTGCGTTATCGGAGCGAAAAGCGATATCAACACGGCGACGGTGAAACCGATAAATAACGCCGTCATCTTGCCGGCCGGCCGGCCGTTACGCGGGTCCACAAGCGCAAAGATCATCAAGACCAGGATCCCGGTCCCAAGCGCCTCGACGCCGATTGCAGCGAGCGGGGACACGAGGTCGCGAGCTGCTGAGTCGGTGCCGAAAATGTCCGGGTTGGGGAAGTACTCGCCGAACACCATGGCCGAGTGTTCACTGCCTGCCTCGCCGCGAACGAGCCCACGGTCGTCCTCAAAGCGGTCTATAAACGGCCCGAACGTCACAAGAATGACCAGCCCGGCGAGCACCCCGCCGAGCAGTTGGGCGGCCCAGTAGCCGGGAAGAAGTTTCCGCTGAAATCTCTCGGGCCTGAAGATCGCGAACGCCAGTGTCACCGCCGGGTTCAGATGCGCGCCGGATATCGTGGCCGTGGCGTAGATAGCCAGCGTCACGCCGAAACCCCATACAACTGCTACCTGCCATAACCCCTGGTGTGCACCGGTGAGCACGGCGGACGCGATCGCGCCGGTGCCGAAAAGCACGAGCAGGAATGTTCCAACGACTTCAGCCGCGTAGACGCGCAATAGTTCCCTTTTCTGCAAAGAAATGTCTTTTATCGACTTGATGATCGATCAGAGACAAGTCTAACGACCCCAGGCCCAAGAATCGTCAATTCCCGGAAAGAATTACTGCCCGTTATACGTTCAGATGGTTAGCCGTTTCAACTCCGCGTCGCGGGTGTACCATTCGGCCACACACGCTCACAGCCATTGCAGCGCGTCTCTTGCCCGAATGGTAGAGATGGACCGCCGTGGGCATCGATCAAGAAATGAATTGGGCAGACGCGACATCGCAGATAGTGAGCCTTCAACCGCTTCCCGCACGGGTGTGGCGCGCCTCATTCCGGCGAGTTTGTCGAGATCATTCTCGTCACTGGCCGACCGTAATTTCAGATACTTGTGGTTCGGACAGGTCGGAGCCGCCACTGCCATGCATGCCGACCTCGTTGCGCGCAGCTGGCTCGTATTTGAACTCACGGGGTCGTCACTCGCCGTAGCCGGTGTGAACGTGGCACGGGCCATACCGATGTTGTTAATCGGGTTATTCGGAGGAGTCGCCGCAGATCGGTGGGACCGGAAGCGACTCCTGATCATCATCCAGGTGTGGAGCCTCCTGTTGAACGCGGCCATGGCGATCATCGTTATAGGCGGATGGGTCGAAATGTGGCACATATACGTGCTCGCGTTCCTGCTCGGCTCAGGGATGGCGATGAATCAGCCTGTGCGGACGTCGATAATTCCGCAATTGATTCCCAAAGAGCAACTGCTAAACGCAGTCGCGCTGAACTCGATCGCCATCAATGCAACGCGATTGATAGGACCGGCGATCATCGGACTTGTTATCGCTGCGTGGGGTGTTGGACCGGCCTACGGCGGATCCACCATCGCGTACGGAATAGTGATCTGGACGACGACACGCGTCGCGATGCCTCCGATAAGCGTCATTGCCAAACACGGATCACTGGTCGGCCAGATGATCGAAGGATTCCGTTATATAGCCACGAACCGCCTTGTTCTGGCGCTCGTTTTGCTCGGGCTCGGGCCGCTCGCGTTTGGCTTCTCGCACCAGACACTGCTACCGGCCCTTGTCGTCGATGAACTGGGACGCGACGCCGCGATTATGGGATTCATCATGGCGGTTGGAGGGGTCGGCGGGATCACCGGTGGGTTTTATATGGCGTCCCGGGTGGATCTGCGTCGCAAAGGCATGATCATGCTTGGTTCGGCGACCGCTTACGGTGTGGCGTTGCTCCTATTCGCCGGCGTGAGCATGCTTGTGATGGTGTTCCCGCTCATCATCGCGATCGGCATTTCGCAGACCGTGTTCAGGTCCGCTAACACCACGACATTGCTCGAAAATACACCGGACCACCTGCGCGGAAGAATCGTGTCGGCCACGCTTCTGGACACGGCGCTTGCGCCCGTCGCTGGCATCATCGCGGGGGCGGCAGCGGACAGCGCCGGCGTATCTGCCGGATACCTGGTTTTGGGCGGGATGTGTCTGGGTATCGTTGTCTTGGCGTTACTTGCATACCCGAAACTACGGACGATCTAGGGACCGGTCGCCGCAGGCGTTGGGGCTTGGGACAGGATTGTCCTGATTGTCTCGTACCAGAACTTGATATCATCAATATGCAGGGCGAAGAAGGTTCCAAAAACCGGGCTGCTGCCGTCCGAAGTTGTCACCCGGATGCCGCGGTTCATGCCAACGACTTCGCCGTACTTGTTCAATACGGGTCCGCCGCTTTCACCCGGGTCTATGGCGGCGTCCATTGTCAGGTTGATACCGGCTGGACCGAGGTCGATCATCTGGGATAAGACACCGACCTTTACGCGTGCCGCTCCAACGGATCCGTCCGGCTTAGGAGAGCCTTCTGAGTAACCAAGCGCCATCAACGGCTCTGCGATATCGTCGGCCGTCAGTGGACCAGTCCGCATTGGGAGAGAATTCGTAGCCACCGGATCGAAGAACAGCAACGCAAGGTCTCTTTCAGAATCGATTGTCGCCACCACCGCCTGGAACGGCACGTCGATGGCTTGCCTGACAAGGACAACCGAGTTATCGCCGACCACGTGTTGATTTGTCACGAGCACGCCTTCGTCGATGAGCCATGCGGAGCCCTTGTTGCCCTCGGTATCGATCTGGAATACGCCAAATACCTGCTCCTGGTAGATGCGTGCGAAGTTCGGACCGGGCGTGGCCGTCGGGGCCGGCGTGGGTGCTGGTTGTGGTGTGGCTGTTGGCGCAGGGGTGGGCACGGCCGGTATTCCGGCGATTGCCGTAGACACGGCATCTTCCACTGCAGCCTGTTGGGCCTCGGCGATCGCCAGCGTCAGCTCTTCGTCACTCAATCCGCCGCCACAAGCCGCTGCTATCAGGACCAAAACGGGCGCGATTATCGCGATTATGGTCCGAGTGCTGATCAAGATCCCCGGGAGCAGAGGAAACACTCTCATCCGGCGGACGACCTCTCTTCAGCTAGTTGGGTAGCTAGCTCCGCAGCCTGATCGAGGTCGGAAACACTGTGTTGTGCATCCTCAAGGCTGGAGCTATTCTTCAGCGCTTCGGAAGCCTGCCGTGAAAACACCAGAACTGCCTCACTCACAACGAGTCCTGTCGCCTTCCTGACGGCAGCGACATACGCTCCCAGTTGCAGCTCATATGCCTCGCTGTTGTCGGTCGTCCGGTCGGTCTTGTAGTCAACTATCACCAACGCTCCCTCATCATCCTCAAACAACAGGTCCACATACCCCTCCAGAATCAAACCCGAGTCGCCAATCCGGGCGCTGACGTACGATTCGCGCCACGCTCGGCCCTTCGCCAGCGCCTCCGCGGCACGTCGCATTACAGGTGTTTCTAGAGTTGCCTGCGCCAGCCTGAGAATTTCGTCTTCGAAACTTACGACATCGTGTGCTCGAGAGTGTTTGGCCGCCAGCACATTGAGTTCGGATATCGATGGATTGATCAGATCGACGTCCTGTAGAATTGCGTGTACAGCGCGCCCGATTGAACTCGCCGCACGCCCCCGTCTCCAGGGGTCTGATTCGATCTGCTCGTCTCCTGTCTTGGTGTCTTCGACGGCATCTGCCGAGTCATGGAGTGAAGACGCCGAGATTATCTGTGAATCGGACATCTGGCGAATTAGCGTATCTCGTTCGCGTTCCCATGCATCTGGATTGTCCAACATAACCATCTCATGTGTCGGTTCCGCAACAGATCCACCGGTGCCGATGGGCTCTGGAACGGGAATGACAGGAGACCACATTTGTGGCGCGTCTTCCGAAAGTTCAGCGAATACCGCAGCGGGCGACGATTTATCGTTGTCCTTCCGGTAGGTACTGACGATCAGGTGATCCTTAGCTCGCGTGGCCGCAACGTACATGAGACGAACGTTTTCCATCTTCCCGGCGTTCCTCTCTTGATCCCGGAGCGCATCAAAACCGCCTGTCTCGAATGGGGCGCTCGCCGATCCCATCCGCACGCCGATGCTCGATGCGGCCCCGTTGCTGTGATCAAACATTGCCTTCTCGGTGCGATTTCGATTACCTGAATTCAGGCCGGTCAGTATCACTATTGGGAATTCGAGTCCTTTTGCCGCGTGCACCGTCATA
>JAPYSM010000202.1 GCA_029936485.1 Dehalococcoidia bacterium
CTATTGGAGTACGCCGGACTTTCAGACGCGCAGCCCACCGATGGTGACCGGCCCGGGCGCAGTTTCGTGCCTATCTTGAACGGCACTCCTATGGGCACTAATCGTCCGGTTGTTGTGCTGGACGAGTACGGTCCAACACGGATGATCAGGACCGAGTCGCTCAAGTATGTGCACCGCTATCCAGACGGTCCATATGAGCTTTACGACCTTGTTGGCGACCCAGACGAAACAGTAAACGAGATCGACAATCCGACGTTTGCTGGACCCATCTCTGAGCTACGTGGACAGCTTGAGCGGTGGTTTGAACGGTACACCGAAGCTGAACGTGATGGTCGAAAGCAGGCCGTCAAGGGACGCGGACAACTCGACGCTGTCGGTAAACCAGATCCATTCGCACAGGACGTGGTGTACTTGCGGGATACGTAGGGGGAGGGGGGAGTGGACGGGTATAACGGGTAGGACAGCCTTGAGGCGCTCCAAGGATTCCGGAAGCCGCTTTGTCATAACTTCAAAGTCTGTCACGGCTTTATCCACTCCGGCCCCCCGATATTGGACATCACCACTTCCTACTACCCGTTCGGCTTGATTACCAGTTTGACGCCTTTGCCTTCACCAGAATCGATGATTGCTTGAGGGACGTCCTTTAGATCGTATCGACCAGTGATTACGCCTTCGAGGTTGAGCTTTGCCAACTCTGCCGGCGTCTGGTTGAACACATCGCCTCGTCCGAATCCCGATTGCAAAACTACTTCTCGATATTGCATGTCGTACAGGTCTACCGGCAGAACCGCCCCCGCTGGAGCGACGCCGATCATCAACACCTGGCCACGCGGGCGAACAAGATCCACACATTGGGCGACCAGTTCCGCCTTGCCCACGGCCTCCGCCGCAATGTGCAGTCCTCTACCATTCGTAAGGTCGGAAACGAAATCATCGACACTACCTTCAGACGGGTCGTGCACCACGTCAATTCCCAACTGGATGGCAAAGTCACGCCGATACCCAACCGGCTCGGACAACGCCACGGTCTCAACTCCACTGGTCTTCATGAACGCGGCGGTCATGAGTCCCATCATTCCCCCACCTATAACCAGACCCACAGCGCCATCATCGATCCTCAATCGGCTCACACCTGAAAAACAACATGATGCAGGTTCAGTAATCGATGCGACCTCGACATCCAATCCGATAGGCACTGGGACTGCTGAGGCATTGGGAACCGACGCCAGTTCCGCAAAGAATTCGTGCTTCTGCGTGCTGCGCTCACAACGGGACACCGTCCAGTTGCGGCACCCGTCGCACTCACCACACGAGGTAGTGTGATTGAGTACGACGTTCTCTCCGATTCGTTCTCGGTTCACATTCTGGCCGACCTCGATGATCTCCCCGGAAGCCTCGTGCCCGAGGATTTGTGGTGGTTCCGCGGGGAACAGCCCCTGCGTAATGTGGACATCAGTCCCGCAGACCCCAACTGTCCCGATCCGAACCATGACATCATCAGGACCAATCTCAGGGTCCGGAACGTCACCGAACTCAAAGTTGCCGCCACCTAGCCATGTAGATGCTTTCAACAGGGTCTCCTTTGCCGACACTAGGTACCAGGAACCGTATATTCCAGAATCAGATGGAAGTATCGCGTGGTGCGAGCAATTACGCGGAGGTCAATCGCTGGGCGATCTGTAAACTCACCCCACTAGATAACCATGTAGGTACCCGCTTATGAATCAGGCGGGAGCATGACTTGAAATCCCTGGAGAACGAATGAGTAACGTCACGATCCGAAATATCAGGACCATTTGCACCGAGCCGGATGGAATCAGGCTTGTGATCGTGAAGATAGAAACGTCAGAGCCGGGACTGTCAGGGGTTGGATGTGCCACTTTCACCCAGAGGCCGACGGCTGTAAAGGTGGCGATTGACGACTACCTGAGGCCATTGCTCATCGGCAAAGGTGTTGACGATATAGAGGACATCTGGCAGACCAGTTACATCTCGTCGTACTGGCGTAACGGCCCCGTACTAAACAATGCCCTGTCAGGCGTTGATCAGGCGCTGTGGGACATTAAGGGCAAAATGGCCAACATGCCCGTATACGACCTGTTCGGTGGCAAGGCACGGGAAGCTGCAGCGGTGTACGTCCACGCAAAGGGCGCCGAAAATGCCCAGGTGGAGGATGAGGTGCGCGGCTTTATGTCAGAGGGATTTCACCACATCAGGGTGCAGATCGAGACGCCTGGAGGATTTTCAACCTATGGTACCGGTGGGCGAGGGTCGGCAAATATTGAGACTAGCGCTACTAGGCCAGAAGAAGGGCCTCGATGGATAACGCAACGGATTGAGGAGCGGGATCCCAACCTAAAATATGCTCACCCTAGCGGTGTCTTTGAACCGCGGCCGTACATACGGTCTGCCCTGAGTCTGTTTGAACACCTGCGTTCTAATATCGGATTCGATCTGGAACTGTTGCACGATGTCCATGAACGCATCCCTCCGATACTTGGCGTGTGGCTTGCCAAGGAGGTAGAGCAGTATCAGCTTTTCTTCTTGGAGGACCTATTTCCGCCAGAAGATCAAGAGTATTTCCGGATGGTACGACAGCAGACCTCTACGCCGATCGCCATGGGTGAGCTCTACAACAACCCACATGAGATAACACCTATGGTGAAGGATCGGTTACTGGACTTCATGCGAGTCCACATATCGCAAATCGGCGGCCTGACACCTGCACGCAAACTGGCAGCTCTATGCGAAGCGTTCGCCGTCCGGACGGCATGGCATGGCCCAGGCGACACATCCCCTGTTGGGCACGCTGCAAACCTGGCTCTAGATCTGAATACCAGCAACTTCGGCATACAGGAGTACTCGATTTTTGGTGACCGGACTCGAGAGGTATTCCCAGGCAGTCCAGATGTACACGATGGTTACATGTGGCCAAACGGCCAACCGGGTCTGGGGATCGATATCGACGAGGATCTGGCGGCAAAGTTCCCGTTTCAGGAACGTGCATACGGTGGTGCGTGGTCTGCACCCCGCCGTGCTGACGGAAGCGTGGTACGGCCCTAGGTCTTTCCTGGAACGGATAGCCCATTTTCGTCAGCAATGTGGAACGTCTCGAGGAGTGCCGATTCCGGGTCCCGAGTCAAACTTTCTGTGGTTCCGTTTCGTGCTCGGCCAGCCAGTTGTCAGGGAGTTGGAATGTAAAGATGTACGTTCCACGCTGATATTTGTCACGGGCGGGAACGTCCACACTGAAGTGCTTAGCGAGCAAATTGATATGAGCGATGACCTCCAATTAATTGTGACGACCAGCCGACTTGCGCAAACAACGACTCGCGCCCTCGCAAGACGGAAGGCCACCGAGTGGGGCT
>JAPYSM010000028.1 GCA_029936485.1 Dehalococcoidia bacterium
ACTACTCGGACGTCCACGGCATCTCGGCGCTGTGCATTCGCTTCAGTTCGGTGAATCGGGACGACACGCCCCTGAGCCCGACCGCCAACATCAACCTGAACGACGTCGATATGCCAGGCAATCGGTCGTTCTCCCTGTGGACCAGCAATCGGGACGCCTCCCAGATGGTCCAGCGCTGCCTGGACGCACCGGACGATCTCATGTTCGACATCTTCTACTCCGGTTCGGACAACCTCTGGGGCGTAAGAGACATCTCGCACGCAAAGGATGTCATCGGCTATCAAGCAGAGGACAGAGCAGAGGACTTCAGACCAAAGTACAAAGGCAACTAACCCTGCCGGGTGGTTATTTGGATGGCGCGAGAGTAGGTGTGGCGCTCTCGTATCCGGACATCGTTTTCTCTCAGCGCCCAGTAACCCTCATTCCCTCCGGGAATCGATTTAGCGGTCGCCTCGGTTGCGGCTTCATCTGACATTGACAACTGACATGGTCCAGACTCGGCGTTCTGGTACGCACGGATGGTTTGGTAGCCATCCGCCACTAGAATAGCCAACCAATGCCCGAACACGAATCTCACAGCCCGAATAAACCACAAGCCGAAACACCGGACCTGGCTCCACAGCCGACGCTAACCGAGCGTTCCCGTGAATTGATCGAGTGGCCAAAGCTCTTGGACATGCTCGCCGGCCGAGCACAAATGTTCAGGGCGAGAGAGCTCGCGATCGCGCTAGAACCCTCTTCGGGCGAACGTGACATCGAACGGTTGCAGGAAGAAACAGCTGAGGCGCGCCGCATTTTGGACGAAGCCGGAGACATCGGCCTCGGGGGGCTGATCGACCCACGGTCCTACATAGAAAGAGCCGAACTTGGCGGCGGACTCGACGGCGAGGAACTACGACGGGTCGGTCAGGTAATGCGTTCGCTGTGGGAGGCCCGGGAGGCCGCCCACGCACTTGGCCGACAAACGCCACTGATCGGCACGCTGGCGGCGCTAATCCCCGACCTGAGGTGGCTCGACGAGCGCATAGGGGAGGCGATCGACGAACGCGGCAGAATCCGGGACTCCGCCACACCAAATCTCGGCCAGCTACGATCCGGCGTCGGAGAGAAATATCGCAAACTCGCCACCCATCTGGAGCGGTTGATAGCGCGGCCAAAGATCCGCGGCGCGATACAGGCGCCCGTCGTCGCCACACGAGGCGATCGTCTCGTCGTTGAAGTTCGGTCTGATCAACGATCAGCCGTGCCTGGGATCGTTCACGACGTGTCCAACACCGGCCAGACGCTGTTCGTAGAGCCGTTCGACGCGGTTGAGTTGTGCAACGACTGGCGGGAGGCGTCTGCCGAGGTGATCCGGGAGGAAGAGAAGGTCCTCAGGCGGCTCTCCGGCCTTGTCTCTGACCGCTCCGGCGACGCCATGATGGCGATCGAAGCGGCAGGCAGGCTTGATCTGGTGTTCACGCGTGCCCGTCTGGCGCACGTGATGCGGGCGGCAAGGGCCAGGACACTCCCGGAGGGCGACGATACTGCGCTCAACCTGGTCGACGTGCGCCACCCGTTGCTGGGTGAAGACGCCGTCCCGATCAGCCTCTCCACCGGACCCGGCTTCCGTGCGCTCGTAATCACAGGCCCTAACACAGGCGGCAAGACAGTCGCGCTCAAAACAGCCGGACTGGCGGTCCTGATGCACCAGAGCGGCATGCAAGTCCCCTGCGATCCGCTCACCGAGATCTCGGTGTTTGACGGCGTGTACGTGGACATCGGTGACGCCCAGAGCATCGAGCACTCCGTATCGACCTTCTCGTCCCACCTGGGCGCCGTCGTGGACATCCTGGAGGAAGCCGACGACCGTTCCCTGGTACTTCTCGATGAGCTGGGAACCGGGACCGATCCGGAAGAAGGATCGGCGCTGGCCCGAGCGATCCTCGACCATCTTGTCGAAGAAAGCATCGCCACCATCGTCACAACTCATCATCGCGCCGTGGCCGAGCATGCCGGCGATTCCGTAGGCATGCGGAACGCCGCCGTTGAGTTGAACCCGGACACCATGTTGCCCAGCTACCGGGTAACTATGGGCACCCCGGGCCGCAGCTACGCGATGGCCGTAGCAGAACGTCTGGGACTTCCGGATGACGTGTTGGACCGGGCGCGTGTGATGCTGTCGCCCGAACACTCGGCGACTGAGGCTCTCCTGCTTCAGTTGCAGCGTGAACGTGCCGAGATCGAAGGCCAGCTTGCGGCCGCCGAGGCATACAGCGCGGAAGCGGAAGCCGCAAAGCGTGATCTGGACAGACGAGTGCGAGCGATCACCGAGGCACAGGACGATCTCGTGGAGGAGACCCGGGCCGAGCTACAGCGTGAAGCGGAGGACGTGCGAACAAGCCTGCGACAGATCCAACGTCGTGCGAGCCAGGAACGCGATGCGTCGGTGGTGCGACGGGAGCAAGAGCGTGTCAGGCGATCTCTCCAGCGTGCTGATCGATTTAAAGTCACCCGCCCAGCGGAAAGCGAGAAGCTCGAACCCGAAGAAGCGCCGCCGCCGCCACGACCCGTCACCGCAGGCGACATCGTGGAAGTTCGAGGTCTCGGCGCACAGGCGACCGTGACTTCGGTAAACTCAGACGGCTCCGCCTCTCTTATCCTCGGCAACGCACGCGTGACGCTCAATATTGCCCAGTTGATGGTGATCACGCCCTCCGAGGACGTTAAGGCATCAGATGAATCACGCATTACGAGCTCGACTCCGATGGTCGACGCTCCAACCCGTGAGTTGGACATCCGAGGTATCCGGGCGATCGAGGTTTATGAGCAGGTGGTGGCATTCCTGGATGAGGCCGCACTGCTCGGATTGACCAGTGTCCGGGTCATCCACGGCAAAGGAACCGGGGCGCTCAGGGACGCTACCCGAGAGGCATTACAGCGGCATCCAGCGGTCGGTGAGTTTGAACGATCAGAACCGGCAATGGGCGGCGACGGTTCCACAGAAATCGACCTGCTCTAATCGTGTGACCCAAGGAGTTGCTTCAAGATCCATCCAAAGTTTGGGGCGGCTCATCTGCGGTCATCTTGTCGCGTCCATGTGTGATCTGAGTCTCGTGCTAGCTCTCTGAGGTACCGATTACCATGACGATCGCCATGTGATGCCCCTGAATCAGAGTCGTTATGCAGTGCCGTCAAGATATTCGATGCCGAAATCCCGATGTCGATAGTCCTGAGGCTCACTTTGTCCCGCGACCCGTGATAAGTTTCCGGTCGAGTGCTCATACCCCGAATATTTCGAGCAAATATCAAGCGGAGCTATCCTGCATGAACGAAGCATCGACCTCAAATCCGGAAGAACATACGGTCATCGTTCCCGAAATAGCTACCGAAGGACAATCAGGGTCTGACGTGGCTGACATCTTGATAGTCGGCGCCGGGGCGTCCGGCGCTACCGTCGCGTGGAGGCTCGCACAGACCGGATTTTCCGTGGTCTGTCTTGAACAGGGCCGCTGGATCAACCCCGCTTTCTACCCGACGACTGAGCAAAACTGGGAGATCCTCGGCCGCCATGAATGGAACTGGGATCCCAACAAACGAGGGAATCCAGAGGATTACCCGGTCAACGACAGCGAGTCCGACATCACGCCCCTCATGTTCGCCGCCGTCGGGGGCAGCACGATCCACTGGACGGCCCACACACCACGATTTCACCCGTCCGATTTTCGGGTGAAGACGCTGGATGGGGTCGCAGATGACTGGCCTATCACGTACGACGACCTCGACCCGTACTACGACATGAACGACATGATGATGGGTTGCTCAGGGATCAATGGCGACCCGGCAGTGCCACCCCGATCACCGAGGCCGATGCCGCCGATCCCACTCGGCGAGGACGGCAAGCACATCGCCGCCGCATTCGACCGGCTCGGCTGGCACTGGTGGCCGTCCGACAACTACGTCAATTCAGTGCCGTACAAAGGCCGCGACGCATGCAACTACTGTGGTCCGGTCGGGTTCGGTTGCACACGAAAGGCCAAGTCCAGCACAGATGTGAACTACTGGCCGGAGGCGATTCGCCTCGGCGCCGTTATTAAAACCCACGCCCGTGTTTCAGAGATCACGATCGGGGCTGACGGCCGTGCTACCGGTGCGAACTATCTCGACCGCGCCGGCAATGTCCACCATCAGGCCGCCCGTAGTGTGGTTATGGCCGGTAACGGCATAGGCACGCCCCGGCTTCTGTTGATGTCGAAATCGGATGCACACCCCAACGGGCTGCTCAACTCAAGTGGCCTGGTGGGTAAGAATTTGATGTTCCACCCCTACTCCATGACAACCGGGCTCATCCCTGACCTCTCTGAAACCTGGAAGGGGCCAATGGGTAACATCCTGATGTCCCAGGAGTTCTATGAAACGGACCCGCGCAGGGATTTCGTTCGTGGTTATGCGTATCAGCTCAATCGCGGCAGCGGTCCACTTTTTACGGCACTTGGAGGTGCTCACCAGCCTGTTAAATGGGGCGCCGGACATCACGAGGATTTCGCCGAACGGTTCGGCCACGCCATCACGCTGGCCGGGATCGGCGAGGACCTGCCGGAAGAGCACAACACGGTGACTCTTGATGAGCAACTTACCGACAGTAGCGGCCTGCCCGCTCCCAAAATTAACTACACGCTAAGCGAAAACTCCCACCGCATGATGGATCACTCCATAAAGTCGGCGACGACGGTCCTGCAAGAGGCGGGCGCCACGCGGATCATGGCGAATCCGTTGTTGCGCGGCGGCGGATGGCACTTGATGGGAACGGCCCGAATGGGAGACGACCCCGAGCGCTCGGTGGTCGACAAGTGGTGCCAGGCGCACGATGCGGACAACGTCTTCATCGTCGACGGCAGCGTGTTCGTGACCGCCGGGGCGGTCAATCCAACGCCGACCTTACAGGCGATCGCCCTGAGGGCAGCCGACTATATCGCACACGAGCGGGACGACTTGAAGGGATGAAGACACTGATGCCCTTTGTTCTATCCGATATAACACCCGTAATACCGATCAAGCAGGAAAACGAATATGCCGACCATAGATAGGCAGTTGACGGACGTAGACCGGGTGGTCCTGACGCGCGTCATGGACCTCATAATCCCACCCGCCGGCGACTTCCCTGGAGCAGGAGGACTTGGTCTGGCGGAGCGGCTAGAACGGGCTTCCATGCGCTACGGGCGTCTGCGATCAGGGTTGTTGACGGTGCTAGATGCGATGTCGCTTGATATCGCATCCCGGATAGAAGGTGGATTTGCCGCCCTCGATGAGGAGAGGCAGATCGCAGCGGTCGCGAGCGTCGAATCTGATCTTCCGATCCAGTTCTCCGAATTTGTTGAACTAGTTTACGAGACCTACTACACCAACAGCAGGGTCTACGAACATATCGGATGGGCAGGCAGGCCTCCACAGCCGGAGGGATTCGATCTTAAGCCATGGGATCCAACAATTCTCGAAAAAATACGAACCCGCGAGCCGTTCTGGCGAGGGGTGAGATAAGCCGGATACAACGCCAGATACATCTTGAGGTAAAACTCAGACACCCACGGTAGCCGTTGTTCGTTTATCGTGTGCGAGCGCCGTTGGGCATATCCATACTCAAATACTTCGTTCTTGTAGACCGGCCCAACCCTGTTCGATAACAACCACCTCACATACCAGACCCCCGGAACCAAATTCAGGAAAGGGATACTCGAAATGGACGCTGTTCAACTTAAAGAGACTCTCAACGGCGGAGGACACGTGTTCGGCTGCATGATCTCCTCTATGCAGGGGGTCAGGTTCTCCGGCGCGTTGGCCGGCAGTACGCTCGATTTTGCGATCATCGACTCCGAGCATGGTTCACGCGACCGTGCGGAAATTCAGCTCCTTTGTATGGTCCTCCGACAGGCCGGAGTAACGCCGATTGTCCGGGTACCCATCCCGAAGTCCGAGTGGGTTGCGATGGCGCTGGACGCGGGCGCAGCGGGCGTGCTTGTCCCTTACTGCGAGACCGTTGAAGAGGTTCAGGCAGTGGTCGCCACCGCCAAGTGGCACCCGCTAAAGGGCGAGTACCTGATCCGGGCTGTCACGGAAGGCGTCCTCCCAAGCGACAAGTCGAAGGACTATCTGGAAAACCGCCACAAGGAATCGATCGTCATCATCGGGATCGAGTCTGTACCCGGACACCAGAACCTAGACAATATTCTGGAAGTTGAAGGCATTGACGGTATCTTCATCGGCCCGAACGACATGTCTACATCTCTCGGCATCCCGGACGATTACTCCAACGAGGAGTACACCGACGTGCTGAAGGACATAATCTCCAAGACGGACGCAAAAGGCGTACCGGTGATGATCCACCAGCAGACCATCGAGACCTCAGCTACCGCTATCAACCTCGGCGCGCGGTTCATCATGCATTCGTCGGACTCGCGCCTGATGCAGTTCGCTATGCAGGACCAGATGAACCAGTTGCGCGAGATAGCCGGCACAGCGGAGACGGCAGCGGAAGATCACGTAGATACCGCTTAATTCGTTTCTTTTTATTGAGGATCAGCCGTCAAGACGTTTGGAGAGATACGTATGACCTGGAAACGGGTAGTGCTCGAAATTGGTATGGGCACAGACATCAGGGGACGAGACTGCACAAAGGCTGCCGTCAGGGCGTTGCGTGATGCCCTCTGGCACAACTCCTTCAGCGCAGCGAACGCACTCGGGTTGGATGTGGATTCGATGCGGGTCGAGGTGACTATCGGCGTCCCCCGTCCGGATGAGGTGGACACCGACGCCGTGCTGGCGGTCCTTCCACACGGCACCGGCACAGTGAACGTGGTCGACGGAGGACTTGAGATCCTGAACGACGAAGGCTCCGACGGAACCCTTATCGCAAGCGCAGCCGCCCTAGTGCGACTCGATCTCCCGTAGGAGGAACCCCATGCCATTGAAACGCGTGATCCTCGAGATGGGGACCGGAAATGACCTTCACGGCGGTGATTACACGAAGGCGGCGGTCCGCGCCGTCTTTGACGCCCTACACCACAGTTCGCTCGGTATCGCCCGGGCGATAAACGTCGATATCGAGTCGATGCAGGTAGAAGTGATCATTGGTGTCCAGCAACCGGACAAGGTGGACAAAAACGCCGTTTTGGCGACGCTCCCGCACGGCCAGGTGACCGTCAAGGCCGTCAACGGCGGTATCGACATCCCCGGCGAGGTCGGGGGCGACTTCGCGATCATCGCCAACGCTGCAATACAGGTAAGGCTTGATCTGCCGTAGATAGATCCCGCCGGAGGTCCGTTTTGAGCACTTCAGCGCCTGTCCGCAGTTCCTTGGAGCCGTACGCCGTACATCCGGTACAGCAGTACTTGATAGACGCCGCCGACAAGTGGCCGTCCAAGATCGCAATAATCGATGGAGATCGAAGGTTCACGTTTGGTGATATCAACGCTCACAGTGATCAATTCGCCGCTGCCTTGGCCGATATGGGTGTCAAGAAGGGCGACCGTGTCGGGCTGATCGCTCCTAACTGTGCCGAGTTTGAAATCGCGTTTTTCGGCGTGCTCAAGACCGGTGCGATAGTCACCACACTGAACTCCGGCTACCGCGAACGTGAAATCGCCCATCAGCTCAACAATAGCCGCGCCTTGATACTGATCGTTCACGACTCCCTTCTGGAGATGGCAGAGGCGGCAAAGCCTCTTCTGGACAATCCCCCAGAGATAGTGGTCATCCACCCGGACGGCATCGACCCGACCTCGTTCTGGGCGCGTATCGCGGCCTCGCCTTCAAGAGCGCCGGACGTGGAGATCGACCCAATGAACGATCTAGCCGTTTTGCCGTACTCAAGCGGTACAACGGGATTGTCAAAAGGCGTGATGCTTACGCACTACAATCTGACGTCCAACGTAGAGCAGTTCTTGAGACGATCGGGTGAGATTGCTCAGCCGGAGCCGGAAGACGTGGTCCTTGTCCACCTACCACTGTTTCATATCTACGGCATGAACGTGATCATGAATCCCGGCATCTCTATCGGGAATTTACAGATCATGATGGGCCGGTTCGATATGGACCTGATGCTCAACCTGATGGAACAACACTCCGTCTCTCTCCTCTACACGGCCCCTCCCGTGCTCGTAGCCCTGTCCCAGTATCCAAGGCTCAAGGAGCATAACCTGTCTGCATTGCGCTGCATGATGATCGGAGCCGCTCCATTATCTGCAGAGTTGCAGACTCGCGTCCGTGAGGTAACGGGAATCCCGTCAATTCAGGGATACGGGATGACCGAGGCATCGCCAGTTACGAATCTTGATTTTGCTGACGCAGAGCGCGGACTGCCCGGGTCGGTAGGCCCGGCGACCGCGGACACGGAACAGAAAGTCGTCGACCTTGATTCAGGCACTACGGAGTTGCCGATAGGCGAGGAAGGCGAACTGTTGATTCGAGGCCCCCAGATCATGAAGGGCTATTTCGACGACCCGGAAGCCACGGCCGAAACCCTCACGAGCGACGGCTGGTTGCACACCGGCGACATCGCTCGAGTAGACGAAAACGGCTACGTGTGGATCGTCGACCGCAAAAAGGAACTCATCAAGTACAGCGGCTTCCAGGTTCCCCCGGCGGAGCTAGAAGGGCTGTTGCTTGAGCACGACGGGGTGGCCGATTGCGCTGTGATCGCAAAACCGGACGGGCAGTCCGGTGAGATACCGAAGGCATTTGTGGTGCGGGCAAAAGGATCGTCCGTGGACGGCGAAGAGCTGATGGCCTTTGTCGCCGAGCGCGTAGCCACTTTCAAACAGGTGCGCGAAGTCGAGTTCATCGACGCCATCCCGAAGAACCCGTCCGGCAAGATCCTCCGTCGGGTGCTGGTTGAACAGGAACGCGCTAAGGCTTAGTCGCCGGAATCAACCCAGCGTGAATACCTTGAACGCCTCGGCGAACTTGAAGCCGACTTTTGCCCCTGTACGTCCGCGCCATTCACGCATCCGGGCGTCTACTTCCGGATATTGCACCTGGCTCTCGTGTGACTTGAGGGCGGCGACGGCCTTCTTCATGTCCTCTTCTTCGAGTTCGTTTAAGAAGTCACCACGTTCCGGGCCGAACATCACCCAGACTTCGCGAACCTTGTGCGGCTCGAAGCCTTCTTCAAGCAGGTCCGGGTAGGTCAAACGGTCGCGTGCAGTCGGGTAAACGGCGGACAGCGCCGCTTCACCCGCAGCCTGGTGATCGGGGTGCCCCACGTATCCTGCGATTTCTAGGCTACGCGTTGGGTTCTGGCAGATCAGGATGTCTGGCTTGTGTCTTCGAATTTCACGCGCTATTGCTTTGCGAAGGACGAGAGTCGGTTCCAGTTCAGAGTCCGGAAACCCAAGGAACTCGACTGTTTTGAGGCCCAACACTTTCCCAGCCTCGATCTGCTCCTGCTTCCGCACGGCGCTAAGAGATTCCTGGGTATCTTCGGGATCGTCGCTTCCCTTGCTGCCGTCGGTACACAGTACGTACACGACCTCAATCCCCTCACGGACCAACTTAGCTACGGAGCCGGAACAGCCATATTCAGCGTCGTCGGCGTGCGCCACGACAACCATGGCGCGTTTGTAAGCCGGATCTGGATCAATCGCCCTCGGCATCTGGTTGCGACCTCCGTCGCGTCGGGAACAAATATCGACGTCCCGCGCAAGATTATTTTGGGGGTGGACTGCACCGTTAAAACGCGTCCTGAAATTTTGGACCGCTCAAGAATTGTTGTTCAAGAATCTTACATCCAGAACATCATGATCTGGACGGTTAGCTCTCCGGCTTACGGCCACAGCACGGGATCGCCATCGGCACGTGTCTCATGCCGGAGTTTGCTCCAGACTGTGACACCACCCCCGCCCACCACCGTGAACTGGAAGTCCTGGTTGAACAGTGCCGTGTGGCGGTCGATTCCCAGGTAAGCGAACCTTCGACTACGCAAGCGGCGTATCCGCATACTGATCGATGACATCGTCTCGTAATCTGGGACGATGACCGAACCCGGGAGGATGTTGAATGCGGGACCTGATCGTAACGTCGAACCCGGGGAGCGTTCCCCAAATATGGTCGCCGATGCGCCAGACGCCGCGACGACGCCGTTCAGTTCGATCACGTTTCCGATCGCTGCCCAGGCATTGCTGAACTGAAGCGTGTTGTACAGATATTCAGCATCGCCATCCACCATGTAGATGACGTTGGCGTCCTCTATACGTGCCGCCAGACCTTGATCCATCGCCGAGTCGCGATCTATGACTGGAACTGCATCGACCTCCGCTCCGAGAGCGCGGAAATAGGCGGCGCCGGTCTCCGCCAGATCCAAAGCCCTCCCCGGATCGGTCCCGGCGGCGGTCGGCAGTATGGCGACGTGCGGAGGGCCGATTACTTTATCTAACAAAATACGATCAACGTACTTCATTTCGGGCTCGAACTCGCCGCCGCCGACCAGGATAAGGATGCCGTTCATGCGGTTGTCTCCCCCGGTGCGCTTGCTATACGTGACAGGAATTTTATGACCGATGATCCCGCCAGATCGCTGTGGTCGAATGACCCGATATGGTCGACGTCAGGACAACATATATATTTCACACCCGGGATGGACGCTGCGTCCTCTTCAACCCAGACCTTCATACGGTCATGCTCACCGACGAACATGAGCGTCGGAATATCGAGTGAATGCAAATCTCCGGCGACGCCGGGCCAGTCAAGCAGGCCTTCATCGGAGAGTGCGAGCGCCTCCGGGTCAGGGTCAGGGAGATCTCTGGATCTGACAGCATTCAGTCCGAGAGCGCGCCTGAGCGCGCGAACACTGCCGTTCCTCAACGTTGCCGTCCGCCTATTCATGCTCTCGGCCGTCAGCATTGTGGCCCGGGCGTGCATCCCGCCAACGATGAGGCTTCTGAGGTGTTCCGGTCGCTGGAACGCCATCCCGAGCGCCACACGACCGCCGAGTGAAAAGCCGAGCATGTCAAATCGGTGGGTACCCGCGGCATTGGCTACAGCGATCACGTCCGCCATCCGCTCTTCCATTCGGTACGCCTCGATATCGTGCGGTGTGTCGCTCCTGCCGTGCCCGAGAATATCGAAGGTAATCACTCGTGCCTGTTTCGCAAGCAGATCACGCCAGCCGGCATCGATCCAGCTTTGCGCGGACTGCGCAAACCCATGGTGCATGAGTACCGGAAAGCCTTCGCCTGCGACTTCGTAGTAAAGACGGCGGCCTGACGAAGTAACGTAAGGCATACAGAAAGGGTAACTGACACGTTATCCGCGGGAATAGCCCGAGGATTGCGCTTCTTAGATCATGCCCGTTCTATTCTGGCCTGTGGAAAATACTGTTGCCTGCCGGGCCTGAACTTTGTGGAGGTCTCTCGTCAGCCGTTCCCGATAAACGTGTGAGCCGGTAATATCCCTACATCGGCCGAACTATGATCGGCCGTGACGATGTATATCCGCGCATCTGAAAGCAGGATCACGCCTTCTTGTTCTGGCGGCAATTGAAACGGTTGAACGACCACTGGTTCCTATTTCTAGGAACCAGCGCTGTAGGCCTCGCGCTCGTTGCTTGCAGCAGTCCCGCCTTTGACGCATCAACCGTCCAGCCGGTTCCGCAGCCGACGCCCCAACCGACGGCGACGCCCCAACCGACGGCGACGCCGTTTATGATTCCACCGACCCCGACCCCATTTAGCATCCCGCCCACACCAACGCCGATCACCATCCCGACCGCATTCCCAACCTCGGCGCCAGTACTTAGCACAGCAGACCTTGTCGAGACGGCGGCGCCCTCCGTCGTCCACATCGGTGTGACTACTACGACCGGAAGCGCCACGGGAACCGGGGTTGTTTGGGGGGACGGCGGATTGATCATGACGAACCGCCACGTAGTGGAGGACGCGGTACAAATTCGAGTGTCACTGGCCGATGGCCGGGTTCTAACGGGCGAGATAGTTGGACTTGACTCATCGATAGATATCGCCGTTCTCAGAGTGGACGCGGACGACTTACTCATCGCCACCACAGGAGATTCAGGAGTCATCCGGGTTGGCGATGATGTGGTTGCGATAGGCCACGCGCTCGATCTCCCCGGCGGTCCGACGGTCAGCAAGGGCGTGGTCAGCGCCTTAGACCGATCACTGATAGACGGCGCCGAGGTGCTTTCTGATCTGATTCAGACAGATGCCGCCATCAACCCTGGCAACAGTGGCGGCCCACTCCTAAACTCGATGGGCGAAGTAATCGGCATAAACACGGCCAAAATTCCGACAGGGGACGGCATCGGTTTCGCGATCGAGATTAATATCGCTCACGATGTCGCCCTGAGACTGGTCGCTCAAAGCGGGGTCCAGCCGGGCTTTGTAGGTATCGAACCGCTCGACATCACGCCTACACTCGCTGATCAGCTCTCCCTTCCGGTATTGCGTGGAGTGGGGGTGATTAGCGTCGTCCCGGGAAGCCCGGCGGAAGGGATTCTTCAGGTAGATGACGTGATCATTCAGATCGATGGCGTGGCAATTTCGGACACGCTTGCGCTTGAGCAGTTCTTGCGAACGCACCCTGCGGGAGAGGTTGTGGAAATTACATATTTCAGGGGGAGCGCAGGGCTTCTCACAGACAGTTTGACTCTTGGCGAACGACCCGGCTAGTTAGTCCAGCGTTTAAGCCTTATTTACGGAAACCAGACAGGCATCAGGAAATTGGGAGTACACGATGAGTAAAGAACTTGCCGGCAAGGTAGCTATCGTGACCGGGGCCGGACGGCTCCGAGGTATCGGGCGCGCGTCCGCTGTGCGGCTTGCCGAGATGGGCGCTGACGTGGTCATCACCGGGACTGGACGTGATCCAGAGACGTTCCCTGACGACGAGAAGGAGATCGGTTGGCGCGATATCGAATCTGTTGCCGACCAAGTTCGTGAGCAGGGTCAACGTGCGCTACCGTTGGTGGTCGACGTGTCTAGTTCCGAAGAAGTGGACAAGATGGTCGCCGATACGCTAAACGAGTTCGGGCGGATCGACATCTTGATCAATAACGCTGCTTTCCGACGCGGCGAGGACCGGGTGGCGGTCGTCGACCTGGACGAGGATCTTTTTCGACGAGTTCTGGACATCAAGGTCGTCGGGTCTTTCCTGTGCGCCAAGGCTGTGGCGCGGCACATGCTCGGACGGAATGCCGACAGTGGCGCAATTGTCAATCTGTCTTCCACCGCGGGCAAGCAGGGCTCTGCGAACACTTCTGCGTATAACGCAGCCAATTTCGCAATCAATGGATTTACCCAGGCACTGGCGAAAGAGCTGGCGCCGCACGGCATCGTCGTGAACGGCGTCTGCCCGGGTGCTATCGAAACAGCGCGCATGGACATCCTGGGTCGTGGCGAATTCTGGTCGAACCTAGAGTCGGGTATCCCTATGGGTCGGGCCGGGACGGATGAAGAGGTTGCAGATTTGATCGGCTTCCTTTGCTCCGACCGTGCGAGGTACATCACCGGCCAATCGATCAACATCAATGGCGGAAGTGTCACCGCACACTAGGTGGGACTGGCGCAATTCAGCGGCTTTACCGGGTTCCGGGTAACGGGTAGCGTGTAACTACGTTGCTCGGGATCCTTGCCAGTGGTTGGCATATTTGTTTTGAACCTGAGCGATTTACACGGTTCCGTTCAAGTTCCGCGTGAACAGAACTATTGTTTCTATCAAGTTTTATGACGACTCGATTTACTTCACCACGCACGTCACGGTCTAGACAGGGACGCCTACGGACTCTCTCGGATCGGCAGGTCACCGCACTCCGGTTTCTGGGAGCAGCGCCAGAGTCTTCGGCGTTCACTGGTCAGATAACGCGCTGCATCGCGTACATGTGTCCGTGGGCACACGATTGCGACATCGCCGCCAGCGTTCCTTCAGCTGTAGATCAGAGGGCGTGTCACCGGTTCCGCGGGGAATCGCATAGGCCGGGTTCAGGCCTCAGCGAGCACTCCCTTGACGTGCTGGCAGATCACCGCAGGCTCGGTTACAACCTGGGCGGTCCCACGAAGGCAATGCTTGACAAGGCGAGACCGGACGGCCCCACAACCAATCTGCGGTCCAAACGTCCCAGGTACCCCGTCCGGCCTGTATATCGTTTGGTTAATTAGCCTTTTCGCTGAATTCCAGCGATCCCACACCGACCACTATCAGCAAATCAGCGCCGCCATCTCCAAGAATTCCCGAAATGCGCGCTCCCACACTTGATGTTTCGAATAATTCATCAATGAGGGTGAGTTCGTTGGAAATCGTGCCCGTTGAAGTCGTCGCGTCGATTTCAACGCCCGCGCCTTCCGAAAAAGTCACGCTCACGTCTCCGACACCCGTCTCGAACTCGTTCGATCGACCACTGACCATTACACCGTCAAACATGACCGATCCAACACCGGTCGTGAACCGGAACGATCCGTCGCTATCGACAATTCTGATATCGCCGGCTCCTACACCACCCGAGTACTCGCCAGAAACCCCTCGCAGTTCGATGCTTCCTGCCCCATCCGTTATCGTCCCGCCTGCCCGGACATCCTTCACTGTGATCGGCCCAACTGCAGTTCCGATCTCGATAACCGTATCCGGAGGAACGGTGATCGTGAGATCGACCGCGCCTTCTGCACGGCCACCAATCAAACTCCCGCTAATGGTGGTCACAGATCGAACCGTAACAACATCACCATCAGCCGTTACGCTAAGGTCAACGTCGTCCTTGTTACTTACTACGCTTAAGACCGAAATCGTGCCCTCTAGGCCCGTTTCCACAAGCACGCTTCCGTTGTCGGCACCCACCACGAGACGCGGAGAGTCACCGACCTGAAACGACTGCTCAAGGGTCTCGTCGCCACCCGCGCCGCACGCGATTAACAGAATCGATACGAACGCGAACAGCCCTGCCCAGACTGGGGGCGCCCGAAATAAAGAGGGCAAACAGCCCCGATATCTCCGGATCCCTTGCACAGTGGGCGACCAGGTCGGCGCACTCTGATTGGCTGATGGCATGATCAAATAATACGTGCCAAACAGCGTCAGCCGGTCGTGTTTTCCGACTTAATTTTGCAGAAGTGTCGCCACCGGCGCTAAGTTGTCCGGGTTTGGCTCCAGTTTGCCAACACCGGCCTCCCTCACAACCGCCACCAGCGCATCGCAAAACGGCGTCGGGACGCCCGTCTTTTTGCCTTGCTCCGATACGAAGCCGTTCAAGAATTCAATCTCGGTCCGCCGGTGCTTGATGACGTCCTGTAGGAAGGACGCGCGGCCGGTCACCCCGGAGTTCGTCGCTTGCTTGTCCATCTCGATCTCAAGATCTTCGATGTTCCGCCCCTCGGCCGCGTCTACAAACATCTGCGCTGGAACACCGAGAAGGTCGCCGATCGTGTGACCAAGCGCTCTACCGACGCGAATAACCTCCGCTCCAACCTGTGTGCGGATGTCTCTGACCCTCGGGTCTGTGCGGACCTTGTCCGAGGTAAGTCCTGTGATCCCGGCCATCGGGTTGACCATGCAGTTAATGGCCAGCTTCGCCCAGCGTTCGCCCCACAGGTTGTCCGTGAAGTAGGTGCCCCCTGAAGCGGAAGATATGACCTCCACCAGCTCACGGACGCGAGGGGTGTCGGAGCCGTCCTGCTCGCCGATCTTGTAGGCGAGCGGGTTGGTGTCGGTGCGAAGCACGATGCCCGGCTCGTAGCAACCCGCGGCAATGGTGATCACGCATCCGAGCGCGTTTTCTGCGCCTATCGTCTCCGCCAGTCGATAGTCGTTTATGCCATTCTGGAAGTCCACGTACGCGCCGTCCGGCTTCAAGTAGCGCCGCATCAGCATAGCGGCCCACTCGGTGTCGTACGACTTCACCGCAACGAAAACGTAATCAAATGGATCGTCGATCGACTGAAGTTCGTTGATGTTGATGTAGTTGGCGGGCACGTTTATTTCGCCGTCATTGTGGCGAATGGTGAGGCCATTCGCCTTCACCGCAGCCACATGCTCCGGCCACTGATCTACGATTGTGACATCGTGTCCAGCTTTGGTAAGCATCCCGCCTGTATAACCGCCGATTGCTCCGCCGCCGATGATACCGATCCGTGGACCCATGTATGCCACTCCAGTGAACTCTTAGGTTTGATTCCAATGAGTACGACTCGTGAATGCCGGAATATACCGCAGCCCACGCCCCGTGACGAGTCCCTGCGGGATATTGGGCCACTCACCGAATAACCGCTTCCGAACATCCACCTGAACTTGGACAGTTGCACCGATATGACCATGTTCCTGCGATTGCTCAAATTGACCCTTTACAGGTATCGGTATCCGGTTGTCTACGAGATTAGAATTGCATCACCCCACGCACCGGACCTGTGCGGCGAGGAATAACGAGCCCCAGATTGCTCCTTGATTCAGATGGGGCCTCAGACCACATGTCCATAACCCGGATAGGCAGAGAGAACTTCTTCTGAAATACCGAGACGCCGTCGCCCTGCTGCTCTCCCTGGCGGATTTTGAGCGCAAGTCACGGGTGGGCGAGCCGCCAGACTTTCACCTCCGACGTATGGAGGTGTTAATGGCGCGTCTCGGTAATCCGGAACTCGCCACGCCAACGATCCATGTGGCCGGATCGAAGGGCAAAGGCAGCAGTTCCGCCATGATCGCCTCGGTTCTGACGGCGGCCGGGCTGCGGACCGGCCTTTTCACATCGCCACACCTGCACCGCATAACGGAGCGGATCAGGGTGGATATGAATGAGATTTCAACTGACAGGTTTTCGGCGCTCATCGAAGAGCTCTGGCCGGACGTTGAAGCCGTTGAACAGCGTGGGGACGTTGGTAAAGTCAGCGTATTCGAGTTGCTGACAGCGATGTCTTTCAAGGAGTTTCGATCTGTGAAAGCGGACGTCCAGGTGATCGAGGTCGGCCTCGGCGGTCGGCTTGACGCCACGAACCTGGTGGCGCCGGATGTGGCGGTTATCACACCGATCAGCCTGGATCACACCGCTGTCCTGGGCGACACGGTCCCGAAGATCGCATTCGAGAAAGCCGGGATCATCAAGCCCGGTGTTCCCGTGGTGGTCGGAAATCAAGCGCCCGCGGCAAGGCCAGTCATCGAGGAGGTCGCCTGGCAGCGTGGCTCCAAAGTGACATACGCCCATGATCGACTGGCCATCGTCCGCAAGCCGGAACAGGCGACTACGGCCTACGGGAAGCTGGTGCAATGCCTGGCGCTAAAAAGTTCTTTAAATACATACGAGTTAGAGCTGCCACTCGCCGGGCCTCATCAGGTCGACAACGTGATTACCGCCATCGCAGCGGTCGAAACGTTCAATAGCGAACGAAATTTGACGATCAGCGCTGACTCCGTTTCACGCGGCATCGCGGCGGTCCGTTGGCCGGCGCGTGCCGAGGTGCTCACATCCCCGGATGACGATGTGCAGATCATCGTTGATGGCGCACACAACAGCTCTTCAGCGGCGGCGCTTGTTTCCACACTCGAGTCGCTCTTCCCGTCTGCGACGCGTCCTGTCGTTATGTACGCAGGCTCGGGAGGCCACGACTTCGCAGCGACGGCTCGTGAGTTTTCCCGGCTTAATCCACGGGTAATCGTGACCCGTACCCGTCACCCGAAGGCAGTCAGCGCCGAAACAGTCGCCGAGGCATTGCGGCGCGATACTGTCCCCGTTGCGGCGGTGACACCTGATGTGGAGAGTGCATTGCGTGAGGCACGGGCCATCGCTTCTACGGGAGACGTTATTGTCGCGACCGGTTCGCTGTTTTTGGCGGCTGAGGTACGAGAGATACTGCTTTCAATAACTCCGGAGTTGTACCCGGATCTGCGCGGTGAAATGATGCCGGCGTACGAGATTCCGGCTTTAATAGCTCCAGCTCAGGATCCCGAGGATCAGACCGGTCTAGGATCGCGACACGGCGCTCTATAACGATCTATCGACTATTCAAACTTCGATGTCAGGACTCGGTGTTAATACGATGACGGACAGCAACGGCAGACGCAGGGTTGTAGTAACCGGTGTCGGCGTAGTTTCGGCTATCGGACACGACGCGGACACGTTCTGGGATGCCCTGAAGGCGGGGAAGTCCGGGGTGACCCCTCTCCCTCTCGAAGATATCGACGACTACCCGTGTCGAATCGGAGCGACGGTCCAGGATTTTGATCCGACGACGTATATGGACCGCAAAGAGTCTCGAAGAATGGCTCGCTTCGCCCAGCTGGCCGTTGTGGCCGCGGGTGAGGCCCTTGAATCTGCAGGACTCGACAGGCTAGACAACCTCTCGAACGATCAGCGAACGCGCCACGGTGTGCTTCTTGGCACTGGCATCGGCGGATACCCGGAAACGGAGGCCGCAGCACGGGTGATGGTAAAACGCAGTGGCACTCGAATATCGCCCTACTACATACCGATGATGCTGCCGAACATGGCTGCGGCAAACGTTAGCCGGGTTTACGGCGCAACCGGCTACATTGGAACGACAATCACAGCCTGCGCAGCCGGCACACAGGCGCTCGGCGAAGCGGCTGAGGTAATCCGACGTGGCGGGGCTGACGTGATGATCGCCGGCGGAGCTGAAGCCGGAATTTGTGAGATCGGACTCGGTGGGTTCTCCACGATCCACGCCCTCTCCACGAGCAGCAACGAAACGCCAGAAAAGGCAAGCCGCCCCTTTGATGCGAACCGTGACGGTTTCGTGCCGGCGGAAGGGGCCGGAATCCTGGTGCTCGAAGACCTTGAACATGCACTTGATCGCGGCGCAACCATCGTCGGCGAGATCTCCGGATGGGGCGTAACCTCGGACGCCCATCACCTCGTCCACCCGCCTGAGGACGGCGCGGGCGCGGTCAGGGCGATGTTGATGGCACTTAACGATGCGGACATCGGTCCGCAGGACGTCGATTACATAAACGCGCACGGCACATCTACGCCCGTGAACGATGCTGCCGAGACGCGCGCGATCAAGACGGTATTCGGCGAACATGCAGCCAAAACACCAATCAGTTCTACGAAGTCGATGATCGGGCACTCGCTCGGAGCATCTGGTGGGCTGGAAGCCGCCGCGGCCATATGCACCATCAGGGACGGCGTGATCCATCCGACGATCAACTACGAGAACCCGGACCCGGCTTGCGATCTGGACTACGTGCCTAATGTGGCCCGTAAAGTCGAGGTCGGCACAATCCTCTCAAACAGCTTTGGCTTCGGTGGGCAGAACGCCTGCGTTGTGATCCGGAAGTTTGAAGAATAGGCTGCCCTTCGACACCGATACTCTAGGACAGACACCGGCCTAGGACGATAAACAATTGAGCTCTCCAGTTTCGGGTTTCTGTAGAAATTGCGGCATCCGTCATATGCCGGGTGCGAGCTTCTGTCAGGAATGCGGCACCGCTGTGCCGGCGGAATCGGTCGATCAGAATCCGACACGTGAGTACGTCCGTACCAACGATCCGTCAGGCTATACACCTATGACGATCGCCTCCGACGGCATTGCCGTACCCGGCGAGATCGCCGGCATGAAGACTCGTACGGGCGCCTGGCTGATCACAAACATCCTCGTCAACATGACGGGTGCCATCCCCGTGTTGGGATTTATCGTATCGCTGGGCGCTTTCATCTGGACCATGTCCCTGTACCGGCGGGGACAGGACGTTGGAGCATCGATCACAGCCCTAAGAGTCGTGAGGGACACCGGCGAATTGGCCGGCTTCTATCACATGTGGACCCGAGGTTTGGCGTCCATAATCAGTTTTCTGGCCATCGGTGCCGGGTTCTGGAC
>JAPYSM010000029.1:0-17663 GCA_029936485.1 Dehalococcoidia bacterium
ATCAACTTGTGATCGGGCGCGGCAGTGGAACGCTGATAACAACCGCTAGTCGTTCCACTCTTCTCCCTCTGCGAGAAGGGATTGGCCTTATCCCTTCAAGGCCGCCACTAGCCGCTCCGCCACGATCTGTTCCTCGCCGTCGTTCAGTCCAACCATGCCCACCTGCATGCCGCCGAAGTAGGGGTTCACGCGGGTCCAGATCGGCGGATCTCCGTCCTTTAACTGTGCGACGACTTCGTCCTCAGAAATGCCACAAACCTTCTCGTCGATGGTCAGGAAAAGGTTGAACACCGATGCGCCGGTCGGGTCGCGATCCGCCTCTACCTTTACTCCGGGAATTCCGGTAATGGCGCGCTCGATATGTGTCAGTTTGACGTCCAGTTTGGCGATGCGCTCTTCGTGGTTCATCGTCAGCCACTCACGCACAGCTGCGGCCACGCCGACGATCTCCTGTCGGTCGATCTTCTGGGGTCGGCCGATTCCGCGGACCCTCCGCTCTTCAAATGAGATAAAACTGTTCAGGCGGACACGATCGATCCAAGTCTTTGAGCCGACGACCATGCCCGCCGAGTGCGGTGTACCGATGTACTTGGTTCCATAGGCCACCATGTCAGCGCCTAGCTTGGCGTACTTACCCATGTTCTCCGTCGGGTAAACCTGGCCGGCGGCGTCCACGATCACCGGGATGTCGTGTTTTTTGGCGATCGTAATTACTTGCTCGATTGTGAGGACTGACGGATCTTTTATCTTCTCGTTTGCGACGTAGTGAAGCGCCGCGGTCTTATCGTTGATCGCCGCTTCAAGATCTTCCTCGGACGTGCCTTCATCGGTGCCGTATTCGATCAGCTTCGCACCGGCGAAGTTCAGTGTGCGATCGTAGTGATAGCGCTGCTTTTTCTGGATAAGGATTTCGTCCGCCATTCCGGTCGTATCCGGAAGCTGCGCAACGAAATCATCATTGTCTCGCGCCATAGCGGCAGCGGTTGAAAGCACCAGCGCGGATGCTGCGCCCGAGGTTATGTAGGCGGACTCGACGCCTAGCATGTCGGCGATCAAACCACCGGCCTTGTCCTCCAGCTCTGCCAGCGGTACGTATGCCGAGTTGGCACGCTCCATTGCGTCCCTGACAGTTGGGGATGTCTGCGACCCACCCAGTAGCGTCACCGAGCCGATGGCGTTAATTACGGGCGTGACACCGAGCTCGTCATAGATGTCTCCCCAGCCGGGCACTGCCATTGTGGCGCTCCTTGAAATTTTGTTGGGTGCGATTGTTAGAAGCCGTTGTTTCAACCATCGGCTGTCGCTGCACACGCGGCGCAGTCTCGCGCTTGAACCGTTTTGAATCTACTGGCGAAGTTGTTGCAACTTATGACCGAAACACTGTTTCTCCGGGTTACATCTGTCAAAGGATTTTCGTCAGTCGTATTAAACTGCGCTTATGTCAGGCGAGCCACACTTCACCCATGCCCTTTTCGACTTCTTCGGTGAGCTAGATCTAAATAATGATCGCGAATGGTTCAAGGACCAACGCGAGCGATACCTTCGTGATGTACGTGATCCTATCGTAAAGTTCATTACAGACTTTGCGCCGCGCCTATCCGGGATCAGTTTTTCGTTCACGGCCGATCCGAGACTCATTGGAGGATCGATGTTCCGCATCCATCGCGACGTACGGTTTTCGAAGGATAAGAGTCCATACAAAACTAACGCCGGTATCCAGTTTCGGCATGAACGTGCTGGCGATGCTCACGCACCGGGTTTCTATTTACACCTGAAGCCAGGTGACTCTGGAGCGGCGGCGGGAATCTGGAAGCCGGGGCGTGACGAACTGGCAAAGGTGCGTGGAGCGATAGCAATAAGCCCATCCAGATGGCGTGATGCCACTTCTCGCGAGGAGTTTAAACACCGATGGGATGTTGCCGGTGAATCGCTGGTTCGCGCACCTCGGGGATTCGACCCTGAGCACCCGGCAATCGACGAGATAAAACGCAAAGATTTTATCGCCTGGGCGTCATTTACAGATGATGAGATATGTTCACCTGATTTCCTAGACGAGTACACAGATGCCTGCTACAGCGTATCCCCGATGGTGGAATACCTGACCAGGACAATAGGATTGGGTTTTTAGGGCTTTCCAATCCCACCAGAGGGCGAACAGTAATTCTTGCACCTAAGAGGTGTGGACGCTCTAACCAATCTCTTCTTACGCCAAGCACTGATTGATTATTAGAACAAACGTTCTATTATATCTCTAGCGGTGGTATCACACCCCGCTCTCAGTAACTCTGGCGGGTGGAGTGAAAGCACAACAGCAGGAGAATACAGCACAGGGGGGGGTGATCTAATACCAACCTCTGATAGAAAACGCGCAGCCGTGGCTTGCGTCCACATCCCAAACTTCATGTGGCAGGTGGAGTTGATCAGGCGGCCTGAATTGGTCGATCGTCCAACGATCATCGTTGGCGAAAACAATACGAACGCCAGCAAAGGTGCGCAGTCGGTACTCGACTGGTCGCCCGAGCTTGGCCCAAAGATGATCAGGGGTATGCCGCTCAGCGAGGCGCTGGCTATCGCCCGCAAGGATGTGCTTCTGCTGGAACCGGATATGCCTCTGTATGGGCGCACGTTCGGCGAGGTCCTGGTCGGACTTGAAGCGCGCTGTCCCGACGTGGAACCCGACACTGAAAGAGCGGGCAGTTACGGGTTCGGTCGTGCATATATCGGCATCTGGGGGCTCGACCGGCTGTACGGCGACGACGCCCATGTAGTCCGGGCGCTGTCCAACGCCGTGAGCCAGTTCGACGCCCGCATCGGTGTTGGCGAAAACAAGTGGCTGGCGTATGTTGCGGCATCAGCCAGTTCATCGGGGCGCGGACTCAAGATAACGGGCGAACCGGGCCGATTCCTCATGAAGCTTCCGGTTGAGCTGTTACCTGTGGATTTCAAGCTGACCACACGACTACATGGGTTCGGTTTGCACACGATGGGAGACATCGCAGCGCTGCCGCCGGGCGCAATGCAGGCGCAGTTCGGCAACGACGGGACGCTGATGTCAGACCTGTCGAACGGCATCGATCATCGGCCTCTCGTGGCACGTCGGACAGAAGAGGCCGTTTCGGAATACCTGGAATTCCCCGACGCCACGGTAAGCATGGCGGCGATCCTCCCAGCGATCGAAAGCCTCCTGTCCCGTGCATACGCCCACCCACAACTCGCACGCCGGTATGCACGGGAAGCAAAGCTGGAGGCGACTGTGCTGCGTCGACCGCCGTGGACGATGCGTGTGGCGTTCAAGGAGCCTGCCGGGTCACGGACGAAGGCTCTGTTTTCTATTAAAGCGAAGCTGCATGATCTGGCGCTGCCGGGGCCGATAGAGGACATACGCCTGACGCTTTCCGGGCTGACCGGCGAGGCCGGTCGGCAGGAGTCACTGTGGATGGAGGTCCGGCGAGATCAAAAGTTGCAGGAAGCGGTGAATCAACTAGAGGTACGGCTGGGCACGACACCGCCGGTCTATCAGGTAAGGGAGGTAGAGCCATGGTCCCGAATTCCGGAACGAAGGCACGCGCTAGTGCAATTAAGCCCTTAAATGCCCCGACTCAGGTGACGGTGAACACAGACGAACGCGGGATGCCGTCGTCGGTCTCTATTGGGGGAAAGGTGAATGAGGTGGTCACTATCGAGGACATGTGGAAGATCAACGACGAATGGTGGCGGGGACCAGATAAGGAGATAGAGCGGGTGTATTTCCACACCCGCTTATCCGACGGCCGCCCGGTAACGTTGTTCCACGATCTGGCGGTCGATAACTGGTTCCGGCAGTGAGGGGTTGTGTTTCTAGAGACAGCAGCCATCTAAATGCCAAAACGTAAGAAGGAACAACGGAGCCAGGCCGAGGATTATCGCGATCTGGATATCGCGCCGGGTGGGCCACGTGATGCGGCTGAGATTGCTGAACAGATTGGCTCGAGATCTGTTGATAGTTCTCCAAGGTTGGAGAAGCGACGTACTTCTAGCGTTCGTGCTCGTGAGGCTAAGGCGCGTGTTGAAGAAACCATTGAACCTCCCCCATCCCCCTACGCCGAGCTGCATTGCCACTCAAACTACTCGTTCAAAGAGGGCGCTTCCCGTACCTCGGAACTGTTGATCGAGGCGCAGGCGCTTGGCATGCGTGCCCTCGCCATTACGGATCACGACAACCTGTGCGGGGTGATGGAGTTTGCCCAGGCGGCGAAGGGCGTTGGGATCAAGCCGATCATCGGGGTCGAGATCACACTTGCGAGCGGCCACCACCTGACCCTGCTTGCGGAGAACGCAGAGGGTTATAAAAACATCTGCAAGCTCACCACGCGGGCGCACATGGACCCGCCCGAGCGGCCCGGCCCAAACGGTGTCCTCCCCGCGCTCGCCCCCTCCCTGCTCAAAGACCACGCAAGCGGGGTGATCTGCCTTTCAGGCTGTCGTCACGGCGAGATCTCGGAACTCGTTCTTGCGGGAAGGCTGAGCGAGGCCCGGCGGCTGGGCGCTCAGTACCGGGACTGGTTCGGTGCGAACAACTTCTTCCTTGAGTTGCAGCAAAATCTGGTGCTCGACGACACCGAGCGCAACCGGCTCATGGCGGACATCGGCTCGGACCTCGGTATACCCATCGTCGCCACCAACAACGCCCACTACCACCTCCGCGAGCGCAGCCACCTGAACGACATCCTCGTCGCCATCCAGCACAATAAATCGCTCGAAGAAACGCACCGGGAGCGGCGTGCCAACGACCAGTTCTACCTGAAACCGTCTGACGAGATGGCGTCGTTGTTCACAGCGTATCCGGAGGCGATCGAGAACACGGTCCGCATAGCCGACCAGTGTGATTTCGATCTCACATCCGAAAAGGTGTACGACTTCCCGGACTATGACGTGCCCGAAGGCCACACCCAGACCAGATGGCTCCGCAAGCTATGCGAGGAGGCCGCTATCCGCAAGTACGGCGAGGTCAACGGTCCAATTCGGGAGCGGCTGGATGAGGAGATGGCGCTTTTGGAGAAACACAACCTAGCCGGGTTCGTACTCCAGTACTACGACATCATCAGGATCGCCCGCGAGGTCCAGGAAGATCTCGGCCTCGTTGAACCCGGGCTGCCACTTGAGGAAAACCCGCCCGGGCGTGGGCGCGGGTCCTCGGTTGCGATGCTCGTCGGTTACCTGATCGGTCTTTCACACATCGATCCGCTGGAGTTCGGGTTGACGCTAGACCGCTTCATGCCGGACGCCGAGATGGACGGCCCACCGGACATCGATCTGGACTTCCCGCGTGACATCCGGGAGAAGCTGATCCTGCGCGTCCATGAGCGCTGGGGTAACGATCGCGCTGTACTCACCGGGATGATCTCCACATACCGAATCAAGGGCGCCATTCGGGACATCGGTAAGGCCCTCGGG
This sequence comes from Dehalococcoidia bacterium, assembly GCA_029936485.1. Classification (GTDB taxonomy): domain Bacteria; phylum Chloroflexota; class Dehalococcoidia; order Lucifugimonadales; family Lucifugimonadaceae. The sequence continues at coordinate 5,434 of JAPYSM010000029.1, forward strand.
CTGCCTGGGGATGACCTGGACAAGCTCACAAAGCGGGTCGATGGGCACGCAGGTGTGAAGGACCTTCCGGCGGAGATGCGGTCACTTCCGGAGTACCGGGGCCGTGCAGACCTGCCGCTGTGGCAGGACCTCGTTCGACTCGCTCTCCAGCTCGGCGGATTCCCGAAGTACCTGGCACAGCACCCGGGCGGCATGATCCTCTCGGCACGTCCGCTTTCGGAGACCGTGCCTCTCCAGCGCAGCGCCATCGACGGTCGATACATCTGCCAGTGGGACAAAGACAGCGCAGACGACGCCGGGTTTGTGAAGATAGATTTCCTGGCGCTGGGCGCGCTATCGCAAATGAACGAGGCGCTCAGGCTGATCGAGCAGCGCACTGAGGAGCGTGTCGACCTGTCGCGCATCGATTTCGAAGATCCGAAGGTGTACGCCATGCTGCACAGAGCAGACACCGTAGGCGTATTTCAAGTTGAGTCCGCCGCCCAGATGCAGACGACCCCAAGGATCCGCCCGAAGAACCTGTTCGAGATGGCGTGGGAGGTCGGGGCCGTCCGCCCCGGCGTCGGCGTCAACGACGGCGTGTCGATGTTGATCCGACGGCACAACGGCAAAGAGCCGGGCTGGCAATACGACCACCCGCTTGAGAAGGCGGCGCTTGAGCGCACATACGGAGTGCCACTCTATCAGGACCAGTTGATGGAACTGGCGGTCCACGTCGGCGGGTTCACGCCAGCTGAGGGAGACCGAATGCGCCGTGCCTTCGGTCGGCGAAACCGGCACGAGTTGATCCCCATCTGGCGTCAAAAGTTCATGACCGGCGCGGCTGCTAAGGGCGTGCCTCCGGAAGCAGCAGAAACAATATTCAGCAAGTTCCACGGGGAGTTCCAGTTCCCGGAGGCCCACGCCTTTGCCTTCGGCGTCACCGCCTACCAGATGTCCTGGATGAAGCGTTACTACCCGCTGGAGTTCTTTGTCGGATTGTTCAACCAGCAGCCGATGGGCTTCTACAACCTGGAGACGCTGAAGGAGGACGCAAAGCGCCACGGCGTACAGGTCCTGAACCCGGACGTAAACCGCAGCGGGAAGCTGTCCGTGATCGACGATGAGCGTTTGCGGCTTGGCTTCGTGCACGTGGCGACTGTGCGCTCTGCGACGGCCGATCAGGTGCTGGTAGAACGCGAGGCGAACGGGTCGTTTACCTCTGTCGCGGACTTTATGGCGCGCACCGGTGTGCGGCACGGACCTCTTGACAAGCTGGTGGATGCCGGGACATTTGATTCGCTTGTATCACGGGCGATAGCAACAAAGGCTCCAGCGCTGGTTGGCGCGCTTGAGGTGCCGGGGCCTGTGCCCCTGCCGTCGAGTCCCGCCACCCACGCTATTGTCCGAAAACAGCGGACTGTATGGACTCCTACCGACGAGAACAGGCGTGAAACAAAGTGGGAGGTGGGGCTGCGATATCGACCTGTCGGACGTCAACTCGCCTTCGAGTTGCCGGTTGAGCAGGACATGGTGGCACTGCCGGAGGCGTCTGAATGGGACGTGATGAAGGGCGAGTACAACACGCTCGGGCTGTATCCACGCGCTCACCTGATGGAGAAGTTGAGGCCGCACCTGCCGCCGGACCTGGTGCGAAGCGCAGATATCCGTGACCTGAAGGACGGCACGCCGATATATGTGGCAGGAGTGGTGATCCGTCGCCAGCGGCCGCTTGCAAAGGCGGTGTTCATCACGCTTGAGGACGAGACGGGTCACACGCCTCTAGTGATCTGGCCGGATGTGTACGAGCGGATTCGCCGAACAGCACATGAGCCGATTTTGCTATGCAGCGGTGTGGTGTCACACCGCGAGGGGACGCTGAACGTAGTGGTGCGCACGCTCACGCCGGTGCCGACGGATGTCAGCATGCTGAAGTCGAAGGACTGGGGGTAGGAGTTGATTAATTACGGAGGTTACTTACCTATCGCGCCCCACCTCCATTACCTGGCCTCCAAGAGGTTTTTCAGGCGTTGGAGAGCCGTAGAATACGGTTTGTCGTTCCCAAACTAGCTTTATTCAGCTGCGTAGGCTGAACCGGTCACCACATGCCAATCACGTACCGCCCCATCACCTTGGACGAATTCGACGAGTTCGACTTCGCTGTGATCCGGGGTTTCTCAGCGCACCCGGAATCCAATCCATGGTTTAAGGATTTCGCAAGACGATCCTTTGAGCCAGAACAGAGTGTCATTGCATTTGATGACGAACATATAGTTGGCACGTCTAGCGCCTTCACATTCGAAATCTCCGTCCCCGGGGCGAACACGTTAACGGTCGGTGGTATCACCGAGGTCACGGTGTCTCCCACGCACAGGAGGCGCGGAATCCTCACCGAGATGATGCGGCGCCAACTGGATACCCACCACGAGCGGGAGATCCCGTTGGCCGCTCTCTGGACATCTGAATCGGTGATCTACGGTCGGTACGGGTACGGCATGGCCGTCACTCACGAGCACCGAGAGATCGACCTGCGGCACACGTCTTTCACCCACGGTCCTGATATCCGAGGGCAGATGAGGTTTGTGGATAAAGAGGACGCCCAGGGAGTGTTCTCGCCGATCCTTGAGAGGGCCTGGCGGGAGTATCCCGCGATGATCCGACGGAACGATCTCACATGGGAAGCGGCGATCACGGACCCGGACGGTCTCCGCAGTAGAGCGCCGGCGCTTTTCTATGCCGTATACGAAGTTGACGGCGCAGCCACCGGGTACGTGATGTACCGAATTAGGCACGGTGTGACCGCCGGCGATGCAACCAACAGCGTCCAGATCCACGAGCTGGTCGCTTCCAATGACGAGGCCACGGCCGCGCTATGGCGATTCTGTTTTGATATCGACCTCGCGTCCACACTCACCGTCGGACACGGCGCGACCACAGACGATGGCCTGCTGTGGATGCTGTCCGATCCGCGACGGCTCAAGCGCAGTTCATATGACGGACTGTGGTTGAGGCTGATCGACGTACCGATGACGTTGTCGGCCCGAACCTATTCAGAAGAGGGTTCGCTGGTTATCCGGGTGGAGGACTCGTTTTGTAAATGGAACGACGGCAACTGGCGAATCGATGGCGGGCCGGAAGGCGCGGAATGCGCGTCAACCAACGAGCAGCCTGACATCTCCATGTCTGCGGACGATCTTGCGGTCATCTACATGGGCGGGTCTCGACCATCTGAACTGGCGCGCGCCGGTCGAGTTATTGAGAACAGCGTGGGCGCGCTTGGTCGGGCAGATCGCATGTTCATGGCGGCGCGCAAGCCCTGGAACTTAGTGGACTTTTAATCGGGCAACGCTTCCAATTCCGCCCCGGTCCCGGGATCCCAACAACCCTCCGTCCAGGCGAAACGCCAGTGCATTCGCTATCAGAAGCACGCCAGCACCAACCGCTCGCTTTCCAATGTGTTGATGGCGAGGATCCATGCCTAAACACCCCTTGCCAGCGTGCCCAGATTCAGACGGCATACATGTTGTCCTTTTGGATCAGAATTCCATAGGGCCAATCTACTTTGTGGTGCCCATCATCATGTAGTGACGCCTGCCGATGGACAGATGGTTCAGCCGCAGGCGAGTCCAATAATTCAAAATCCTGACCACGATCCGAATTGTCGTAAAAACTTGAAAGTTTCTTAACATTGCGCGCGTAAAATATAGTTGTAGCAATGTAATTAAGGCGGGCGATTGCCCCGTCAGGGAGTTTCAACGGATGAGACGTCGATGGATATTGAGCCTTGTTGTGGCCCTTGGTGCAACAGGCGCAGTGGTCGGAGCGACCGCGGTCTCGGCAGATTTCCCGGACGGTGTTCGCGGGGGTGATGTACTAGACAGGGTCGCCTCGATCCTTGGCATAAACAGGTCCGAGCTTGATGATGCGTTCACGCAGGCCAAATCGGAACTCAAAAACGAGAAACAGGCCGAGACGCTGACGGCGCTCGTCGATAACGACACTCTTGACAAAGACGAAGCTCTTGAAATTGGCAACTGGCTTGACGGGCGGCCTGAAGTGCTTGACGGCATCAAGCCGGGCAAGCGAAGCGTCTTCAAATTCCACGGCGAAAGCCTGGATCCCACGGCTTCAATCCTGAAATTTGATATCCCATCGGTAAGCGCGGAACACCTAGCTCGACTGGTTGAGGCAGGGAAGTTTTCGCAGGAAGACGCAGACGCCATTCAAACCTGGCTCGACGCACGTCCAGAGTCGGTCGATAAACTGGTACCAGACCCCATGACAGCATTTGAGGGGAACGCGCCGTTTGGTGATGGCATATCTCCCTTCGGCGGGAGGTTCTTCCGATTTGGCGGAGAGCTGGATCTAGACGGACTTCGGGAGCGACTGAAAGGAGCCAGGAAGGATCATCCAGAATTCCATGGCGAGATCCCAGATTCCCGCAGGTTCAAACTACCGGAAGGCGGCTTCTCCCAATTTGACGGAGATGGCTTTGAGCTTGAGTTCAAAGGCGATGGCCCGGGGTTCTTCTTCCGAGGAGGAACGGACGGCGACGGATATGAGGGTTTACGCGGATTCAGAGGCTTCGGCTTCCCAGAGGGATTCCCACGCTTCCACGATTTCACGCCCGACGCGACGAACGAGCCCGAGCCGGTCAACCTGTAGGTCTTCCAAAGAGGGTTTTCGATATGGCGCAGGCGCACACGGTCATGCATAGCTCAAGTCCATCCGCCGGCGCACAAAAGCCGATCCTCATCGTCGAGGACGATCCCGACACGGTCCGGCTCATTCGGCTCTATCTTGAGCGTGACGGCCACAGCGTTATCGACGCTGGAGACGGCATCAACGGACTTCAGATGGCTCTGAGCGAATCCCCACGGCTTGTCGTGCTGGACATGATGTTGCCCGGGCTGGATGGACTTGCTGTATGCGAAAAACTCCGTGCTGAGTCTGACGTGCCGATCATTATGCTAACCGCCCGTGTTGACGAGTCAGACCGCCTGACCGGCCTCGACAGCGGCGCGGACGATTACGTCACGAAGCCGTTTTCGCCACGGGAGCTTGCAGCAAGAATTCGGGCCGTACTCAGGCGCACATCGCCAAAAGAGGATGCCGAAGAGGGCCCGAAGATCCAGAGATTTGGTCCGATCGAACTGGATATGCGGGCGGGCTCGGTGAAGGTGGACGGGAAAATGCTCCGCTTCACCGCAACCGAGATGCGGTTGCTTTCCTATCTGATGATCAACGGCGGTCAGATATTGTCGAGAGACAGCATCATCGAGAAGGTCCTCGGTTACGATTACGACGGCATGGACCGCACAGTGGACACGCATATTTCAAACATCCGCAGGAAACTGGAAAAGTCCACCGGACGGCGGTTCGTCCACACCGTTTACGGGATGGGTTACAGGTTTGGCGATGCCTAGCTGGGCACGGTCCCTCCAATTCAGGTTGACGCTGGGGTTCACATTGATCCTGGGCGGCGCCCTGCTGTCCGTAAGCGCGTTCGCGTATGCAACTACCGAGCGGAAGATCGACGCTTTCAGCGAAGAAATCTCCATCGCAAGAGCAGAGCGGTTGGATCAGGTGGTGTCAGAGTCGTACTCGGAGAACGATAACTGGGAGGGTGTTCAGGACGCGCTTGAACAGGTGTCCCGACTATACGACTGGCGGATCGTGATCGAAGACCAGACCGGCCTTATCGTCGGCGACTCCCATTCCGTCTTCACCCGGAGTCCACTCCTGTCCCAGGTGTTCTTCCAGCGACCGCTGGTCGTTGGCGGGGTCCAGAAGGGCAATTTCTACATCGAAACAGGCGAGGGGTTTGTGGCCCCTCCAGGGTCGCGCTCGTCCATTATTCGTGAGCTGAGTCGGGATCTGCAGCGACAGAGCGAGGTTACACGCGACAAAAAGACAAACGACCAGCACCAGACCCCCCAGATTCCGTCACCTCTGCCGCAGACCGAAATCGCAGCCGAGCCGCAACTCTCGGAACTAGCTTCTACGTTTAATCGGTCCTTGCTCTGGTCTGGCCTCGCCGCCGCCGCCGCGGGAATCGGCATGGTGACGTTCACCACCCGCCGCGCCCTTGCGCCCGTACATGTCTTGAGCGCCGCCGCTTCGGAGGTCGCCCAAGGAGATCTTTCTCAGCGTGTCGATGCGAACCCGGGGAGCGAGTTAGGGGACCTGGGAATCGCTTTCAACGACATGGCCGGTGCTCTGGAAGACGCCGAATCTGAGCGCCGACGGCTCGTCGCTGATATCGCACACGAACTGCGAAGCCCATTGACCAACATCCAGGGCTATCTTGAGGCGATCAAGGACGGGGTGCTGGAGGCTGATGAGAGCACCATCGAGACGATCTACTCGCAGACGAAGCACCTCAGCGCACTGGTCGGAGACCTGCGTTTGCTCGCACTTGTCGAGGCGGGAAGTCTGCGGCTCGAACTGACGGATGCAGACATCTCCGAGCTGGTCAGCGACGCCGCCGAAGCGTTCCGGCCACGCGCCGTCGATCGTTCGATCGCATTGGAAGTTACGGTCTCTGTCGGCATGCCCAGCGCCCGACTTGACCCAACACGCATCAGGCAGGTGGTGTCCAACCTGGTCGAAAACGCGATCACGCACACGCCGGACGGCGGATGTGTGGTCGTGGACGTGAGTCCCGTAACACACGCCGGGGCGGCCATCATCTCCGTATCCGACACCGGAACCGGCATATCTCCGGAGGACCTGCCGCACGTTTTCGACCGGTTCTACCGGGTGGACCCATCACGTAACCGCGGGACCGGAGGGGCCGGACTGGGACTCACGATCGTTAAGCGCCTTGTCGAGGTCCACGGTGGTCAAGTGGACGTCAGCAGCGTCTTCGGCTCCGAAACCACTTTCACGGCCCAGATCCCGTTCTCCGGACCCAGGTCAGACGCGTAGATTTCGTGCCGCTCGGGCACCCCGGATTGATTGACACACGCACCACTTCAAAGTAGGTTCGGCCGGCCGCGTATTTAAGCCGGACAATCATCTACGGGAGTGATAAATGGCAGGCGACCTCAGCAACATCATCGAAGCCGACTCAGAGTTTGAGCAGATGGCGACCGGTTTCGTGTTCACGGAGGGTCCGGTCTGGGACTCTGGCTACCTCTACTTCGTCGACATTCGCACGAATCTGCTGTTGCGGATGAAGCCGGGTGAAGAGCCTGAGGTTATTCGTAGGGAGACCGGTTCAGGCGACGGTCTGACCTTTGACCACAACGGCAACCTCCTGATGTGTGAGGGCAGCCATCGCCGCCTGACACGGACCAACAAAGACACCGGCCGAATCGAGATCATCGCAGAACGCTGGAACAAACTCCGGCTTAATTCCCCGAACGATGTCATCGCCCGGCCGGATGGAACCATCTACTTTTCCGACCCGCCGTGGGCCGTAAAGCCAGAAAAACGCCAGCTTGACTTCGCTGGTGTGTATCGAATTTCGCCGGACGGCGAGGTGCACCTGGAAGCAGACGAAAACGAAGTACCGAATGGTCTGGCTCTGTCACCGGATGGCAGCAAGTTATATGTGTCCAATACCCGGCCCGACCCTTATCTGAATGTATACGAGGTGAAATCAGACGGATCGCTCGGCAAGGGTGAACGTTTCACTGACATTCCGTACGGGTCCAACGGCCCTGTGGATGGAGTACCTGACGGCGTCAAAGTAGATGAGGCAGGAAACGTCTTTTGCACTGGTGCAGGCGGCGGCTGGGTCTTCTCTTCCGATGGCACCAAGATCGGCGTCATTGAAGCGCCCGAGTTGCCGGCAAACCTGGGCTTTATCGGCGACGACCGGAAGACGCTGGTGTTCACGTCCCGGACCTCTGTCTACAGCATCCGAGTCCAGACCCCGGGAATGCCGGTCGTCTACTAATGGCCTTGCCACTAGGAATCTCCCATGTCATTTTCGACTTGGGCCAGGTCCTGACGCTGGTCGATGAATCGGTAGCGGTGCGTGTCGTTTCGGCGCGCACCGGCCGGGACGAAGACGAGGTCAATACGGCCATGTTCTCCCCCGAACGGAAAATGCCGCTTGAATCAGGTTTCCAGACCTGGCGCGAGTACTCGGAAATGATCCGCTCTGAACTGGTCCTGGATATGGACGATAACGAGTTCCGGGGCGTATTCACTTCGGTCTTAACGCCGTACGAGCCGATGTTTGATATCGTGCGTGCCTTGGCTCCCCGGTTCAAACTTGGCTGCTGTAGCAACACAAGCGGGGCGCACTGGGATGAGATCCGTACATCCGTTCCGGTGACCGACCTGTTTGGACCGAAGGTGTTGTCATTTGAAGTCGGGTCGATGAAGCCGGATCAGCGGATCTATCGCGATCTGATCAATGCATGCGCCGCCGAACCGGGCCAGATCGTGTTCATCGACGATAACCAGAAGAACACGGAGTCGGCGATAGCGACCGGTATTCGGGCGTTACGGTTCACCACTATTAAGCAACTTGAATCTGACCTGCACGAATTGGGAATCAGCCTGGAGTAGCGACGCATGGCCTCCACACCCTCCACAGAAAACAGATACACGCTGCTAACTGCTTCCCGTCTTCTGGACGGACAGGGCAACCCCGCCATCGAAGACGCCGCTGTCCTGATCCACGAGGGCAGGATGGAGCTGATTGGGAGCCGGTCTGAGGTCCGCGCTCCAGACGGGGCCGAGGTGACGGTAGTCGATTACGGCGACGCCTCGATACTCCCGGGTATGGTCGATGCCCATACGCACCTGGTGTCGCCGGGCGACGGTACGCCATCTGACGTTATCGGCCAGGAGTCCGACGATATCCTGCTCATGCAGGCCATCAAGAACGCGCGGACTATTCTCCATTCCGGCGTCACATCCATACGCGAGAACGGTGCAAAAAATCATGTGACCTTCTCCCTGCGCGAGGGGATCGATCGCGGGCTGGCGGTCGGTCCGAAAATGACCCTCTGTGGTCGGCCTGTCACGATCACCGGCGGCCACATGTGGTATTTCGGCGGAGAAGCGGACGGGACGGAGGGCGTCCGGAAACAGGTTCGGCAACTCATCAAAGAGGGCGCAGACTACATCAAGATCGTCGCCACCGGCGGCAGCACGATCACCTCGAATCCCCTGCTCCCCTCGTACTCCGTCGCAGAGTTGCGTGTAGCAACGGATGAGGCACATAGATTCGGGAAGCTCACGGCCGCCCACTGTGCCTCTGCACAGGGCGTTCAGAACTGCCTCGATGCCGAGGTCGACATGATCGTCCACTGCGTTTTCGAAGACTCGGAGGGTCGATATGAATACCGGCCGGATCTGGTGGATCGGCTTCTTGAAGCGGATGCGTGGGTGAACCCCACGCTGTACGTGGTTCAGGCAGGAATAGAGCGATTGTCCGAGCGCGTGGAATCAGCCGGTGAAGACACTCCTGTGATGCAAGAGGCGCTTGATCAACGAAGGCGTGGGTTGGACAACCGCATGGAGGCGTGCGGCAAGATGATGGAGGCCGGGGTGAAGATGACCGCCGGCTCCGATTCTCCGTGGGGCGACTACGCGCCTGGGGAGTTCGTTAATGAGGTCTTAATGCTAGCGGGCGCGGGTTTGTCCACTCCCGAGGCGCTAACGTCGGGCATGTCCGGCGCGGCTGACTCGATCGGTATGGGCAATATATCCGGCCGTCTGGTCACCGGAAGGTCCGCTGATATTCTAGTAGTTGGCGGGAATCCTTCACGCGATTTGAAGGCCCTCTGGGACGTTATCGATGTGTATCAGGATGGTGTTCGTGTAGAGCGAGGGGTCATATGAGAAACGCTCCAGATGTGATCGTCGTCGGGGCCGGAGCGGCAGGAGCTTCGGTTGCCTACGAGCTGGTCAAACGCGGCCTTAGCGTCACGATGATCGAGCGCGATTCGGTAGCCAGCCACGCGAGCGGTTTTGCGTACGGCGGACTGTTTCCGACGATGGGCGCGGGTATTCCAGGTCCGGCGTTGCAGGCCGCCAAGCGTGGAATTTCGCTTCATAAACGGCTGGCGCCTGAGCTGGAAGACGACACCGGTATTGATATCGAGCTCCGAGCAGTACGGTCGATCGATCTGGCGGTAGACGAGGCTGGGTACAAGAAGCTTCAGGAGGCTCTCGTCTGGCAGGCCGAAGAGGATCTTGAGGCCGATTTGCTTGACGCAGCGGGCGTCCGTTCTGAGGAGCCTTCGTTAACCGGTGAACTGGCCGGTGGGCTGTTGCAACGGAGTCATTTCGAGGTCGATTCGTACAAATACACACTCGCGCTTGTGACGGCTTTTGAGCGCGCCGGTGGTGCACATATACCAGGTGATGTGGTCGGGTTGCTGAGGGACAGAGAACGCGTGACGGGTGTGCGACTTGGGAACGGGTCAGAGATTCCCGGCGGCTCTGTGGTGTTGGCAACTGGTCCGTGGTCTGGAGATGGCAGCGAGGGCCTCCCCCATTTTCCGGTGAATCCCAAAAAGGGCGAGATTCTCCGATTGAGATTTCCAGGGCGGGATTTCGTCCACCGGGTTTCGATCGGAGGGCACTACATCGCACGCAAGTCAGACGGCCTCGTCTGGGGCGGATCTACCGAGGAAGACGCCGGGTTCGATGACAGGCCTACGTCTGCCGCCCGGGATTCGATCATGGCGGGCATCCTTGCATTAGCGCCATCGCTGGAGAGCGCCGAGATCGTGCAACATACGGCCTGTCTTCGACCGGTGTCGTCGGACGAGATGCCTATCCTCGGTGAATTGCCGGGTTATGACGGCCTGTTTGCAGCGAACGGCGCAGGCAAGAAGGGAATTCTCCTCAGCCCGGTGATGGGCCGAATGGTGGCGGGGGCGATCACAGGTGACGTTGGCCGTGACGCGATCCCGATCGAATTTGACGCCTCACGGTTTTCGTACGGGTAGTTGGACAATCGTGGGTCGGCGGGAAGTTGAAGTTGCTGTAGGCACTCAACCCGGTCACCAGACACGTCATCCTAAGGAGTTTGGGACCAAGGACCTCACTGTTGAATGACGGCCTCACCGGGGGCCTATTCGCGATCTACTAACGGCGAAATTATGGCGGGGTAATCAGATGCGTTATCTGCGGAGTCCGAGCGACACTGGGCGGGTAGGCAGTCGGTTCCTGGACGATTCCGGTCATTGAGCCGTGTAACCGCCATCCACACTCAGCGCCGTGCCGGTCACAAAAGATGCCTCATCCGACGCCAGGAAAAGCGCGCAGTTGGCGATCTCGATCGCCTCGCCAAGCCGACCCATCGGGTGTGCCTCTTCCATCCGCGCCAGTAGCTCTGGGTTGTCGCGCAATCCAGCCGTCAACGCCGTGTGGGCGAAGCCGGGACAGAGTGCGTTGACCCGTATACCCTCCCGGGCCGTCTTGACCGCAAGGTCCCGCGTGATCTGAAGCACAGCGCCCTTGGAATGTGCGTACGCGCTGAATCCGTCTCCGAGCCATTCAGTGCGTCCGACCAGTCCGTAAATCGAGCTCAGGTTGATAATCGATCCGCCACCCGATTTCCGCATCGCTTCGACCCCTATCCGGCAAGGCAGCAGTGTGCCGCTCACGTTTATGTCCATCACCCACTGCCATGTCTGGTCTGTGTCGTAATCGGCGGGAGCGCCACGATCAGATACGCCCGCAGAGTTGACCAGTATGTTCAGTCCACCGAACTCTCCGACAATGGCGTCAACAACTCTTTCCACATCGGCCCGGCTCGTCACGTCCGCTTGCAACGCGATCGCCCGGCCGCCCGCGTCCTTGATACGTGTAGCTACCGATTCAGCGGTATCGGCGTTCAGGTCGCAGACACCGACCGCCGCTCCTTCTCTGGCGAACAACTCGGAAGACGCCTCGCCGATGCCGGAGCCGCCGCCGGTGATCAGAGCAACCTTGTTCTCTAGTCGCATGGAGCGTCCTTTCTCAAGAATGTGCGAGGCCGATCCATCCGGAGTACGAATCCACGGAATCTAGCCTATTATTCAAAAACTGAATTATCCAGAACTGATCTGTTGAGGCATCGTAAAGATGGGGCGATTGCCGGTCAACGCAAAGCGCCTGTCGGCGGCGAATCCGCGTATCATTCTTGGTGATGGCTTCCCAATCCGATAACAGCGCGCCGGAACGCCCCACGTATCCGTTCGTTTACGCGCACGCCTTCCGGCGTATGTACGCAGCGATTGTGGACATCGGGCTGCTTCTGATTATCATCGTGACGGTACGTTGGGTGACCGGCG
>JAPYSM010000029.1:17763-19575 GCA_029936485.1 Dehalococcoidia bacterium
GTGGACATCGGGCTGCTTCTGATTATCATCGTGACGGTACGTTGGGTGACCGGCGGCAACGCATTTACCGGATCAAATACCGCGCCACAGGACATTTTCATCCTGCTCGGGTATCTGATCCTCTTCACCGGAATCAAAGGGCAGACGCCAGGCAAGATGGTCGCAGGCATCATCGTCGTGGACGATGATGGTCATGTGCCGGGGGTTGCGGTCGCGATACCCCGAGAGATGGTTGGAAGGCTGATCGCAAGCGCAGCTCTCGGATTGGGGTTGGCGTGGATTTCGCTCGACCCTAAACGCCAGGGATGGCATGATAAGATCGCCGGAACGTATGTCGTGATGAAGCCAAAACCTGGACGCCCCAAGCGACCCGGGCTCAATGCGTATAACCCCGGAGGTTCACGCGGGAAGCAACGGGCCAAACAACGCCCATGGCGGTTCCGCCGCAAAGGCTAGCCGTCCCGTAGCAATGCTGAAACCGTTGCTGCGACTGCTCCCCGGAAGTCCGTGTACTCAAGCCCAAGTTCTCTGCTGGCGCGCCCACCATCGAACTCCGCAGCCCCGATGCGCAGAGCTTGGAGCGAACTGACCGGCGATCGTTTTCGTCTCGCCCATGAAGCGAACGACCATGCCAACGCCCCGGGGATTGCCAGCCAGTCCGGCAGGTGCACCCTCGGAGGGCGACGGCCCGAAGCAGTGGCCAACTCGAAGAAGAATTCAGCTATCGTGACCGTCTGTTGGGCGAGAATGTAGCGCTGACCGCTCTCTCCCCGTTCCAACGCGAGCAGACTACCGCGGGCCACGTCGTCCACGTACACAAGCGGCATCGGTCGGTTGGCGAATGCAATTACCGGAATACGGCCACGAACGAACGCGTTGATGAGCTGCACGAAGTGACGGTCTCCCGGTCCAAAGACGATCGCAGGGTTGACCGTAACGGCATGGAGTTCACCAGCCGCGGCGGCGACCAGTTCACCTGACTCGAACTTTGAGCGGCCGTATCCCGGCTTCCACGGGCCGTGCGGTTGGGTGAATTCATCGGCACGAAGTCCAGGTTTTGCACCCAGTGCTGCGATGCTACTTAAGTGGAGAAAACGGCGGACTCCTGACGTAAGTGCCGCGTCCAGAACATTCCGAGTGCCTTCCACGTTAATGCGATCGAAGTCGTCCAGATCCCAGTGGAACGGATCAACCAACGCCGCACAGTGATACACATCGGTGCAGCCGCCTACCACCGCGGTTATCGACGCTATATCGGTCACATCACCAAAAACTATCTCAGCGCCCAGCGCTTCCAGTTCCAATGCAGCAATCGATCGTCTACGCACAAGCACGCGCACCCGGTCTCCTCGTTTTATGAGAAGGCGTGAAATTGCACCACCAACCATCCCCGTGCCGCCGGTCACAAGAGCCAGGCTGTCGGCAAATGGCGGGCCCGATTCTCCGGGAGATGACGGCATCTTGGCTCCATTGAGGTTGATTGGGTTGGCAGACTTATAATAGCCGCCGCTCCGGTTAAGTACGGCAACACGCACTCACCCTCGCAAAGGATCACCGATGGCAGTTTCTGAAGCGGTACGCGGCCAGTTAGAAGGAGCATCGTGGATCCGCCGGATGTTTGAAGAAGGAATTCGGCTGACGGCGGAACATGGCGCCGAGAACGTGTTTGATCTCAGCCTCGGCAATCCTTTGCTCGAACCGCCCCAGGAGTTCAGGGACCGGCTGCTCGAACTAGCCCGGGACGATGCTCCAAACACGCACCGTTACATGCCGAACCCTGGATTCCCGGAAGTACGCGCCGCCGTCGCGGAA
>JAPYSM010000203.1 GCA_029936485.1 Dehalococcoidia bacterium
CGCGGGAAGCGTCGCGAGCACGGTCGCCATGCGGTATCCGTCCGGAGTAGGTCCGCCGTCTACGATCCCCTGCATGAACTGATTAAGCCCGACGACATCAAATGGATCTTTCTCAAAGTCCACGATCAGGAAGTCGGCCCATGTCTGTGATTGCTCCTTGCCGTTTTCGTATGTCAGTTCTCCTGCGCCGGTGTAGTAAATCGGGTGTCCGGCCTCCATCAGGTCTATACAGCGATTGATGCGTTTTGCCATCTTCTGGAACTCCTCCTGAAGTGGTTAATTAATGCGTTGTCTGCGGCCCGGAGTGTAGACCCCATTGGAAGGGGTAACAAACGGTAACCAAAACCACACACTTCACCGCTACCATTACATGCGCTGTCGCGTGGGACCACATGGATACGTTTGCCGAGCGTTCGGCTTCGAAACGGAGATACTGTCGAGTGCAGTGGACAACCTTCTTTGAATCTCTGGCGCAACTGGAGCCAAACGACGAGTTCGTGACCGGCCGTCCTGGGGGATTGAGTCCCGAGCTCGCCGGACAGATGGCGGATGATATCGCGACGAAACTGAACCTGAATGCTTGCGACACATTGCTGGATTACGGCAGTGGCACAGGCGCCATAACTCGTGCACTGGCAACCCGGGTCTCGTCAACCACCGCTGCAGATATGACGAAAGCCGTGGTCAATCGCGGAATCAAGGGTGGTGGCGATATCGAGTGGGTGGTCCTTGGCAATGACAATCCAGACTTGACGCTGAACCCATCATCGAGTGGCTCTTTCACGAAACTACTCTCCTACTACAACGCCCAGAGCTTTACGACCCACACGGAAGTGAGGGAACACATCGAGGTTCTCTGCAAATCGGTCGCACCCGGCGGCACCGTAATGTTCGGCGACATCCCGGACCGGGAACGATCCAACCAGTGGAAGTCGGGCGAGCGCGGGCGAGAGGAAAACAGAACCACGTGGATGGGGCGGCTGCAAAAACGCGATATAGACCTTGAGCGAGATGAGCATAATCTGGCCACTTTCTCAGATCGCCTAAAGGGTCTCGGAATAGAAGCCCCGCCAGAGTTCGGAAAGCCACATCCGGGATTCGACAGGGACATCGTGACTCGAATGTTTCGAGAAATCGGCGGGGAAGTGACCATCGTTACGCAGCCAATCGAATTTCCTAATGCCCACACGAGTGTCGATTACGTAGTCCAGTTCAGCGAACAGGTCTGACATTCATTTCCCGGCCATATCAGCCATTGCGTCGCCCGGTATCGGGGACTAATATTCCCGCCGTGAATTCAGACGCCGACGCCGCTCATAGACGGCGAGGCCGATGGCTGTAGACGATACGCAGGCATCCGCCGAAGAGTCACCTGCAGCCAGTCAGGCCGCACCTGAAGTAGCCCTCAAGCCGTGGTCGGCGTTCGCCTACTACGATTTCACTATGCTCTGGCTGGGCGGTACAGCTGCATCTACCGCCATGACCATCAGACTACTGATCAGCAGTCAGTGGATCTATGACAAGACTCAATCAGAAGTCATGCTGGGGCTTCTGATGCTGGTACAACTTTCTCAAATCCCAGTCGTCCTATTCGGCGGGGTATTGTCCGACATCGTCGACCGTAAAAAGTTGATGGCGATGACTCAATTCGTGTCTTTCGTCTCACTTATGGCCCTTACATTGGCCGCATTTACCGGAACGTTGGCCGTTTGGCATATTTTCCTTGTCCAGGGTGTAACGGGCATGGTCAACGTTCTAGGCGGATCCGCACGACCGGCAATGATCGCCCGCGTAGTCCCGCGTGCGCTTCTATCCCACGCTGTATCTACCAACACTGCGACGTTCCAGGTCGCCAGCATTGTTTCTCCACTGGCATTTGGGGTCGCCTACGAATTTTTCGGGGTAAGTTGGGCGTTCGGTTTGGCCATGGTTGTTTCGGCAGTCAGTGTGATCACACCGTACCTGATCCGCGTATCCGGAAAACCTGCTGACTTAACGGCCAAAATCACGTTCACATCGACGTGGAAATCGTTGCTTGAGGGGGTCACTTTCGTCCGCAGGCACAAGATTTTACCCGGTCTGTACTTGCTAGACATCGGCGTCACAATAGTCAGCTTCTACAGATTCCTTTTCCCGATATTTTCTGACCACCTCTACGGTTTAGGTGCCTCGGGTACTGCGATGTTGACAAGCGTTAACGGCCTCGGTGGAGTTGCAGGTAGCGCATTGGTCCTGTACACCGCAAAGATACCTCGGAAAGGCGTCTTGGTGCTGGTTGCTACTGCCCTCTACGCGTTCCTATTGATAGCGTTCGGGTCAATCCACGTATTCTATATAGGGCTCATCATCGTCGCGTGTCTCGGTGCGACCGATGCCGTCGGTATGGTCATGCGTCAAACAGTGGTGCAATTAACTACCCCGGACAGATTACTCGGCCGAGCCAGCAGCGCACATTCATTCGCGGCAATGAGTGCGAATCATCTTGGTGGGTATGAAGTGGGAATAATGTCTGCACTAGTAGGTGCTGGTCCCACAATGATCATCGGCGGAGTGGTTTCCATCTTCGTGGTTGGCCTCATCTGGAAGTTCGTCCCGGGCGTCGCCAGCTACCGCTACGCACCGGACGCCGAGCGGGATGCGGCCGAGAACGACTCTTAACCGACCACGTTCCACCGAGTTCTCCCGCACTGCACTTGAATTGCTTGAAAAAGCCTTCAACTTTTCTTTTCTCCTCGCGGGCTGACGCCTCCCCCGCGTTTCGCCCCGTTTCCTTCAGGTAATTGGGCATTCGGTACTAATATCCCGATAGCTGTAATATCCGGTCAGAGATCACCCACATGGTGATCGGAAACGTAACAGGTGCGAGGGGGGGGATTTTCATCCAGGACGCGGACACGTTTCTGGAATGCCGACTGCTGATCGCGCACCCGAATCGTCCGAGTGGGCATCGCGGTTTGGATGGACGGAACCGGAATTGATCATTAACGACGCTGGCCGGAACTGGTCCCTTTACAGGACGAGTTCCGGCCAGACGTAATAACTTATTTGGATCAGGGTTACTGGACCTAGGTCAGGCGCCACTCCAATTCCAACTCCGACGTAATGTCCCGGAACCAGTCGATCACCTCAGGGTGGTACGGGATTCCGTTTTTCATCCGTTCGATGTTGTCCTCGTGCTCCGGCAACCCGGCGTAAACCACCCGTTCGTTTCCGGGCGCGGGCTTCGAGTCCTTCAGGGTCTTCATGAAGTGATCCATGTCGTCCTTGAAGCCTTCAAGGTC
>JAPYSM010000204.1 GCA_029936485.1 Dehalococcoidia bacterium
AGGTCAGGGTTGCCGAGAGCGCGGCGAGTCCCATCTTGTCGATCCGTACGGCGCGCGCCAGCGGATGCCGGCCAAGTCGGTCTACCCACTCTGCGTTGCCGGCGATGATGCCGGCCTGGGGCCCGCCGATCAGCTTGTCTCCAGAGAAAAAGGACAGTTCGATGCCGGCGGTGACGCTCTGCTGAACGGTGGGTTCGGAAGCCAGGCCGTACTGTGTCGTATCCAGTAGGCAGCCGCTTCCGAGATCATTCAGCACGGGCACGCCGCGTTCGCGGGCTAGCGTGACGAGCTCGTTCAGCTCTGCCTCGTGCGTGAAGCCGATTACGCGGAAGTTGCTCGGATGGACTTTGAGGATCGCTGCGGTGTTTTCATTTATGGCAGAGGCGTAATCACGAGCATAGGTGCGGTTGGTGGTGCCTACCTCAACCAAGGTTGCCCCAGATTGCATGAGTACGTCCGGTATACGGAACCCGCCGCCGATCTCCACGCCCTCGCCCCGAGAGACGATCACCTCTCTTGGCCCACCTGGTCCTGTTACAGCGCTGAGACCGAGCATGATGGCCGAGGCGTTGTTGTTGACCACGAGGCCGGTCTCTGCGCCGGTGACTTCTGCAATCAATCGACCGATATGCGCCTGTCTTGATCCACGCGACCCTTCACGCACATCAAACTCGAGATCGCTGTAACTCCCGACGGCCGCATTGACGGCGGCCATCGCCGGCTCGCTGAGTGGAGCGCGACCTAGGTTTGTGTGGATGACCACGCCGGTTGCGTTCACGAGCGGCCGTGGCCACGGCGACCACTCCTCTTCAGCTCGTGCCATGATGTCCGCCGCAAGTTGTTGCAGCGCGGGCGCATCTTTGCCTTCCCGAATCGAATCTCGGGCGTCATCAAGCTGCTGCCTGGCAAGGCTTACGACGGCCGCGTGGGAGTATGCTCCGGCCAGTCCGCCGAGTATCAACTCCTGGAGGAGCTGCTCCACGCTTGGCAGAGATCTGAACTGTGTATTTATATCGTCGTTTGTCATCGGCCCTCGCCCGGGTTGTGTACGTACGAGTCTGTAGTCACCCGGCATGTCTACTTTGGAACCCTTAGCGCACTATAATAGGCGGCTGTTAGTTTGCGGAGATTGCCCTCAATCGTGAAAACCACGCTACCGTGTTGACAATTGGCCTGACCGGCGGCATCGGTTCGGGGAAAAGTGAAGCTTCTGGCATCCTGCGAGAGCTCGGCGCACTGGCTATAGACGCCGACATTGTGGGGCATGAAACGTACCGAAGTGGGCAGCCGGCCTGGGATGAAATAGTCGAAGCCTTCGGCGACGAGGTCATCGGCTTAGATGGAGAGATCGATAGAAGAGAGCTCGGGAGGATCGTGTTCGATGACCCCGGGAGCTTGAAGCGATTGACCGACATCGTATGGCCTAAAATTCGTGAAGGCTTAAAGGATCGAATGGCAGGAGAGCGGGATGGTGGGGGCACAGATGTGCTTGTAGTTGAAGCAGCTGTACTGTTCGAGGCTGGTTGGGAGAATCTGTTCGACGAGATCTGGGTGGTAACAGCCTCCGAGAAAGATGTCCTGGAGCGGCTTGAACGACAGCGCAATCAAAAGCCGGAACAGACGCGCGCAAGGGTGCGTGCTCAGATGACCAACGAAGAGCGAGAGCAACGGGCCGACGTGATGGTCCGGAACGACGAAGACCGGGCGGCGCTCGCCGCAACGGTCAAAAAACTGTGGACCGATAGGACCCGATAAGGGTTCCAAATACATCCCAGGGAAGGCACAACGGGTAATGACGACAACCGAGTACCGGGAATTTCGCGTTGAAGAATACACAGTCGCTGAGGAGCCTTTTTATGCTCCTTTGAGTGACGAGATCGATATCTTCACCGCCGCATATCAGGAAAGACTCCCGATCCTTCTGAAGGGTCCGACGGGTGTGGGGAAGACCCGATTTGTTGAGTACATGGCGTGGAAACTAAGCCAGCCATTGAGCGTTGTACAGGACGGGACGAAGGCGCCCGCGAGCAACAACGGCGAGAACGCAATTCCGCTTGTTACCGTGGCCTGCCACGAAGACATGACCGCCAGCGACCTGATCGGTCGATACCTCCTGGACGCCGACGGCACGCGTTGGGTCGATGGGCCGCTGACCCGCGCCGTCAAGGTCGGCGGCATTTGCTACCTGGACGAGATAGTCGAAGCCCGCAAGGACACGACCGTCATCATCCACCCGCTCACGGACCACAGGCGTATGCTGACCATAGACAAGCTCGGCCAGGTAGTCGAGGCGGCCGATGGTTTCCTGATGGTTGTCTCTTACAACCCGGGATACCAGAACGCCCTGAAGGACCTGAAGCACAGTACCCGGCAGCGCTTTGTCGCCCTTGAGTTCGACTTCCCGCCGCCCGAGGTGGAGATGGAGATCATCAAGCACGAGGCGGACGTGGATTCTGAGCTAGCGGAACAACTTGCCAAGTTGGGCGACAAGATTCGTAACCTCCGGGATCACGGCCTCGCAGAAGGCGCAAGTACCCGTGTGTTGATCTACGCGGCACGGCTAATTAAACAGGGCGTCGCACCGCGACGGGCCTGCCAGGTAGCTGTTACGTGGGGCATCACCGACGACGAGCAGATGCAACGCAGCGTGGACGAGGTCGTAACCACGATCTTCGCCTGATGATTGGCGGCCCAAACGCGCCTGATGTGACACGAGACAGGGCCGGAGGAACGCCCCCGGGCCTGTCTCGTGACCGTATCGAACGTGCGTTGCGTGAGCGGAGTGGTACCGGTGAAAACGACATAATTGGCCGGCCGGCGGCGGTGCTGGTACCGTTTTGCATGGTCGGCGATGATCTGTCCGTGTTGTTCATTCGGAGATCACACAACCTGCGCAACCACCCGGGACAGATGGCGTTTCCTGGGGGCGGAGTAGATGCCGGGGATAAAGATCTCTCGGCTACCGCAGTCAGGGAAACCGTTGAAGAAGTTGGCGTCGTTGAGTCTGAGGTTGAGGTGTGGGGAACCCTGGACCCGCTACTGACCATCTCAGAGTTTGCGCTCAGCCCGTTCACCGGCTGGCTCTCGCGCACAAGTGACCTGAAGTTAAGCGAGCGTGAGGTGAGTGAAGTGGTCACCGTACCCGTATCCAGGTTCATGGATGGATCTTGTGATCGGGATGAGACCCGCAGGTACGAATCTGGGTACGTCATACGGCCAACCTACGCATACAATGGCCGCGTTATCTGGGGATCAACCGGGATGATCGT
>JAPYSM010000030.1 GCA_029936485.1 Dehalococcoidia bacterium
CGCAGCGACATGTTGTAGTTGCTTGCCATCGACAGACAGTACGCGCCGGAAGCGGCTATCGCCAGCACATCGCCGGTCTCAAGCGCCGGTAACGGAGCGTCTTTCACCAGTAGGTCGCCTGATTCGCAGTATTTGCCGGCTATCGTCACGTCGCCAGCGACCGGCTCGTCAGGGCCATTTGCTTTGATAACCGAGTACCCCGCACCGTAGAGCGCAGGCCTGATATTGTCACCCATCCCACCGTCGACACTGACGTAGGTTCGCACGCCCGGGATTTCTTTGGTTCCTCCGACCGTGTACAGGGCGACTCCTGCTCGTCCGACGATCGCCCGGCCGGGCTCAAGAATGAGACGTGGCTCATCCAGGCCGAGCCTGTCGCACGCCTCTGTTACAGATCGCCCAATCGCTTCAGCGTACTGAGATATCTCCAGAGGCGGGGTATCGGAAACATAGCCGATAGCGAAGCCTCCGCCAGGACTGAAAATCCGCTGCTCAAGGCCATGTTCCCGCATCTTCGCGACGAACTCCAGCACGTACGGAATAGCCTGTGTATACGGCTCAAGTTCAAACAGCGGGGAGCCAAGGTGGAAGTGGATTCCTGCCACATCCAGGTTGGATCTGGTGAGTGCGTGCCGCACCGCCTCTTCCGCCTGACCTGTCTCGATGGGGAAGCCGAATTTCTGATCCAGCACACCGGTCGAAGTGAGCAGGTGAGTACGGCCGTCAATGCTCGGCGAGACTCTTAACAGCACCTGCTGCGTCACGCCTTTCTGGTGCGCAACTTCATCGAGCAGGTCGATCTCGTACATGCTGTCGATCGTGATCAGGCCGATGCCGTAATCCAGCGCCTCCTCCAGCTCCGCCCGATCCTTGTTGTTGCCGTGGAAATTGAGGTCACTGGCCGGGAAATTGGCGGCACGCACGATAGCGAGTTCGCCGCCGGTGACAACATCGATACCGACATGTTCTTCCTCAAGAATTTTCGCCAACGCCGGATTCGTGAACGCCTTGGACGAGTAAGAAATGTGGGAATCCGCATACTCGGACTCGAATCCGTCCACAAATTCCCGACACATCGAGCGAATCGTGTGCTCGTCGTACACGTAGAGAGGAGTACCGTACATCTCTGTGAGCGATACGGCATCGCAGCCGCCGATAGTGAGATGCCCGGCGTCATTTGTGCCGGCGGTCATCGGCAGAAGGTCCAGATTCGGAATCTCGGTCACGGATCGCCTTTCATTCCTCTGCTTTTTACTCCTGGAATTCTCCAGAAACGGGACCCTGCATCTGCGCCACGGCAAGTTCACCACATAGATGGTAGGAACGGAAAGCGAACGGCGTCAACTTCGTGCGTCACCCGAATCCGTCTCCCGACACCTGCGACTATACTTCGGTCTTGTCTACAACGATTGACCCTTAAGCGAGTGTTCTTTTGTTGGTGACTAGCTTTAATCCAGATTAGGAAACGCTTCAGAATGTCACAGACAACGGACGTCAGGCTCACAAGCCTGGCCTCCTGCGCCGGCTGAGCTGGCAAGTACAGTCAAGCCGACCTGTCGCAGGTTCTGCGGCAGCTGCCAGACATCATGCCGATCGATCCCAACGTCCTCGTGGGGTTCGAAACCGGTGATGATGCCGCTATATATCGCATATCTGACGAGATCGCCCTCGTTCTGACGCTTGATTTCTTTCCGCCCATTGTCGACGATCCGTACGACTACGGCGCTATCGCCGTCGCGAACGCAGTCAGTGACGTGTACGCAGTCGGCGGCCGTCCAATTGCTGGCTTGAACATCGCAGGATTTCCTGAAGTATTGACTCACGAGACAATCGCAAAGATCCTCGAGGGCGGCGCCGCCAAAGCCGCGGAAGCAGGATTCCCGGTTCTCGGCGGCCACACGGTGCGGAGTGATGAGCCGATGTACGGTATGGCCGTTACCGGCTTTGTGCAGCCCGGAAAACAGGTGACGAACGCCGCCGCACGGGTTGGCGACAAGCTGGTATTAACCAAGAAACTAGGCAATGGAATCATCGCAACGGCCGGTAAAGCGCAGGTAGTTCAGCCGGACCACCTCGCCGCGGCGGTGAAATCTATGTCAACGCTCAACAAGGACGCCGCAGACGCTATGGTCGCCGTGGGGGCGCACTCCGCCACGGATGTCACCGGGTTCGGCCTTGTCGGACACCTGATGAGCATGACCAGAGGTAGCAAGGTCAACGCCCGGATCTGGCGAAGTACACTGCCGGTTCTGGACGGTACAACCGATCTGATCGAAGCCGGGATGGTCCCCGGGGGGACCCACCGAAACCTGCACTCACTTGAAGACGGTGTGGTGTGGGACAAGGCACTGACAGATTCTGACAAGTACCTCATGGCGGACCCACAGACGTCCGGCGGGATGCTGATCTCGGTTGCTGAGGAGTCTCTCGAAGAGCTACTCTCACGGTTGCGCGATCTCGGAACGCCAGCGGCTGATATCGTCGGTGAGATCGTCCCTGGACCCGGCGTGGTCGAAGCACTGCCCTAAAACTGGAATAGCCCTGAGCCGGGCCTGAAATGGTCTTGAAATTTTTGGGGCGCGCCTCAACACGGCCGGCCGTTTCAGAAATACTCGTTACCTAATTATCCGCATGCGCCTCGACAGGCTTCCGTCACGACAGGTGAACTCGCGATGCGATGCACGGAAGGCGCTAGCCGGTTTTGCCGACTCCCAGGTTAGCGTTCACGCCATTTACGTCCGTATCTTCTGCGTAGGCATTGGCTGGTGCTCGCTCGTAACTGATGCTATCGGCCAGCGTTTCGGCGCGGACGTAGTCTTCGTGCTCGCGTAACGGAGTAATTAGATCTTCCGACGCGTCGACGAACAGGTCGATGCGGTCCGCTATCTCAAGTCCCGCTGATTTCCGTATGTTCTGAATGTGGTGCACGATCTCTCGCACCGTGCCCTCCGCCTCAAGTTCCGGCGTCAGCGTTGTAGCCACTCCCGCCGTATAACCGGCGTCAACCGACACTGCGTAACCTTCGATACCTGTACGCTCGATCAGAATCTCGTCCGGCTCAAGAGTAAATTCTCCTAGTGAGATCTGCCCACTGCGTTCTGAAGCATCGACCAGGTCCATAGGATTAGCGGTTTCAAGTGCCTGCCGGATTTTCTGCAGGTCTCGACCATATTTAGGGCCGAGGACTGGAAGGTTTGGCTTCACTGAGAGGCTCAGCAGGCCACCCTGTTCACGTGCATCACGAACAGACTTTATGTTGAGTTCTTCTTTGAGTTGATCTGCGATAAGTGGCAGGAATGCTCGCTCGCGATCAGTCCGGACGTCCACAAGCAGCGCAGCGAGAGGCTGTCGAACCTTGAGGCGTGACGATGCCCTCGCTGATCTACCCAAGCTCGCCAGTCGGCGTGCCAGGTTGAACGAATCCGACAGGTCCGCGTCAATGGCCGACTCGTCGACCACGGGCCAGTCAGACAGGTGGACGCTATCAGGAGCGTCTCCGTCGACCCGGGCCACCAGGTTTCGGTACATTTCTTCTGACAGGAACGGCGTGATCGGCGCAAGCAGCCGTATCAGCGTCGTGAGAGCTCGGTATAGCGTCTCGTAGGCGGCCTGCTTGTCCGCATCCGACTCACTTCTCCAGAATCGCCTCCGACTTCGGCGGACGTACCAGTTCGATAGTCCGTCGATAAACTCCTCGATCGAGCGCATCGTTTCCATCGGGCGCCAGTTCTCAAGGTTTTCGGTTACGCCCTCGACCAACCGGTTGAGCTCAGACATCAACCATCGATCCAGTTCAGACGGCTCCGCTTTCCCGTCCGGAGAGGCCGGATCCCAGTCATCCAGGTTGGCGTAGGTCACGAAGAACGAGTACACGTTCCACAGCGGGATCATAAACCGACGCCTGACCTCGTCGCCGGGTCCGTACCCGAAGTTAAGGTTGGCAGACGGGTTATGGCGCGAGTACAGCCATCGCATCGTATCCACGCCCATCTTGTCGGCCGCTTCCTCGAACCAGATAGCGTTCCCGCGCGACTTGTGCATCTCGGCACCGTGCTCGTCACGCATAAGCGCGTAGCTGAAGACCGCCTTCGTCGGGGCCGTGTTCTCCAGCGCTGCGCTCATGGCAATCAAAGAGTAGAACCAGTTACGGAACTGGCCCGGGAAGCTTTCAGATATCCAGTCCGCCGGAAACCATTCGTTCCAGTGGTCTTTGTCCGATCGGTACTTGAGCGTCGAAAACGACACGATTCCGGCATCAAGCCACGGGTTGCCAACGTCCGGGATGCGCGAGACCGTCTCGCCACAGCCAGAGCATGCAATCTTGACGGCGTCGATCCACGGCCGATGCGGCGAATGGCCTTCGAACTGATCCCAGCCCTCAACGGCGCGCTCTTGTAGCTCCGTTTCGGAGCCCAACACATCCACCACTCCGCAGCTTTCGCACTTGTAGATGGGCAGCGCGAGTCCCCAGTAGCGTTTCTTGGAAATCATCCAGTCATGCATGTTGTCGAGCCATTCCAGCTCGCGGTCACGACCAAACGACGGCACCCAGGTGATACTTCTCGTCGCGTCCTTCATCGGCTCGCGCAGCTCGTCCATACCGATGAACCACTCGTCGACGAGACGGAACACAAGTTCCGTGTTGCAGCGCCAGCACACCGGGTACCGGTGCGTGTATGGAACGACGCTATACATAACGCCGGTGTCTTCCAGATGTTTAAAGATATCGTCGTTCACTTCAGACACGTTCCGGCCCGACAACCAGTCAAACCCGTCTATGTAGTCCCCGTCCTCGGTCAACGGGGCAATAACCGGCAGCTCCTGCTCTTTGCCGAGCTGGAAGTCTTCCGCACCCGCGCCGGGAGCGATGTGAACGATGCCCGTACCCTCTTCGTCTCCAACGTCGGTCCACTCCAGAACGCGGTGTACCTCGCGCGCTTCGGACTGCGCCGGAAGCTCGTCGAACGGGCCGCGGTAGCGCAACCCCGCCAACTTGGAGCCGGGCAGCTCTTCTAACACCTCGACCTCGCCGTTCAATACTTTGAGTAGTTCTCTACCCAGATACAGTATTTCGTCGTTATTCCTGACCTTGACGTACGTGTTCTCCGGATGAACCGCTGCGGCCACATTTGCGGGGAGCGTCCATGGTGTCGTGGTCCAAACCAGCAGGCTCTCGCCTTCTCGGTCGAGAAGAGGGAACTTCAGGTATACGGAGTTGTGGGTGACCTCCTGGTAACCCTCGGTCACAATTTCATGCTGCGATAGGCCGGTCCCGCAGCGCGGACACCAGGGCATGGTGTCCCGGCCTTCGTAGATCCAGCCTCGTTCGTGGCAACGCTTCAGGAAGCCCCAGATGGTGTAATTGTTCTCGTCCGACATCGTGTGATACGAGTCGTCCCAATCCATCCACATCGCGAGCCGCTTTGATTGCTCCGAAATGATCCCCGCATAGCGCTCAACGCGCGCTTTGCACTCCTCAACGAAACGCCCTATTCCGTAGTCTTCGATGTCGTGCTTTGATGTGAAGCCGAGCTCTTTCTCGACCTCGACTTCGACCCAGAGCCCTTGCCCGTCGAACCCGTTCTGGAACCGTTGACGGTAGCCTTGCATGTTGCGAAAGCGCAGGAACATGTCTTTGTAGGCACGGCCCCATGCGTGGTGGACGCCCATCGGGTTGTTCGCTGTAATCGGACCGTCGATGAACGAAAACCGCTTTTCGGCGTTGTCATTTTTGGCGCGATAGCGCGCGTTCATATCATTTTGATCCCACCACTTGAGCATGTCCCGCTCCATCGCCACAAAGTCAACGCGCGAGTCGACGGGTGCAAAACGATCGGTAGATCCGGCTGGTCGGTCGGTCATTGTCATTTCGTCTACTGGCTCCCAGTGGCCTGAAATATTTCCAAATACAAAAAACCCATCCCAATCGAGGGACGGGCTCTGTGGACAGAGATACCGCGGTACCACCCTGCATTTCCCGATTGAACGGGACGCTTTACCGGTCTGATATCCCGTCAACCAACCCAGAAACTTGAAATTTTCAGGGACCGCGGGACCATAAACCGTCGTCGTTGTAACGGCCGACTTGCCGTCCGGGTCTACTCAGCCGGGCCATTTACGCCCTCCGCCTTTCGGCCGGAAGCTCGGGAGAGATGTTCGTTCCGGGACCCTGCGCCCCCTCACACCGTACAGGGCTCGCTCAGCAGATTAGCCGGAACGATTCGGCTCCTTCTCAGCTATTCACTACCAAAGGTTAGTTATCCACGTAGGCACCCGTCAACCTTTTCTCGTATTTCAAGAGTTAATAGGATCGCCCAAGACTCGCTCCTAAATCAGTACGGGGAGTACGATACTTGCCCCTCTGCTGACCTAGCGTACTTATTAACCCCCAATACACATTTCATCCACGGAGTCTTTACATGGCCCTCAAGGTCGTTATCTCAGGCCGTTCATTGGCACCGCTCAACCTGCTCACCGAGGCTGGATTCGAGGTAGTGGAAGGCGAGGCGAACACTACCGAAGAGCTGATCGAGATTACGAAGGACGCGGATGGCGCGCTGATCGGCATCTGGCCGTTACACGACCGACAGGTGCTTGAAGCGTGCCCGAAGTTGAAGGTTGTCAGCCGGATGGGTGTCGGGGTGGATTCGATCGACCTAGCCGCCGCGACGGAGCTTGGGATCCTGGCCTGCAACACGCCGGGCGCCAACACGACAGAAGTGGCCGACCACGCGATGGCGATGTTACTTGCGCAGACACGGTTGCTGGCGGAAACGGGTCAGTTTACGAAGGCCGGCGGCTGGAGCGACAACCCTGCAAAGATGAACGATTTCCGACGCGAGGTCCGCAGGATTGCCGGGAACACGATGGGCATCATCGGACTCGGGAACATCGGGCGAGCGTTTGCCACCAGGATCAAGGGTTTCGGGCCGGAGCAAATCATTGCGTACGACCCATATGTGCCGCAGACCGTGGGTGACCTTTATGGCGTACGGATGGTTGACCTGGACACTTTGCTCACACAGTCGGATTTCATAACAATCCACACACCGGCAACGGAAGAGACGCACCATCTAATAAACGCCGACTCGCTTGCGAAGATGAAATCGACCGCCATCCTGATCAACTGCGCACGAGGCCCGATAGTGGATCCTGTTGCTTTGCACGCCGGACTTCGCGATGGCGAGATTGAATCGGCAGGTATCGATGTGACGGAATTCGAACCTGTAGATGCAGAGGATCCGCTCCTGGGCTTGGACAACTTGCTGATCACGCCGCACCTAGCGGGCTGGTCACCGACCTTTATCGAGCAGTCAGGGCAGCGTCAGGTAGAGAACGTGATCCGGGTGCTGACGGGCGAGAAACCGCACGGGTTGGCAAACCCGGAGGTCATCAAGACGATCGCCGTGATGCGTGCGACCGACCCGGGCCGCTGGCAGGGCATTCCTGATTTCTCAACTGCAATCACGGTTTAGGGGGCGTTGGAGGGAAGTCTCTCTTCTCCCGGCGGGAGAAGCCGTTGACCCTTCCTGAGTGTTGGAAGAGGTTCGGGGCCGGTTATACGCACAACGGGGACGCCCGCAACCGATTGTCATCCTGAATTCGATTCAGGATGACATGACGATGTCCACGGCTAGAGGCCGAACTTCAGTCTATTGAGAATCCAGATTGGCGCATTTGCAACGGCTCTTCCGCGTCCATCTCCGCAATCATTTCCGGGCTGTCCCCGCGGGCCGAGTTGACGATGGTTGAGACCGGGTAAGCCTCCATCTCTTCTGCCGGATATGGCCGTAGAAGCGCTGTGAGCCTGCTCGGATCGTCGGTCGCGGGATCTAGCCAGAGCGTTTCGGCCTCAGCATCCAGGATGACCGGCATTCGGTCGTGAATCGGCTCCATCAAGGAGTTCGCGCCGGTGGTGATGATGGCGCAGGATCGGACGGTCTCGCCGGTTTCCTTGTTTTGCCAGGTGTCGAACAGCCCCGCGAACCCCATTAGACCGCCACCCTTAAGCCGGATGAGTTGCGGCTTACGGTCGCCCTTTTGTCCAGTCCACTCGTAGAAACCACTGGCCGGAATAAGACAACGCGTGCGGGCAAGCGGGCGTTTCCATAGTCCTGAGTTCGCCACTTTGTCATCGCGAGCGTTAAAGGAAGACCGGATCTGATTGGCGGATTTCGCCCACGCGGGGATCAGGCCCCAACGCATGTCCTCAGCGCGCCGCGTACCGTATTCGTTCGTGATCGTCCGAATCGACTGTGTAGGGGCAATATTGAATCGTGGCACAGGAGTCGTCTCGCCGGTCACGTGAACACGAAAACGCAACCCGAGTTCGGTCACGTCGATCAGTATGAACCTACCGCACATGGTGCGATTTTAACCCGCTAAATTAATTACGCGTGATCGGAGGCAATAATCGCGGTCGCCTCGATCTCTACGACCACCTCAGGCCTACCAAGTACCGGCACCCCTACAACCGCCGCGGCGGTGTCCATTTGCCCAATCAGTTTTCTTAGTATTGTCTGAGCCTCAATCAGCTTGTCTGCGCCACCCACGACATAGGTGCGTGTGCGAACAAGATCACTCCAAACGAGGCCTTGTTTTTCAATGGCCCATCGAATCGTCCCAATTATATGTTCGACCTGCCCCGTAACTTCGTACGGACTCTGCACGATCTCGCCCGGCACTGTGGCCGTGGTTCCGGCCACGTGGAGAACAATGCCTGCTCGGACAGCGCGGCAGTAGTTATGTTCCATCTCATACGTGCGACCAGACGAGACTCGAGTGACCATCCCGGACGCACCGATCACAGCTTCACACTCGAACATAAATGGCGCGTTTAGGTCGCTGGAGCAGTCCACCGTGATACCAGCTGAAGTCGGAGTGCTACGTGCCATGAAGTCCAGCTTTGTTTGCGGAAGCGCCCATCCGTAAACATCGCGAGCCATGAAGTGGCGAGTCGCCAGCACGTCGGACGGCTCAGCTCCCACGCCAATCAGAGCGCCGGACACCGCGTCCATCACACCCGTGACGGTGGTGGCATAGCCACCCGCTATTCCGTTTGAGCCTTCGACATCCATTGAGGTCAGGCCAGAGACCCAGATCTCGTCCCCGGTCCGTACGGCATGGGACCACCCCTGACCTTCTTGGGGCATGTATCGTTGCATTCCGCCCCCGGATCCGATCACAGCTTCCAGCTCCAACATCACCTTCACGCCATTCGGAAGGCTTGGCACACCGATCACACTAAGCGCAGGTCCGGGGTCATCAAATATAACCGGGTGGGTGGCGCGTAGCGCTTCTTTCGCATCACCGTCGGTGAACCATGCACGTACCCGTACGACATCTGCGAGGGACGATCTGGCTCTGTGCATTACATCGGCGGCCGCCTGATACACCTGTCGGACTTCTGAGGTGGCGCCACCGCGCTGAGAAGGGATGAGGCCAGACGAAATCAGTCGATCCCCCACGATAGCTAGCGTCACCGTGCCCAGCACATTTTCCAGGTGGTTACCGGTCGTGATCGTTGAACGCATTTCGTATTTGCTTAGTCCGGGTCCGGCAGGCTGGCGCCTTCGATAGCCGGGTACCCCCGGAGAAACTCCTCCGCAAATACGACGCCGCGCCCCTCTAGCTGAACACGCTTTACATCGAGGCTACCGTGACCCGTCCCGATTATCAGCCGGCCGCCGTCTATCGATACAACACCAGGACGAAAGTTCGCACCCATTCCAAATACCGATGCTTCAAGGATTTTCAACAATTTCCCGTTCCAGCGGGTGAAGGTGCCGGGCCACGGATGATACGCACGTATCGCCCGCGCTATGTTCAACGCAGGTTTTCCGAAATCAAGCTCACCATCGGACTTTTCGATGAGACTTGTAACCGTAGCGAGTGCGTCGTCTTGAGAAACGCCCTCGATATCACCACGCTCCCAAGCGGGAATGGTCTTCACAAGCAGGTCTACGCCCATCGTGAAAAGCTGCTCAGTAAGGGACTCCGCCGTGTCCGACTCTGTGATCGGCACCGCGGCAGACTGGCCAATTACGGGGCCTGTATCCATGCCCTCGTCAAGGAGCATCACCGAAACACCGGTTTCGGAAGCCCCATCTCGGATAGCCGTAACAACCGGGCTTGGGCCGCGATACAGGGGCAAGAGTGATGGATGAACATTGAGGACACCAAGTGCGGGCAGCGCCAGTATCGCCGTCGGTAAGATCCGTCCATAAGCGAGCACGACATAAATATCTGCCGGGGTCGCAGTCAACTGATTCCGGACGTCGTCGCCGTGCAGGCCCGACGGCGTGTGGACCGGAAGACCTAATTCCACCGCGGCCTCATTTACCGAGGTCGGGCGCGGTTTACGTGATCGGCCGGAAATCCGGTCCGGTCGCGTAAACACCGCGCCCACCTCATGCCCATCTTTGACCAGCGCGCGCAGCGCTTTCGCTGCCGGTTCCGGCGTGCCGAAAAAGATAATCCGGGTCATCGCGTTTGACCCCAACCCTCCCGATTTTGACCGGGGTCATCAAAATCGAATCGCCCTGTCAGTTGACGCGCTGCACTCATCCGGGCTAGTACACGGTTCCGGATCATTTCCCAACCTGTAGTGAGCGTATTAAGATCAAGATTAACAACAAATAATTTCCCAGAAAGTTGAGGGTTAAATAAGCCTCGACGGGGGTTGTGTTTCCCGGGGTACATGGTAACGTCACAGCCGCTTCGGGGTGGTAAGTAGGTGCAGGGTAGACCGACACCGAGAGCATTTTTCTGGCCCAGGTTCACCCCTGGACCTACCCATCAGGCACCCATCTCTCTGAACCCGCCAGAGGACGCCATTCTGACCACTCAAGCGCCATCTCAACTCTGGACCGCCACTCTGGGACGTCTTCAACTTGAAGTGCCCAGGGCGAATTTCGAGACTTTACTCAAAGGCACGCAGGCGTTGCGTTTTGACGATGATTGTCTTGTTATCGGCACCGAAAGCGCGTTCGCCGCAACATGGCTAGAAGAACGCCTTGCCGCAACCATCTCTCGGGCTATCGAGCGTATCGCAGGACAGCCAGTAGCGGTGCGGTTTGAGGTTATCGCTGACACGGACGGATCGGCGCCCGACTCGCTTCACGACAAGCAGCGTGAACGGTCTGCTCAGCGCTCTAACACCAACAGCCGATCTGCCGATGAGCGCGATTCTCAATTCGGTTCGCTACCCCTTAACCCTCGCTTTACGTTTGACGAATTCGTCGTCGGCCCATCGAACGAACTAGCGCACGCCGCAGCTACCCGCGCCGCAGCGCAACCCGGCCGCGTCTATAACCCCTTGTATCTATACGCGGGTGTAGGTCTCGGCAAGACTCACCTTTTGCAAGCGATCGGGAATGAGCTGAAATCCCGCGGGATGCATCTCATATATGTAAGCAGCGAACGCTTTACGAACGACTACATCCGTTCCATCCAGGATGGAACGACAGAACAGTTCAGGGCCTTTTACAGAGGCGCAGACGCGCTGTTAATCGACGACATCCAGTTCATAGCCGGCAAGTCACAGACACAGGAAGGCTTCTTCCACACATTCAACGAGCTGCACATGGGGTCCAAACAATTGATCGTCACCGGCGACGAACCGGCACGGCAATCACTCCTTGAAGAACGCATCCAATCGCGCCTTGAGGGCGGACTGGTCGTAGACATCCAGCCCCCTGACTACGAAACACGGACAGCAATTTTGCGTGAGAAGTCAAAGAGCCTGCAGACTCAACTTCCAGAAGGTGTGCTCGATATTGTCGCTTCCCGGCCGTTTTCTAACGTCCGAGAACTTGAAGGCGCGCTGAACCGTATCGTCGCTTACGCCCACATGACCAACTCGCCCGTGACGGAAGACATCGCGCGCAAGGCGCTCGGAGATCTGCTGTCAACACGACAAGAAATCCCGATGACCCCGTCCGCCGTCATCAAAGCCGTCTCAGAACAATTTGGGATGGAGCCGGAGATGATCAAGGGCCCAAGAAGAACCAAAGAGGTCTCCCTGGCACGTCACGTCGCCATGTACTTGCTCCGTGAGACCAGTTCCTTGAGCTCACCACAGGTGGGACTCGCACTGGGCGGTAGAGACCATTCAACAGTTCTCTACGCGCAGAAGAAGATGGAACAGCTCATCGAGACGGACCCCGAACTGAGAAGCGTGGTCGCGACAATACGCCAACGGTTGGCCAGTCAGCCCCGCTAACCAAGCCTCCCTAAAGAGAGGACCCTTCTCTAGCCTCGGATTACGGTTTCCCATCACACTCTAGCGTTTACAAGCAATTCATCTAATAAACGTTCGCCTGTTGATAAGTCTGCTAATAACTGTGGATAACAGTATCCTCTTGTTGAGAATCACTCCCCCGGCTAATAGCTTTAGGCTATGGTCAAACCACACTACCTTCTCTCTCCCCCCCATCTTCACATAACCTCCTCAGACATTAGGAAACAATCCACTCCTGTCCAAAGCTATTTTCCCGAGTATTCACCGACTTATTAAGATGATAAATGTGCTAGACCCCATTTATTTCTCGGTATCTGTTAATTGATTGATTCCACACGTATTCATATCCGTTCTGGGGATGGAGGAAACGGCGTTGTTTCTTTCCGCCGAGAAAAGTTCGCGCCGAACGGGGGACCGGACGGTGGAGATGGGGGGGACGGCGGCGATATTTTCCTAATCGCAGATAGAACACTGAATACTCTTAAGAAATTTCAGTATAGACAGAAGTTTGAGGCCGTCGCTGGGGGGGATGGTTCAAGTAAGAAGAGACACGGGGCCACATCCAATGATCTCGTTATCACTCTTCCTGTTGGCACAGAGGTGTGGGAGGTTTCTTCAGATCCGGAAAAGGCAGAAGAACTCATGGCTGACCTCTCTAGCGACGGAGACACCGTGGTTGTGGCGAAAGGAGGGAGGGGCGGTCACGGTAACGTCAAGTATGTGACTTCTCGGAACCAGGAGCCGATGTTGGCCGAGGGTGGGCAAAGCGGAGTTGGCAGGGAGTTACGACTGGAGTTGAAACTGCTGGCGGATGTTGGGATTATCGGAATGCCCAACGCCGGAAAGTCCAGTTTATTAACGGCGCTAACAGGGGCGCACCCCAAGGTAGCTGCGTATCCCTTTACTACACTAGAGCCTTCTCTTGGGGTGTTGTCCCGACGACTGGACTCGGTTGTCCTTGTTGAAATTCCAGGACTGATTGAGGGTGCTGCCGAAGGTATCGGTCTGGGACATGATTTCCTAAGGCACGTGGAACGTACTCGCCTGTTGGTCCACCTTGTAGATGGAACGGCCGACGATGTCGAAGCTCGAATGAAGCTAATCAACGCTGAACTGCTGGCGTTTGATGAGAAGCTCGCTGAAACGCCGCAGATCGCGGTGATCAACAAATCGGATCTGCCAGAGGTATCGGAGAACTTTGAAAACCTCCAGGGAGATCTTGCTAAGAATGTTTCGACTGGTGAGGTGTTCTGTGTGTCGGCTGCAACGTATGCCGGGATTGAAAACCTTTCTGATGCTCTATTCAGGCGCCTCGCCAAGATTCGGGCCGATCAAGAGGCTCTGGAAGCGATAGGCGGCGATGAGAGTCAGATCCGGGTGCTTCGACCTGGCGCGAGAACTTCCCGCCCTCTTGCGGAGTTACAAGGCTCGGGGTTTCGGATTTTGCATGACAGGGCAGTCCGTGTGGCCAATGCAAGCGATCTCAACGTGTATGAGGTTCAGATCCAACTCCACAGCTTGCTCGGTAGGTTAGGCGTTGTTAAGGCTCTTGAAGAACTAGGAGTGAAATCGGGAGACACCGTTTTCGTCGGTGAGACCGAGCTCGAATGGAATTAACGGGCGCGAACAGTTCCCGAGCAAGCCGGATAAGCAGCCGGATCGGCGTTCTCGGGGGCACGTTTGATCCTGTCCACAACGGGCACATCGGTATTGCGACGGCTGCGTTCAATGTCCTTGAGCTAACAAGCGTACTTTTTGTTCCAGCTGATCGCCCGTGGATGAAGGAGTCAGGCACCGGGTCGAGCGTGAGTTCAATCGGTCACCGTATCGCCATGGTGGAGCTTGCCATACAGGATCGCGAAGGGTTTGAGCTATCCACGGTGGACGCCGATAGAGGGCGACCGTCTTACAGCGTTGATACGATCTCGGACCTCCGGGAGGTGTTTGGGCACGCATCTGAGCTGTTCTTGATTTTGGGAGCCGATGCGCTTGAAGAACTCCCGCGCTGGCGGGATCCCGAGCGGCTCGTCAGCATGTGCACGCCTGTATGTGTCGGCAGGCCCGGGAGCGGGTTGCCAGAGGGATTGCCCGTCGACCACCCTGGACGCAACGCTCAGTTCGTATCTGGACCGATGCTGCCTGTCAGCTCAACCGAGATCCGGGCGCGAGGATCTGAAGGTCTGTCGATTGATGGGTTTGTGAATAACTCCGTGGTCGCCTATATCGAAGAAAACGGTTTGTATCAATAAGGATTCTGTGGAAACGGGATCATAAGGAGAATCGATCGTTGGCTGATCTCAAGGCGCTTGCCGCAAGGACCCTAGACCGAGCTCAAGAACTTGATGCCCTCAGGTTCGGGGATTTCACGCTGACCTCTGGCGCCAAGAGCAGTTACTACTTTGACGGTCGCGTGCTAACGCTGGACCCTGAAGGGGCTGACCTAGTGTCAGAAGCGTTTCTCGCGATGGCTGTAGAGGCCGGCGCGGCCGGTGTAGGCGGTCCAACAGTGGCGGCTGTGCCGATCGCCGGAGCCTTGGCTCTGCGAAGCCGTCAGGCCGGTACACCGATGGACGGATTCTTTGTCCGAGACGCCGTGAAGGGGCACGGCGCCCGCAAGCAGGTGGAAGGGGCGATCAAGGCGGGAACGAAAGTAGTAATTTTTGATGATACGGTTTCTACCGGGGGAAGCCTGATAAACGCCTTGGATGCTATACAGGAGTTCGGGTGCGAAGTTGTAGCGGTGCTGTGTGTCCTAGACCGGCACCAGGGTGGAAGCCACGAGGTCCGTAGGCGCGGCATCCTGTTCAGGGCGATGCTGGAAGCGGACCCGGATGGCAACGTCGCGATATCGGACACTTTGTAGTGGCGGTAACAGCCCCAATTCGAGGGGCTGTTACCAACGGAACGTAAGCCGGTCGGCTAAACGTCTAGGTTCTTTACCTCAAGCGCGTGGGTCCTGATGAAATCCCTGCGGGGCTCCACCTCGTCACCCATCAGCGTCGTGAAGAGTTCGTCGGCCCGTATAGCGTCGTCGGCCGTTACCCGCAGCATCAAGCGCTCGCCGGGATCCATCGTGGTCTCCCACAGCTGATCGGCGTTCATCTCGCCCAAACCCTTGTAGCGCTGGATCGCCACGTTGCCCCGATCTGCATTGTCCTCGAGCGTAGTCACAAGATCGTTCCATGGAATGTCTCTTGCGATTTCGTCCTCTTCACGGGAGATGCCGTACGGGGAGTTTTCGACAACCTTCTGCACTCTCGGGAACAGCCGGCGTGCGGAGTT
Source organism: Dehalococcoidia bacterium (assembly GCA_029936485.1). GTDB lineage: Bacteria > Chloroflexota > Dehalococcoidia > Lucifugimonadales > Lucifugimonadaceae. The sequence goes on from JAPYSM010000030.1 coordinate 15,524, forward strand.
CAGAGTCGGGTGCTCGTAGATCGCCCGCGTGAGCGTGAAGCCATCGACGTCGAACGTAATGTCCGGCGGCGGCGGCGGTAGGGGTTCGCTCGTTCTCTCAATGTCGTCTGTACTTTCAGATTCCAGATCGAATCCATTTGGCGATTGTTCATCACTGAACATCGTCGGCTGTACCGGCTCTGGCAGCTCGGGGACCGGAGGCCGGAAGTCCAGATTCTGCAATTCGGGATCGGTGAGCAATTGAAGGGTTACGGCTTCTGATAATCCAAGGGTGCGCAGTGCGGCGACCGCGTCTGCAAAATCACGTACCGGCGACATGATACCGCCGAGGGGTCCGCCTTTGAACGCAACTGAATCATCAGTCTGGGATGTGACGGACAGCTTTGAATACACCCGTGACGCCAGCCAGCGGTCCAGCTCCTCATCCGAGAACAGCCAGGACGCCGATCGGCCACGGGAGGCTTTGTAGAGGGGGGCCTGTGCAATGTACAGGTAGCCGCTTCCGATGAGCTCCGGCAGGTTGCGGAAAAAGAACGTCAGCAACAAGGTGCGGATGTGCGCCCCGTCAACGTCGGCGTCGGTCATGATGACCACACGGTGGTATCGGAGCTTGGACTGGTCGTAGTCCTCGCCGATGTTGCAGCCGAGCGCCGTGACGAGCGCACGAATCGTGTCGCTCGCGATCATCCGCTCGAAGCGGGCCTTCTCCACGTTGAGGATCTTGCCCCTCAATGGCAGGACAGCCTGGAATCTACGGTCCCGACCCTGCTTTGCAGATCCGCCGGCAGACGGCCCCTCTACGATGTACAACTCGCTTATTGACGGGTCTTTTTCTGAGCAGTCAGCGAGCACTCCCGGGAGAGATCCCCCGTCCATGGCGTTCTTGCGCAGGACGAGGTCGCGCGCTTTTTTGGCCGCCGCGCGAGCGCGGGCGGCTGTGGTCGCCTTTTCAAGGATCTTTTGGGCATCGACCGGATTGTCTTCTAGGAATTCCGAAAGGCGTTTGCCGACGACGGTCTCGACGGCTCCCTTGATCTCAGGATTCCCGAGACGACCCTTTGTCTGGCCCTCAAACTGCGGATCTGTCAGCTTTACGCTGATAACGCTCAGCATGCCTTCACGGACATCTTCCCCGGAAAGGTTTGGCGAGTCATCTTTCAGCAATTTGCTCTTGCGGCCGTAATCGTTCAAGACGCGTGTGAGTGCAGAACGGAAGCCGGTGACGTGGCTGCCGCCATCGTTCGTGTTGATGCAGTTGGCAAATGACAGGCAGTTTTCGACGAAAGATTCGTTGTACTGGAACGCCACTTCTACTTGTGCGTTATCCACGGTCTCCCGTGTGTAAACGATGTTGTCATGTATGGCGCCTCGTTTGCGATTCATCGTCCGCACGAAGCTTTCTACTCCGCCGTCAAACAGGTACGACACCTCATTGTGCGGCCAGAGTTCGTCATGGAAATCCGAGCGAAAGCGGATGCCGAGCCCCTGATTAAGGTAGGCCATCTCTCGGAACCGGTTCGAGATCGACTCAAAGTCGTACGTGAGCTCTTCAAACGTGCCCATGTCCGGCATCCACGTGACGGTTGTTCCGGTGCCCTTCGAGTCGATGTCGACTTGGGGGCGTGAAACCAGTTCGGTCACGGCGCCACCGAGTGAATATTCCTGTCGGTGCACCCTGTTGCCTCGACGCACTTCTACGATGGTGGTCTTCGAAAGGGCATTCACGACAGACGCGCCAACACCGTGGAGGCCGCCGGAAACCTGGTATGACTTGCCACCAAATTTGCCACCCGCGTGGAGGGTGGTCATGACGGTTTCGACACCGGTTTTGCCGGTGGTTTCGTGCTTGTCGACGGGAATACCGCGACCGTTATCTATCACGGTCACTGAACCGTCGCCGTGGATGGTGATGTCTACTTGATCGCAGAAACCTGCCATCGCTTCGTCTACGGCGTTGTCTACGATCTCCCAGATGAGGTGTTGCAGGCCTGACGGGCCGGTGCTGCCGATGTACATTCCGGGGCGAAGCCTTACAGCCTCTAGACCTTCGAGGACGGTGATATCGGAGGCGTCATAGCTCTCCGGGTTGACCGGGGCCTGTGCCATCGAGTCTCCTTAGCGATCGTTGAGGGCGTTCGTCATTTGCCCGGGGCGAAAATGAACGCGTGACGTTTCTGATGAGGACGGGGTTAGCAGGGTGTCGATTTTCGGATTAGCGCCGCATCGCCGAGTAGCCTGCCCAACGGGCGAAGCCTCGCGCGCGCTTGTCCCTAAATGTATCGACGGTACGCGACGTTCCAATCGTAACACAAACGTGGAGACGTATCGAAAATACCGCCCGATTATTTCGATGATCGACCGGGCCTGGAAAGGGCCAGTTTTTGCATGAATGACTTGACCGTTTTCGGGGTCGTCGCCGGGTACTTGAGCGTGGTCAATATCTGGTCCGCCGCACTCGTTTGGTGGGATAAACGTCACGCCAGGCTTGGGCGACGCCGTATTCGGGAACGTACGTTGTACCTGTCTGCCCTCCTGGGAGGATTTTTCGGTGGAGTCTGGGCGATGCATGGTTTGCGTCATAAAACAGTGAAAAGTGCGTTCATCTGGCGTTACGCTGTCGCCGCCGTGGCACATTTGTCGATCTGGGGTATTGCAATTGTGATGGCCATTTGAAGTCAGCCCTGGGGCGTGCACAGAAACAGATTTCTGTGCAGGGATATAATCACGCTGCCTCGCGGGGATATCTGGCTCTGGATTTTGACCTTTACAGACCAGACTTCATGATAGTTCCCGATATCCTCAAAATAAGTACACCCTTTCAAAACGCCTGAGGAGGCAGCCCTTGGCCATCGATAAAGAGCTCTTGATGTTGATGCTCCGGCGCATGTGGACGATTCGACATTTCGAGGAGACGGTGATCGACAT
>JAPYSM010000205.1 GCA_029936485.1 Dehalococcoidia bacterium
CGTCAGCCCACAGAACGCTCAGGGGGTCGGCGATATCGGTCTCGGTGGGCGCTTCTCCGATACCACCGGTATGCGTGAGCAGATGCCAGAGCTTGAGGTTATCGCCGTGGCCGTTTAGCTGCAGGTCCGGCAGCAGATCGACGACCCGGTCGTCCGGCGACAACTTCCCTTCATCGACGAGCGCCATCGTGCAGAGACAAACCATCGTCTTGGTGATCGAGCCGATGCGCTGATGCAGGTTCGGGTCTTGGTCTCTGCGGGACTCGATGTCCGCCCAGCCGAATCCTTCTGCGTACACAAGGTCATCGCCGGATACGACGCCTACCGAGAGTCCAGGCAGGTGAAACTCCTCCAGCAGCCGTTTGGCGGTCTCGGAGATTCGGGCCGGGTCGATGGATTGTTGTGATGACATGACCACAGCCTACATGTGAATATTTTTGACGATCAACAATCAGAGTGAATGTCGGTGATGGAAGCGCTTCCACCACAGGCAGCCGCCGAAGAGTTCATGCAACGCGCTAACAAGTCGGGCGGTACGCACAACGGAACTATGGTGGTGGCCGCAGTGCCCCCAACTGATCCCGTCTCGGCAAATGGCACTCCAGGCGCGAACACCACCCTTCTTGACGATTGTAGATTCGGACGGAACTTCGCTAGCGCGGCTCGTAGGCGGTCGCCTTCGGGCTAGACACGCCCAGTCACCCATGACAGCGAACCAGCCCGTCATTCCCAACGAATCTGGTTTAACAGTTGGTGGTGCTCGATTCGGGACGACTGTACGATGGCTCCCGTTTCCACGTCCTGGTATCGCCGGTAATCGCACCCTTTCAGACCGGAGGACTCTTGACCCATCCTGATTTCATGGCCGATTTCTTCTTTATCCGACACGGAGAATCAGAGTCAAACGTTGCTCCAGGTCTCGCCGCAGGTTTGAATTTTGACGCTCCGCTAACCGACCGCGGTCACAAGCAAGCTTTCGCTGTTGGAGAACGGCTCGCTGCCGAGGGCCGGACGTTTGACCGAATCTATTCGTCGAGCATGGTTCGCACCGTCCAGACCACACAGGGCATGCTGCAGGGTATGGGGATCGGCGAAACAGCGTTTGAACAATCCGGCGACATCATCGAGCGCCAGGTACCTGAATGGCGCGGGCGGCCCGTCACCGAGGTCCACACTCCTGAGGTGAAGCTGCTCATGGCAGAGAGCGGCAAGTGGTTCAAGCCAGGCGATGGCGAGTCACACAGGGAGGTGGAGCGGCGGTTCTCAAACTGGCTGGAGGACGAGTTGTTGTTCAACGATGATTTTGTAGGACGCCCGGGGAGGCAACGGGTCGCAATCGTCAGCCACGGACTGGCCCTTCAGGCATTGTTCCACTACATCATGGGATTTAACGACGGGCTAGTCGGCCGGTTCCCCCTTAACAATACATCGATATCCCGTTTTCGATTTAACAATCTGGGCTGGTTCCCGATCTCGATCAACGATGCCACGCACACAGAGGCCCTCGGCGACATACTGCGCGAAGGTGGTCGTAGCTGAGGAGGAGCGTTCTGATCTGTTGAGTGTGGCGTTCTCTAGAACGACATCACCCGAATGCCGGAATTTCGACCGGGCCTAGACGTCCGCCACGCCGCCATCTAGAGCATCCCATGACCCGCCTTGATAGTCGTCATCCGGGTATGGCCTGCTTGCGATCACATCTTCGTCCAGGTCGACCCCCAGGCCCGGCGCCGTTGGAAGTTCAAAGTAACCATCTTTGATGAGAAGCGGCGTTTTCTGAACGAGATCGTGCCACGGCATGTCCCGAGCGGTTTCAAGAATAAGGAAGTTCGGAGCGGCGGCGCAGACGTGGAGCGATGCAGCAACGGACAAAGGGCCAGCGGGATCGTGCGGGGCGAACTTGATGTATTCGGTCTCCGCCATCGCTGCGATACGGCGCAGCTCCGAGATCCCGCCGGCGTGGCAGATGTCCGGCTGAACAACATCGACAAGCCGCCGGTTGATCAATTCCTTGAAGCCCCACCTGAAGAACAATCGCTCACCGGTGGCGAGGTCGGTCCGGAGGTTGGCGTTTCTAAGTGTTTGCAGTGTGTCCAGGTTGTCCGGAGCTGTTGGCTCTTCAAAGAAAAGCACGTCGAACTCCTGAACGGCCTCGATCTGCTTGATGGCGATCGTTGGCCGAGAGCGGCCGTGGTTATCGATCATGATCTCGCCCTCCGGCCCAAGCCTCTCCCGCATGACCCTGATCTTCTCCCGGAGAGCCTCCACAACGTCCTTCTCACGGAATGAGCTTTCACCCACCTGCCATCCAGCGCACTTGTACGCCGTAAAACCGGCCGTCGGGTCCTGCGACGCCGGATCCGGCCTGAGATCTTCCCAGTGGCCGTACGCGCGCACGCGTTCACGCACCTGACCTCCCAGTAATTTGTATACAGGTTGGTTGTACACCTTGCCAGTCAGGTCCCAGAGCGCCTGGTCTATGCCACTGATCGCAGAACCGAGGATTACACCGGCGCGCCAGAAAAAGTGGCGGTACATGATCTGCCAGTTGCGCTCGATCTCTGTCGGGTCTCTCCCGACGAGTGCCTTTTCCAGGACGTGGACTGAATCTTCCACCGCCCGCTCATGTCGCTCAAGTGTGGCCTCACCCCAGCCATGAACGCCTTCGTCCGTCATCACCTTCACGAACAACCAGTTCCGTCCACCGCCCTGCATCTTGAAGGTTTTGATCTCGGTGATTTTCATCTTGAGGTCCTGAAGTGCTGTGGATTCTGAAGTTGGCCGGCCGTTGACTATCGGATCTGTCCGGGTTCCTATGTGCCGGTGCCGATTATCGACTCATAGGAGCGCGGGGATTGGATACGGATCCATGCGTCTGACTCAAGTGTCCGGACCAGGTCTTCATCCATTCCGAGCGCCTCCGCAACCTGGTCCGGCGTGGCTGCACGGCCATCTGAGACGCCGAGCCTGAGGACCATAACCTCTCGCTCTCGCTTATCAAGCGATGCCAGTGCGGCATCCACAAACGCGATCGCTGCTGTGGCCGAGATACTGCGCGAGTGGCCGTCTGCGGCGCGAAACAGCCGGTCCATCGTCTTGGTGCGCCCCATCATCAACAA
>JAPYSM010000031.1 GCA_029936485.1 Dehalococcoidia bacterium
GGACTGCGAACACCTCAAGGGCGTCGTCGAACCCGAACTTGTGCCGGTACAGGACAGCGATGTAGGTCAGTATGCCGGCGCCGAAGCCGACTGCGAGCCCACCCATGGGGCCGACAGACCCTGCGGCCGGCGTGATCGCCACAAGTCCGGCTACTGCGCCGGTGGCGGCGCCAACTGCGCTCATCTTGCCGGTCTGGAGATAGGACAGGATCATCCAGGTCACTGCTGCGACGCCCGCCGCAACGTTGGTCACGAGGAATGCGTTAACGGCGACACCGTCCGCAGCAAGGCCGCTACCGGCGTTGAAGCCGAACCAGCCAAACCACAGAATGCCGGCGCCGAGGATTACGAAGGGAACGTTGTGCGGCTCTACGCCACGATCAACCCCACGTCGCTTGCCGAGCAAAAATGCTGCCGCTACAGCTGCCACACCGGCGTTGATGTGGACGACCGTTCCGCCAGCAAAGTCGGCAGCGCCCATCTCAAGGATCCAGCCGCCGTCACCCCACACCCAGTGGGCTATTGGCGCGTAGACAACCGTGCTCCAGATTACCAGGAAGATTAGATAGGTCTTGAACTTGAATCGTTCAGCGATCGCACCGGTGATCAACGCCGGAGTGATGATGGCGAACATCATCTGGAAGATAGCGATCGTCATGGAGTTGTAGCCGCCGTCGGGCCCAACATCCGGGTCGACATTTTGGAATCCCAGGTAGTCAAAGTTGCCTATGAATGCGCCATCGCCTCCAAAGGCGAGGGAGTATCCCCAGAGCAGCCATACAACGCTGACGACACCCATCGCCGTGAAGCTGTACATGATCATGTTGATAGCATTCTTCCCGCGGACGAGTCCGCCGTAGAAGAACGCGAGTCCCGGTGTCATGAATAACACCAGGGCGGATGCCATCAGCATCCATGCAATATTGCCGGAGTCCATAAGGGACGTTACCTCCTGCGATCGTTAACAGTCGCGCACCGGTTGAGGCACACGTACGATGGAGCGTGACGTTATGGTCGTTATGTTTCGGAAATGTTACGCAGGCGTAACGGCCCGGTTACATTTGCCGAGATTTCGAGCAAGAACCATTGTCTGGGGGCCGGACGCGTAATCACCGCTTCAGGAAACGAACAAGGCCCACTTTTACGTTCCCTGTTTTTCCCTTACGGTGCGGAACACCGCCGCAGAACCAACGGCCAGGATAATCAGTGCCATGCCGCCATCGATAGGGCCGCCGGGGTTTGCGAAACACCCTCCGCTGGATTCGCCTTCCTCGCCCGGCGCCACAGTCGATTCCGATTGCGCCGATGCTTCTGGCGACGGCGTTTCGGCCGGCTTGGGAGTCGATGTCGGGGCCGCCCCCAAGTTGTCTAGTGTGTACGGAACAAAGGTCGGGAGCGGGCGGGCTGTCGGCGCTATGACTATCACCTCGTCGACAAGTGGGAACGCTCCGACGGATTCTCGCCACAGTTCGTCCATGCCGCGGCGGTCCACTCCGTATACCAACAACATCGCTTCGTCGAGCCGCCTGCTGGAATCGAACTCTTCGAGCAACGCGGCCATCATTCCTGTCCCAAACTCTTCGACCATGAATCTGGCGACGGCTCGCCCCTGTCCGTAACTGACGATCACGAGATCAGGGTCGCCTGGGAAGGTGCCTAGCGATGTCAGTGGAGCAATCTTGTTCGTGTCGATGCCCCATTCCAAGTAACGGTCGTAAGCGACTCCTGGGTCGATATTCCCGTACTCAGCGAGACCCTCGTTGAGCCATGCCGGTATAGCCCCGCGAGCGCCCGATACGGCCCTGCTCAGCAGGACGTGCGTCAACTCGTGCGACATTGTTCCGGTGGCGCGTGAGCTGCCTCCCTGAACAAGGACGGTGTTTTCCGGAGAGAAAGCCTGTCCCTCGGTGATTAACTCGCGTGAGATAGCTCCGCTACGTGCGGCCGTGGCGTCCGTCATTTCTGCGATGTTGTTGTACATCGTCACGTTGATTGGTGCTCCTTCTGTTGGAATACCAAGTATCGGAGCCATGTTCTGAATCGTCTGGAGTGATGCGTCCAGTAAAGAGTTTGCACGGGTGATGACCGGGCCGTGGAAGTACACCGTAATGCCGCCTTCTGTCACCGTCTCCCAGTCAAATCGGGAATCTGTCAGGACTATCTGGGTCGGCTCGGACTCGTGGGAATTTCCGCTGGAATCCAATACCTCGATCCGGTACTCCATAGTCACGCCGGGCGGCAGATAACGGGCGAGCGTGTCGGTCCGGTAGAACAGCGTCCCGATTGCGGGCGCGCTCGTCGTGAAAGTGCCGGGTTCGCCAAAATCCAAATAGTCGTACTGAGTGGCACGACGGCCCAGGATAGAAAAACGGACCGTGATCTCTTCTACGTCACCGGTGACGCTCGCCGTGAACTCGATACCGTCCGGTAGCTTGCTCACTGCGGAGTAGTTCAGGATCTCGACGGCCGACGACTGGGCGTGGGCGATGTCGTTGGACCTTGAGAGAAGGGCGATGACGGTAAACGCAACGATCGCGGCCACCAGCGATGTCCATCGAGCAATCGGCCGCCCCGTCCGAGGCCGGTCACGCTGACTCTCGTCCGGTGTTTTATTTGTCAATCTACTCATGTGCAAAACGTGATACGTCGGAATGGATGACATTGGTTCGGTATCGAATGACTGGTCCGGGCTATTTGGATTCACCCGGGGCTTCATCGGTGCTGCGCCACTCTGCCCAGAAACGGTACAGCGCGCTGAGCGGGGTTGCTACAGCCAGGATCCACAATCCCCAGTCTGGTTGGCTGATCAACAGGGTTACGGTGATCAGCACAACACGCTCCGGCCTGGTGGCGAACCCCGCCGTGCCTTTCATGCCGAGACCTTCAGCACGAGCACGCACGTAGCTCACCATCATCGACCCCGAAAAGGCGATAAAGGCGAGGATGATCAGCGTCTGATCAAAGGTAGCGCTGCGCGTATAGAAGATCAGCAGGCCAAGTAACAGCGCACCTTCAGACACACGGTCCATCACGGAGTCCAACAGCGCGCCTCTGTCTGACACCTGCCCCGTCCGGCGGGCGATCCCACCGTCCAGCATGTCAAAGGTGGCGCCCACTAATACAAGCACTCCCGCCAGTACAAATCTTCCGTCGGCTGCCGCCGCGCCGGCTCCAACCGAAATAGCGGTACCTGTCAGCGTCGCTAGGTTCGGCGTGAATCCCAGCTTGTCCAGGGCGGCCGAAGCCGGTTCCTCAAACCATCTGGCGATCTTTCCGCGGAGCGCGTAACGGGCGGTCTGGAGGCTGGGCACGCGTTGTTGAGGCCTTTCCTTAAAAATTGAGGGGTGTACAGGCTATCTTGGACCCCGGTTATTTCTTGTATCTAGACGATACCGGAAAGTTCGAGCCTGGCGGCTGTCTGTTTATAGAAACCGAGCACCCTGGTCGCTACTTCAGACCATCGGTACCCATGTGCCTTGATCTGGCCGGCGGCGCCCATCTGTGTACGGAGATTCGGGTCTTCGATCAAGGTGCGGATCGCACTGGCGAAAGCTATCGGATCGCTTGGGGTGGACAGGAGTCCGTCCATGCCGTGAGTAACCACCTCACGATAGCCGCTTATGTCCGTGGCGACGGTCGGAACTCCGGCCGCCATCGCCTCAAGCAGCACCATCCCGAAACTCTCCCCGCCGGTCGCTGGGCTGCAGAAGATATCTGCCGCTTGGTAGTACGCCGGGAGCGCCTCGTTAGAAACGCGGCCTGTGAATACCACGTCCGTCAGGTTGCGCTCGCCCATCACGCGCTGAGATTCATCGTCTGGTTCGCCGGGCCCGACGACGATCAGTCTCAACTCCGGGTAGTCCCACTTGAGGTCGGCGTACGCGCTCAGCAGATATCGCAACCCCTTGCGCTTCTCCATGCGTCCTACGAATAAAAGGTTAATCCGGCCGTCGTCGAACTCTTCTATCGGTGACACCGGGTTTGCGAAGCGGTCGAACTCAATGCCGTTCGGGATGATCTCGTAATCGCCCGGATGAAACCTGTTTACGTACTTAAGGGCTGAGTTTGACACGGCAATCCTGCCATCCAGTTGGCGTGGGTTTGCGCGCAACATGTACTTGGACATTTGATAGAGGAGCCCGCGTTCACGGAAGGCGTGGAAGGTCCCGATGGTGAGTGCGGACGAAGTGCGCGCTCCCAGGTTTGGAGGAAACGGGGCGAAAGGCTCGTGGATGTGCACAACGTCGTAACTGCCTTCGCGGATCAGAGCCTTGATCTGGGGCCGCTTCCACAGGGAAAGCGATACGCGAGCCACAGTGCCGCCGATGGGAACCGGAACCGGTCGACCACAGGGAACGACGTCGTATCCTTGGCTAGGATCGGGTTCCACAGAGCATGGGGCCAGGATATTGACCTCGTGGCCTCTAGCCGTGAACTGATCGGCGAGGCGCGTGACGTGGGTCGTTACGCCACCCGGGTAGGCAAAATCATAAGGGGAAACCAGAGCGATCTTGATCTACTCATCCCTCCATGATTTATCGGGTCACTTTGCATACCCGAGCAGCGATTGGGGCTTATCTAGTCACCGGCTACTTGCTGCGCATCAGCAACGCCGCTGAACTTCCTCGGGGTGAAGTTATTCTCGGGGTTCATCTCTCCGCCCGCAAATAGCTCAACCATCTGTCGGGCCTCGTCGTCCGTGTACTGGACCGGCGGCGACTTCATGAAGTAGGCGGATGGAGCCTGGATTGCGCCGGAGATGCCGTTGTCCATGGCGATCTTCGCGCACCTGATTGCGTCGACAGCGACTCCGGCGGAGTTGGGGCTGTCGTGTACCTCGAGCTTAAGCTCCACATTGAGCGGGACGTCGCCAAAGGATGTGCCTTCAAGACGAATGTAAGCCCATTTGCGGTCCTGGAGCCATGGCACGTGGTCGGACGGGCCGATGTGCACGTCGTCGGTCTTGATCTCCTGCTCCAACTGCGACTTCACGGCAGCGGTCTTCGAGATCTTCTTGGATATAAGGCGGTTTCGCTCAAGCATGTTAAGGAAGTCCGTGTTGCCACCAAAGTTGAGCTGGTAGGTGCGGTCAAGCTGCACGCCGCGGTCTTCAAACAGGCGGGTGAGCACGCGGTGGACGATGGTCGCCCCGACCTGGGACTTGATGTCATCGCCGACGATCGGCACGCCACGGTCCTCGAACCGTTTCTGCCAGTACGGCTCACGGGCGATGAACACGGGGATGCAGTTGACGAAGCCGACGCCGGCCGCGAGCGCCTGCTCTACATACCACTTGGTGGCGTCTTCAGAACCGACCGGGAGGTAGCTGATCATCACATCAACCTCCCGCTCACGCAGGATGCCGACGATGTCAGCGGTCTGGCCGCCGGGGGTGGTCGAATCGTGGTTTACGGTGATCACGTCGGACAGGTACTGGCCGATACCGTCGTGTGTCATACCGCGGTCTACAGTAACGCCGGTATGCGGCACGTCGTGGAACTCGACGGTGTTGTTCTGGCCAGAGCGGATCGCCTCGGACAGGTCCTTGCCGACCTTATCAACGTCCACGTCGAACGCTGCGACCACATCGATATCGCCGATGTGGTACGGGCCCAGCACGGTGTTCATGATGCCCGGGATGTCGATGCCATCTTCAGCTTCCCGGTACTTGTGTACGCCCTGGATGAGGGAGGAGGCGCAGTTGCCCACTCCCACGACGGCGACGTTGATTTTGCCCAATTTGTGCCCCCTGTTGTTCTGGTGTTCGGCCCACTTTTATTACGGGCGCGCGATCTTTGAACTCTTTACGATCAACGAATACTACGGACAGCCTACGGGCGAATTGGGCGGTTTACTCGACGAACCGATTCGCAAAGTTCCGGAACTTTCCTGTCATCTCAATCACGTCGAGCTAGATGTTGACCTTGACCGTATCCGCTACCTGTTCAAGTGTCTGGACGGAGATGTAGGGGTTTGAACCGCCCCATACGTACTCGAAATGGTTCCGTAACACCCGGTAGTAATGGGATTCGGCGGACAGCTTCAAGATCGGTACAAGCCCATCTATCGATGATCCATCGAGGTCCGAGTTTGGCTTGCCGAAGTGGTAGGTCTCCACAAAGCAGCAGGATTCGGTCATCAACAGGTACACGGACGGCCAATGATCTGCGAATCGGACATCAAGGCTGGCGTTTTTGCTTTCATTGGCGGTTCTTCTGAGCGATGAGATTACGTTCAGGCTTCGCCAACTATCGCTGAATAGGGGACCGGCGCGGAAGCTGGATTCATCCACGAACTGCTCCCCGATCTCGGCGACGGCACGGGCGCGTGCGAAGTCGCTTAAAGGGTGGACGAGCAGGGCACGGACGGAGATATCTCGGTCTTCGTTCATCATGCGTCGAAGTACGGGCGTGTAATCGATATCTCCGAAGAACTCCCGGAGGCCGATACCGTGTAACAGCACCTCGCCTCGCGCCTCCTCAAGAGCCTGGCCGATGGCGCGTTTTGTCTCGAAGCTGCCGCTTCTCGGCAACAGCACAGCTTCAATGCCGGTACGAATAGCGCCCTTGGCGAGTGCGTTGATCCTGCTCAGCGTGTCGAGTTCTTGCGCTTCTGTTGACACGTTGGGGTCTTCGGAGGGTCGCCCAACATGCCGGCCCCCCCTGACATCTCGGGATCCGGGTTGCGAGTACACCGGTGTGGAGGAGGGAGTTGCACTCGCACTCCCGGGAGTCGCCAGCACGGCTTCCAGCGCTTCCTCCGTTACAAACCAGGTGCGTCCCAGTTTCGTTGCAGGGATCAACCCCTGTGTGAGCCACTTGTATACGGTCTTCTCGCTAACGTTCAGCCGCGCCGCGACGTCACGAACTTTTAAGCTGGGCATCTATTACCTACCCTTTGTGGACCGCGGAATCACGACAATAAGTCCAGTGTATTCTACAAAAGATAAGAAAAAAGGTGTAAATGGCTGTTAAAGGAGTTAAATGGTAATGAATATCTGATAAAACGGCTATAGGTCTGGGTGAATGTGCGTCATCGCTGTACTTAACCACCCCCTAATTCCTTCCTACATTGGAAGGGCACTGGGAAGTCTCCCGATGTAGGAGGGAGGAAGTTTGGAGGTGGGTCGCGACGTGGGAGCTACAGTCGTTGACCGCAATCAGCAACGCTCAGACGTTCTCGAGAGGCCGGGTCCCCCCTGGCCCGATTGCTAATCCTCTTCGCCGGTCTTCGGGAATCGGAACTCGACTCCGGCGCGTTCTTCCTGAATTCGGCCGATCGCGGGCGTGGCGTCTCGTCCCCAGCCTCGCCGCTGTGCCTCGATAAATCGCTGCTGTGCGATGTTCGCCGCTTCCATAGGAAGCCCGAGTGACCGGCCGAGCCGTGTCGCCAGGCCGACATCCTTTGCCGCCAGGTCCACCATGAATCCGGGTTCAAAATCGCCCTTGAGGATGGATGTGCCCCAGCCGCGTAGGGCGGCGCTGTCGCCGGATGATGCCGTAATCACGTCGTACAGCGTGCGCGCGTCCACACCGGCCTTCATTGCCATACCGAATGCTTCCGAGATGATGACGCCTGTGCTGAGACCGACTAGGTTGTTGGCGAGTTTGCATATGGAGCCTGTGCCGATGTCACCGCAGTAGACGAGCTTCTCGCCATCACCGATCAAGTTCAAGATGGGTGTCACGCGCTCGAAGACATCACGATCTCCGCCGACCATGAGACACAAATCGCCTCGCTCGGCGCCGACCGTGCCGCCGCTGACCGGGGAGTCGAGCGCATGCGCTCCAGCCGATCGTACCGCGGCATCCAGAGTTTTTGCCGTGTCCGGGTCGATCGTGCTGAGGTCGACGAATACCGCGCCGGGAGAAATCGTGGAAAGAACGCCGCCCTCGCCGGTCGCTACTTCGAGCACGTTCGCCGGCAATGGTAGTGAGGTGAAGACAATGTCCGCCCCGCGTGCCGCTTCGGCCGGGCTGTTTGCCCACGTCGCGCCGGCGTCCTCCAATGGGTGTCCGGCATCTCGCGACAGATCGAAAACCGTCAGATCGTGGCCACCCTCAAGGACGTGCCTCGCCATGTGCTGACCCATGTTGCCGAGCCCGATGAAACCGATCTTCATGAGGATGTCCTTGTGATTAATGGGGGCGTTGCACGTCAGCTATGTCAATTTGGTGAGAGAGCACAACGTTGCGTCGGCATTGTAGGGGAGGCGATACGCCCTAGGTCTCCATAGGCAAGGTAAGTGAACACCAGGGTTACTTTAATTTGTCATCCCGCGCGTAGCCGAGGAACCTTCACCAAAACACCAACCAGCAAATCTAACTCGTCAATGGAAGAAACTTTGTCCTCGCTCACCCCGGTCCCCTCCCGCCGGGAGACGGGAGCAACGCGATTCGCCCTATTTTGGTCTTGGGCGTTCACATGTCTAGTACCCGACCGCTGCGCCGTCCTTGCGTGGTTCTGACCCGGCAACGAGCACGCCCGTCTCCGCGTCACGTGAAACGATCTGGCCTCCGCCGTAACCGACGCGATCGTAACCGTCGTCGACACGTACCTGGTGGCCGCGTCGCTGTAGCTCCCTCACCGTGTCCGGGTCGATACCGGCCTCAAGGCCGATCGTGCCAGACTCGAGGAATACCCGGAACCGCAGGGCATCCAGCGCCTGCTGCGAGTCCAGGTTGAAGTCGACCATGTTGGAGATCATCTGGAGGTGACCCTGGGGTTGCATGAAGCCGCCCATTACGCCGAAGCTGAGCCACATCTCGCCGTCTTTTGTCGCCATGGCAGGGATGATCGTCTGGAACGGTCGGGCTCCGCCCTTGAGGAAGTTCGCGTGGTTAGAGTCCAGGGAGAACAGAGCACCCCGGTTTTGCAGTGCGATGCCGGTGGTCGGCACGACCATACCGCTGCCGAATCCCTTGAACAGGCTGTTGATGAATGAGCAGGCGTTGCCGTCGCCGTCGATCACCGTCAGGTAAACGGTGTCGGAGTTCGGGTAGGGCATACCTGATCCAACGTTCTCCATCGCCCGTCCGCCTGTGATACGGGATCGCTGCTTTGCGGCGCGGTCTTTTGACAGCATCCAGTCGATTGGAACCTCGTTGACCCGGGGGTCGGCCACGTGATCCAGCGCATCGGCGAAGCCCATGCGTGTCGACTCGATCAGGTGATGATACGTGTCGGGCGATTGGAAACCCATGCCAGCGATGTCGAAACCCTCGGCAATGTTGAGCGCCATCAGGGCTGCAATTCCGTCGCCGTTTGGTGGGCATTCCCACACGTCAACGCCGCGGTATTCGGTGTGGATCGGCACATCCCAGTCGGAGTGATGTGCCGCCATGTCCTCTTCTGTGATCCAGCCGCCTTCAGACTGCACAAAGTCGGCCAGCTTCTTGGCGATCTCGCCTTTGTAAAAAGCCTCGCTGCCGCCTTCCGCGATCACCTCAAGTGTGCGGCCAAGTTCCGGTAGGCTCACGATTTCCCTGTACTTTGGTGCGCGACCTTTTGGCAACATCTCGCGGCCTGAAGCCCGCGCCGCCAGCTTCTCTTCAGATCCCTGCCACTGGTTGGCGATGATCTCGCTGACGCCGTAACCCTCGTGGGCGTACTTGATGGCGGGTTGTAGCACCTCGGACAGCGTCATCGTGCCGTCTTCCTGGAGCAGCGTCTCCCAACCGTGGACCGTGCCCGGTATGGAGACCGAGAAAGCAGCATCCGGGCCCTCAGTCGGAATACCGGAGTGCCCGTTTCGCACGACATCGTCGCGGTTTGCGGCGACTGCGGCGTGGCCGCTACCGTTCAGTGCACGTACACGCTTCTCGTCGTTCTTCCATACGAGGGCGAACATGTCTCCGCCGACCCCGGTTGACATCGGTTCCAACACGTTGAGCGCGGCGGCCGTCGCGACCGCAGCGTCGACGGCGTTGCCACCGGCTTTGAGGATGTCGAGACCGACCTGCGCTGCGAGCGGCTGGCTGGTTGCGACGGCGCCGTTTCGGGCAACCACTGCGGATCGGCGGGATCGGAAGAAAGTCACGTTCACGTCCTTAAGAGGAAGATTCGGGCGATACATCGTGAAACCTGTCTATCGCCGGGTCGATTCGGAGGCCGGCGCAATCCTACCAATAAAGACGCACTCGCGTTGATGGGGCGTCGGTGTGTGTTGTGGTAGTGGCGGTTGCTCTGTCCGTTGTCATCTACCTCTCCCGACCGGAGAGGGTTGAGGCGAGGGGGAAGGCCGTTAAACAACCCCTACGATAGATGCGGTGAAAGGCTTGTTTGCCTGCCAAACGGCCGAAGAAAGCCTCGCCTCTACAAAGTTCAGCCCAGAAATGGCGTAATTGCTGGACCCTGGTTCTTCGCGAACCTCTGGACACTTGCGTTGGCGGGCTCGACCCCGAAAGTGGGATCACCTCATACCAACAAACGTCCCGGTGGGGCCAAATAATGGCCCTATCTAGGGCAGCCCAGCTGGTCTGCCAGGTCGTTGAAGCTGTTTGCCGTGAAATCGAACGATGTGTCAGTTTCAGGGTCCGCCTTATTGCCGAGGCCTGTCCCGTTCCCGAACTCGTCCGGGCGCCGCACGAACGCGGTGTGGAGACCAGACTTCGCCGCAGATCTCAGGTCGTTCTGGTGCGCCGCTATCATCATCACCTCTCCGGGTTCAAGACCGAGCAACTCGGCGGCCTTTGTGTATGACTCCGGGTCCGGCTTGTAGTGACCGGAGAGCTCGGAAGACAGGACGCAATCCCAGGGCAACCCCGCTCGCTTCGCCATATTCGTGAGCAACGCCACGCTGCCGTTCGACAGGCTGGAGATGATGAACTTGCTCTTGAGGCGGGTCAGGCCTGAAACGGCCTCGGGCCACGGGTCGAGTCGGTGCCATATCTTGTTGAGGTGAACCTTCTCGTCTTCGGTTAAACCTTCGATTCCGAACTGCACCAGCAGATCGTTCACTCGTCGCCGGTGGATGGCGTCGATGCCGATCCACTCCCATTCGCCGGTCCGGACTTTGTTCATGCCGGGTCCATATCCGGCGCGCCACTCGTCGGCGAAAAGATCGGCGTCAATATCTAGATCGCGTTCGTTTGAGAGCGAGGCGATCTCACGCGACACACTGCCACGCCAGTCGACCACGGTGCCGAACACGTCGAACGTCAACGCCTTTACGTCTGACACGGGCATCCATTGTCTCCGGTGTGTGTGAGGGTGGTGAGTCTCAGGGCACTGTATCGTACGATGAGGTTCTTCGGCGTGGGTGGGTCGCCAAATCGGGATACGCGACTAACTCGTCGTTCTGTAGTGGTCGGGAATTCGGAAGGTGTCACGCCTGCGAATGAAGTGACGGGTGCTAGGGCTAACCCCGCCTCTACATTTGGCAGTCGCAGGCCCGGCGTCCAGCTACCTCGTGCGCGGGTTGAACACGTCGTTCAAGGCGTCGCCGAGTAGGCTCCAGGTAAATATCAGCAACCAGATCACCGCGATAGGCGCGAGTAGCTGCTCCGGGTGCTGCTGGATGACCGACACGACTGCTGTGCCACGTCCGGACACGTCCGAAATCATGAATCCCAGACTTGGCCGTGGAGGCTGCACGCCGATTCCAAGGAAACTCAGGATTAGCTCACTCCCCGCGATAGCGCCCATGCCGGCTGAAGCGGTCACAATGATCGTTCCGGTGATGTTGGGCAGGATATGAGAGAACAACAAACGCGGAGTGGAGACTCCAACAGCGCGAGCGGCTTCGATGTAATCAGCGTTGCGGATGGTAAGCACCTGCCCTCTGACGAGCCGCATCATCCCGTACCAGGCGAACGGCAACAGGGCGATCGTGACTACCAGGTAGTCGACGAACCCGGACTCCACAAGTCCCCCGAACGGGCTCCAATTCGGATAGTTGCTCCAGTCTTCAAATTCCCGCGTCCACCCGACAATACGCGGTCTCAAAGTGGCGGCAATCAATATCACAAGCAATATGCCCGGGAAGGCCGCGACTACCTCCCCGACACGCATGATCACGGCGTCTGTTTTCCCGCCGAAGTATCCGGCGACCATCCCCAAAGTAACGCCCAGAATGATGCCGCCCGTACCTACGGTGATGATTGTGAGAAGGACCGTTGTCTGGACTCCCCATATCACCCTCGTATAGATGTCGCGGCCGATGCGATCTGTCCCCAGAACGTGGCCGGTGCTTGGACCTTCCTGTGTGTGGCGTAGATCCGTCTGGGAGTAGGAGTGAGTCGAGAGAGGTTTGGCGAGGATACCTACGGCGTAGATCAAGAGAATTATTGTCAGCGTCGCCATCGCGATCTTTTTTCGACGCAGCCTTTGCCACGCCTGGGTTATCGGGCTTATCCCGATGGTGGACATCGCGGCGCCGACGTTCAGGCCTACCGGACTTCTCCCATATGAATTTGTCATGCTCTCGGCGCGGCGGGACAAAAGGAATAGCCCAAAGAAGAATCCTATCGGAGGGATGAGCACCAACAGTCCGAGTGCACCATTCCAGCCAATGTCATGGGTGCGTCTTATGGCCGCCGAGACGGCGATCGAGACGGACAACAATGAAACTACGAATCCGAGATAAACAAACGGCAGACTCGACAACGGCGAACGACTAGAAGACCCGTCAAAAAACAACAGGCCCAGCACGAACACAACCGTGGCCCCCAGAATCCTGGCGAAGAAGCCGAATCGGTTTATTCGACCACTCGTACCGATCAACTCTCCGATAAATCCCGGGGGTTGGGCGAAATCGACGCCTTCCGTCGGGTCACGACCGGTGCGAAGAAATTGTGTAGTTACGTCCTGATTGCTCATGATGACTTACTGGTACCTGATCCGTGGGTCGATGATCGAGTACAGGATGTCGACGATCAGATTGGCCATGACGAGGGAAGCGGCGCCGATGAGCGAAACCGCCATGATGACGGGGAAGTCACGGGCGAACAGGGCGTCAAGCGTGAACCGGCCAACGCCGGGTATACCGAAAATCAACTCCACGATGAACGCTCCACCGAGCAGACCGGCAAGCGAGAAGCCGATCAGGGTAAGGATAGGTATCAGGGCGATCCGCGCGACGTGCCGATAGTTGACGACGTGCTCAGGAACACCCTTTGAACGCGCCGTTCGCACGTAGTCCTGACCAAGTACATCCAGGGTGCTGGAGCGCATGATTCGGGTGAATATGGCGACGCCTGGCAACCCGATTACGAGGGCCGGTAGGATGATTTGCGGATTGAAGAAGCCGCCCCATCCGGAAACCGAAACCCAATCTAATTTGAGCGCAAAAATAATGATCAGATATGGAGCGGTCAGGAAAACGGGCATGGCGTCCAGCACCAACGAGCCGGACACGATTGTCGGATCCTGCCATGATCCCTGTTTGAGCGCCGTGTAAAAGCCGAGCGGTACGCCAATTCCGATAGTGATCAACGCTGCCGCAAGGAAGAGCTGCGCCGAGACCTTGAGTTTGGGCCCCAATAACTCTGTCACGCCCCTACCCTGAAACTGGGTGCTCTCTCCAAAGTCACCCTGAAGCGCGTTCCAAACGTAGCGCAGGTACTGCTGCGCTACGGGGTCGTTCAGTCCTCGTGATTCGCGGATTCGTTCCGCCCGTTCTTCTGTGAAGTGCTGGCCGAGTTGAATCTGAACAGGGTCGCCCGGGCCGTAATGACCAAGTGTGAACACGATCGCTGAAACGAATAACAGCAGTATCGGCGTCCACATGAGTCTCCGCACGATATAGGAGAGCATGTGCGGGACTTTGCCTCCATTGGGGCCGACGGGTCAACCCGGTCGCTGTGAATTCGAATATGTTCTCAGAAGGTTGGCCAAAAAAGAGGGCCGGCATCCCACCGGCCCTCATGCTGATTATTCCTGGATCCAGACGTCCTTGAAAATCTCGATGGTCATCGGCAGGAAGTTGTAGTCCTGAACGCGCTGTTTAATAAGCGCCAACCCCTGCGTGTCCCACCAGACCGGCAGCCATGCGACGTCGTCGATGATCATCTGTTCGGCTTCTTGGTACAGCTGCGTCCTGAGCACCACGTCCTGCTCTGTCCGCGCCTGCTCTACCAGACGGTCAACCTCTGGGTTCGAGTAGTTGCCGTCGTTTCGAGGACTTTCGCTGTGGAACAGGATGTCTATCCAGTCCTGCGGGTCCGGGTAGTCAGCTTCCCACCCGCCGAAGAACGCTTGAAGCCGGTTTCGGTAAAGGTCCTGCAGGTAAGTCGCGAACTCAACCTGTTGGATCTCGACGGTTACGCCAAGGTTTTGATTCCACATGTCAGCCATCACCTCGATAGACAGGCTCGGCGAACCCCCGGTGCCCTGTGTGGTGATAACGATGCGTTTATCCCGATCTGTGAGCGTCGAGTACGAGGACTCCGCCAGCAGCGCCCTTGCCTTATCGGGGTCGAAATCAAGCGAAACCAGATCGTCGTTGAACCCCGGGAACAACGGTGGCAGCACGCCCTCGGCAGGCAGCACGAGACCAGCAAACACTTGTTCTGCGATCAACTCCTTGTCGATCGAGTGCGCCAGCGCCTGCCGGAACTTCACGTCATTGAACGGGGTTTCCTCGATGTTGAACCCGAGGTAACTGGTGGAAAACCCCGGCGGGACGCTCACGAGGTCACGGTTGATTGCGTTGCTGGGGTCCTGCACCCGATCCAGGTCGGCCAGCCCCACGCCGGTGAGATCGATCTCATCCGCCTCGTACATAGCCATAGCGACGCCGCCGGCCAGATTGATCTCCACCGTGTCCAGGTAAGCGTTTCGGGCGTAGTAGTTTTCGTTTCGGGCGAGGATCATGCGCTCGCCGATGCGGTACTCCTCAAGAATGAAGGGACCGCTTCCGATCGGGTTGTCCGTCCAGGTTTGTCCGCCGCTTTCGACGTTGCTCTTCATGAGCGCGAACGCCGTCGGGTAGGTGAGCTTGGCAAGGAAGTACGCCTTGGGGGCGTCGATGGTTATTTTGAGAGTTTTGTCGTCCAACACTTCGATGCCGGACGTCGTTACCGCTTCGCCATCGATGATCTCCATCACGCCGACGATGTCGGCTAGATAAAGCTCTGCCACCGTTGATTCGGTGTCAGGGTTGGCGGCGCGTTCCATCGCGTATTTGAAATCGGACGCCGTTACGGGCGTGCCGTCGCTGAACTGCGCGCCGTCCTTGATCGTGAAGGTGTATACCGTCCCCTCCTCTGTGACGACCCATGTTTCTGCGAGGTCTGGGACGATCTGCAGGGCATTGTCTAGGCGGACTAGGCCGGAGAACAGCTCCAGGACGATCCGAGCCGAGGCGGTGTCGCTCACAAGCGCCGGGTCAAGGGTCGGCGGGTCTCCACCAAGCACCCGTAATTTGCCTCCGAACTTATCGCCGGTAGAGGCGCTCGCCTCCGGGACTGCCGTCACGTCGCCGCCAAGCGCGGGTGCGATTTCGATTCCGGCAGACTCAGAAATGGCCTCGGAAGCTATGTCAGATTTGGCCGGAGACTGCTCTTCAGAGTCGCCCCCGCTACATGCCACAAGGCCCATCATGAACAGGGCAAATACACCCGATGCGATCAACTTTCGAAGCATGCGCCTCGACACCTCGTACTTCTTGTTTGATATGGCTGAGCGATTCTGTATAGCGCTGCCGGTTGGGTGGTTCTGGGCTTTAATTCCATGGATCAAAACCGTTGCCAGCCGGAATCAGAGCTCCAGAGTTAGTAACTGCGTTCTATTACGTTGTACACGACTTGCCGGTTTGGGTGCATCTTAAAAAATAAATCCAATAATCAATTATGGGTGAGTGGTCTAGGTTTCTGAAGCGGCGCCCATCGAATACAAGAGGAAAGCCTCAAGCAGACCGTCGATCTCGCCCTCAAGCACGCCCTCTGCGTCCGCCGTCTCGTACCCGGACCGGTGATCCTTCACCATCTTGTACGGGTGGAGGACATAGCTCCGTACCTGGCGCCCCCATTCAGGGGCCACGTGCGCTCCCTTGAGTTTGACCCGATGTTCCTCCGCCTCCTGCATCTGGATATCCATGAGCCGGGCCGTCAGGATCTTCATTGCGACGGCCCTATTCTGTAGTTGGGACCGCTCGTTCTGAACCGATACGACGATGTTGGTTGGCAGGTGCGTGATCCGCACAGCCGTGTCGTTTTTCTGGACGTTCTGGCCACCGTGCCCGCCCGCCCGGAATGTGTCGATCCGCAGGTCATCCGAGTTGATTTCGATCGTGGTGTCCTGGTCCTCCGGCTGCGGAAGGACCTCTATAAGCGCGAACGTCGTGTGGCGCATGTGGTCAGCGTCGAAGGGCGAGAGTCGGACCATCCGGTGAACGCCTCGTTCAGACTTCAAATATCCGTATGCGTATCGTCCTTCGATCTGTGTAGTGGCCGATTTCAGGCCTGTCTCATCCCCGGCTGTAGATTCCAAGACCGATGCCTTGAAGCCACGTGATTCGGCCCATCGAAGGTACATGCGGAGCAACATCTGAACCCAGTCCTGGGCCTCCACACCGCCCGCGCCCTGCTTGAGCGAAAGGATCGCCGGCCGCTCGTCGTACTGGCCCGAAAGCTGTACGGCGAACTCCATCTTCTTAACTCGGCTCGTAAGAGCTTCGTAGTCGTCACGGATGGCGTCTGTGAGGGACTCGTCGGACTCCTCGATCGCCATCTGTATTAGCTCGTCGAGCGATTCAGACTCCAACTCAACCTCGCGCCACGATTCGACATCGTCTCGGACGCCCGCCATCTCGCGGGACACCGCCTGCGCGTTCCGGGTGTCGTCCCAGAAGCTGGGCTGTGACGCCGACTTCTCCAACTCGCTCAGGCGCGTCTCAAGTGCAGGCAAGTCAAAGTCGCCTCACAATTCCGGCAACGCGTTGCCGAAGAGTCGAGATGTCTCCGAGGAGATCGCGCACGTGCGGGTCCCTTGCATTGGATTAAAGCGGCGGAATGTGAACAGCCGCCACATGCGCCGTGCGTGGGCGAAATAAAGGCGAACCGTACAGCAAAAATTTCAAGACTAAAAGTATACCAAGGTCGGGAAGGCGAGAACGTCTTAATACTCCGTACGTAAGAGCAGCGCTTCCTCGGCCTGTTTTCGGGTGAAGATTGGATTATGCTCACGAACCAGGTCCTTGTCGTCCTGAACATAGCCTCCGTCTTCTTGAACTTGATTCAGGATCGGCTCCACCGGCGGTAAATTATTCAGAGGGCGTGAACAAGTTGTCATCGTCACCCAATGACCGTTAGACCACGTCGAGCACGAGTAAAAACGGGTCCTGGATAAATTTCATGATGGCAGCGTTGGCGCCTGGCCAATGTTGAGGGCCAGCCTAATGCCCACAACCACATCGCGCCCCATATATATAAATGGCCGGAAACGGAGAAAGAATTGCCAACTTATATGAAACCGAACACCACCACGTGATATCCTCGAAATAGTCGGGGCATGGCGCAGCCCGGTAGCGCACCTGTCTGGGGGACAGGAGGTCGCAGGTTCAAATCCTGTTGCCCCGACCATTTAATCCGAACGTGAAACCGGCCTCGGTGGCATAACTGCTACCGGGGCCGGTTCGCGTTTGACAGCAACCGGGCGCACTTCCGTTCGACTCCGGTAGTCCGTCACCTGCCACAGCACGGCTAGCTCTCGCCTGTCCGGTAGCCTTCGGAGTCTTTGATTTCTACCCACCCGAGGCCTTAGCACTAAATAGATGCCCTGATTCAGGCGTCTGAGAGATCCCATTCGAGTATCGCAAAGCAGCGCAGGTCAATACCAGACGAAAGTGCTGGCCTCACCCAATCTACCTGGTTCGCACGGATTTGATCTCGCTTCGACCTTTTCAGTTCGATGAATAATATCGTTTTGCCACGCCACAAAATAAGGTCAAAGACTCCACCATCCACCCACATACCGTTCCAGCCTTCTTGCCGGAACAGAGAAAGTGCTGCGAATTCAGGATAGGTTGGTTTACCTTCAACAGAAACAATTTCTTTTTTCCCGTAGGTGTCGATTTGTTCGTCACCCTTATAAAGGTCGAATGTGGTGCAGTACTTATCTACAACGATTTCTTCTCCCGCATCATCAACGAGTTGTTCCTGACCGCATTTAGTCAGGGCTGGCGGGATCAAAGCAGATGATGGTGGTCTCCAGTTAGTTAAATCCCTTCTTCTCATTAGATCTGAGAGTGCGACAACCAGAACGACCCCAAGAATTCCGATCACCCAGCGTCCCTTTACACCGGATGAATCAGAGACCCTGGCTGAAGCAGGCTCCGGAGTTTCTGTCCCGCCCTCATCTTCAGGAGCCGGCAGCACCTCCGCAACCCTTACGACTATCGGTGTGGGTGTTTCAGTAGGGGTGATTATCCCTAAAGTAGCAGCTTCAGGTACGACTATCGGTGTGGGTGTTTCAGTAGGAGTGATTATCCCT
>JAPYSM010000032.1 GCA_029936485.1 Dehalococcoidia bacterium
GTTAGTAGCCCGACGATCTCCTCCTTGGAGACCTTGTGTGCGCGCCCGATGCCGTGCCTCGGCGGTCCGCCTTTGAGCTGCTCGATATCGATAAGCTCTTTTGGAGGATCCCAGAGCGATGGGTGATCGTCCATATCGACGAGTTGCGCAAAGGCTGGGCCCACCAGGTCTCTGCGCCCGGCGAGGATCCCTGTGGATTGCGGGCCGCGTATCGACTTTCCGCCGCTGAACGCCACAAGATCGGCGCCGGTCGCCGGGATGTCGATCAAGTTAGATCGTGGCGGCAACTCGGCTGCGGCGTCCACCAGTACCGGAAGGCCGTGTTTGTGTGCGATTGCAACTACCTCTGATAGCGGCGGCTCAGAGTCGTTTGTGAAAACGTAGAGCACGCCGACGGTGTTTGGCCCGAAGGCGGCCTCATACTCCCATGCTTCGGTTCGTCTTACCCCGGCTCCGGACACAATCTCGTTGAAGCCGACCTCCACCAGCCGAGCTCCCGCAGCCCGGACAGCGTGATCGTATCCCGAGCGTTGTTCCCGGGCGATCACGAACTCGTTTGGAAAACCTTCTGAAAGGGGTAGTGATTCCATCCGTCCACGGTCCCAGCCGGTCATTATGGCCGCCGCACCGAGAGTGAGCGCAGATGCGGCGCCTGCGGTCACTATCCCGGCTTCGACCCCGGTGGTAGCGGCGATATTGACGGAGGCCTTTGCCTGGAGGAGTTCTAGGGGTACCGAACCGACGGCCGCCTCGGTCATGGCGTCGAGGGCTTCCCGGGGCATGGGCGCTCCGCCCAGTCGAGTGACGGACCCGGACGCGTTGATTATCGGTGTAAGGTCAAGGTCTTCGTAGACGCCCATCCCGGCTCCATTCATATGACCGCCAGCGTCCGTAATTAGGGACGCTGGAATCTCGATTAACAATCGCGGCCGTATTATAGGTTTGAGATTCACCATCCCCAGCCTTGAGGATATTTCCTTTGCTGTGTCCCGTAGATGGAGCCGAGCTCCGGCACGCCAAACTCCGCGGCCTGGAGGTAGATCGCTGTCCAGAATGTGACGGCGAGTTCCTGGACCACCACGAGCTCGGGGAGCTAGAAGACCAGGTCTTCGATCACGATATCCCGAAGGGCACGATCCATTTCGGCGATCAAGAGGTCGATCACGCGTGCCCCCATTGCGGCAAGAATATGCTGCGATTCAGGTACCGCGGGTGGCCCCTAGAGATCGAACGATGTCCGGACGAAGAGGGCTACTGGCTTGATAAGGGCGAAGAGAAGCACGTCCGCGACTACATGAAGGAACGGAAGTCACGTCTATCCCGAGCTAGTTCCGCCGAGGCTAGTTTTGACCGCTGGCGCGATGTTGGAGGAGGCGGGATCATCGAGAAGATCAAAAACATCTTCCGCTAAGCTCGGCTTGGCGAATATTTTGGCGGGCGTTTTCGTTGGATGGTGTGTTCGCAGACGACACCGCAGGGGCTGGGCTTGCTCCGCCCACGGTAGTGTCCTGAGGTCCTCGAAGGACAGGATTCGTGCGATAACGCGCTGACATCTCCCGCTCTTTGAGCGGCACACCTCTCATCCTGTGACTTTTCCCGACCGGGTGAGGGCAAGTCGCGACACGACGCAACCACTCCGCGCGGTCGGAATCACTTCCTTTTTCCCAGTTCATATCTGATCGTCATGCCAACACGGTAGGTTTAATGGCGCGTACGATCATATAATCTTTGGTATGCGAGAACTGTTTGGGAACCCATCTGACGGATCGTTCCTAGCATGGGTGGCCGATGAGGGCATCTGGGCCGGGTTGATCGCGCTTGCCGCCATCGTCGTATGGTTCGTACTTCGCATCTACTTGCATCGTCTGCTCCAGTCCGGCGCGTCCGCCCTTGAAGATCAGGGCATGGGACACGTGAACGACCGTGTTCGTTCGTTCGTTTTGTTCCTTTCTGAAGGCCCGATGTTGTTGATCATTGTCGGAATTCCGTTTGGTCTCTGGATTGCGTCGATTCTGGATCAGAACGTCTCGCCGATATGGGATGCGATCGGCGAGGGATTCCTGTCGCTCGGCGACGGCATCAGACCACATTTCATTCCGGTCTTGGTGATATGGGCGGCCGCGTACGTCGCCATCAGACTATTGAAGCGCATGGTGCCGGTCGCCATGGGGCAACTGGTGTTGACGGAGGGCGAGGATCCTGGACTCCCCAACTCCTCCAGTAATCGCGCTCAGGAACTTCGGGCGGCCACGCTCTCTGGAGTCATCACGTACGCGCTGGCGATTCTGGTCTGGGCCATCGCTATCTTCTCCGTGCTTTCCGAGATCGGCGTGCCCATCGGACCAATGATCGCCGGATTCGGCATTGCCGGTATTGCTGTCGGATTTGGTGCGCAGTCGATGGTCAAAGACATGATCGCCGGATTCTTCATCGTGGCTGAAAACCAGTACCGCACTGGGGACGTTGTATCGATCGCCGGTATTGCCGGCTCCGTGGAGGCTATCAATCTGCGCCGCACCGTACTGCGGGACCTGGATGGCAAGGTCCACGTGGTGCCGAACGGCGAGATCAGCGTCGCCTCCAACTACACGAAGTTCTGGTCCCGAATCAATTTGAACGTGGGCGTTGCTTACAAAGAGAACATGGATCATGTGTTCGAGATCCTGAACGATATCGGGATGGAGCTTTCTGGAGAGGACTACTGGGCGGAGAAGATCATCGACCCGCCACAGGTTTTGCGCTTGGACTCTTTCGACGATTCGCAAATCACGATCAAGATGCTTGGCGTTTGCCGTCCACTGACTCAATGGGAGATAGCGGGCGAACTGCGCAAGCGTATCAAGGACCGGTTCGACGAAGAAGGCATCGAGATACCGTTCCCGCATCAGACAATTTACTGGGGTGTAGGCGCGCATCCATCCAAGGGCAACCAGGGCTCGGAAGACGTCAACACACAAGCCGAAATGTTGAACGAACTGGACATACCGGAAGACGCCCGACGAGATGCGCTTCGGGAGTCCGCGCTAAATGCAGAGTCGGAGCGACGCAGTCGCCCCAATCCGCGTTCGCTCGAGCGTCTGACGGAGCTGGACGACATATCGCGACAGATCAGGCACCGATCGCGTCCGGCGTTCTTGAGCAACGAAGATGCCGAAGAACATCGATCGAATCCTCGTTCATCGGAGCGCATGGCCGAGCTTGACCGGATGGCGCGTCAACAGGCTACCCGGCGCAGGAAAGTGGACCCCGACGAGGTTGATGAGGACGATGGCGAGGGTTAAGTCAGGCAGGACCTCGGTGAACTCGCCTCTCCAGCATAGAATGTAGGGCTTTCGCCACGTACGGGTCATGCCCGGTGGATAACCCGAAGGCGAAAGAGCACGGACACACCCCCGATAACTGGACCGCCCGGAGGCCGAGCGCTAGCCTTTAAACATGACAAGTTCACGGTCAATGCCGCGTACCACGGACGAAATCCGTGAAGTCTTCTTGAAATACTTCGAGGGGCATGATCACCTGCGTATGCCAGCGGCATCGCTAATTCCGGCGGGCGACCCTACGCTGCTTCTGACTAACTCCGGCATGGCCCAATTCAAGGCCTACTTCGCCGGGGAGTCGACCCCGCCTCATCCGCGCCTCACGACGTCGCAAAAGAGCTTCCGGACGACCGATATCGACGAAGTCGGCGATGCCACGCATCTGACGTTGTTCGAGATGCTTGGTAACTTTAGTTTCGGCGACTACTTCAAGAAGGAAGCCTGCGAGTGGTCGCTCGATCTGATGGTGAACCACCTCGGATTCGACCGTGATCGTATGTACATCACGATCTACAACGACGACGACGAGGCGGAGCAGGTATGGCTTGATCTCGGTGTGGAACCGGAGCGGATCTACCGGTTTGGCGACGAGGACAACTGGTGGGGACCGGCCGGAGCCGAGGGTCCCTGTGGGCCGTGCAGCGAATTGCACTACTACCGCGGCTCCATGGATGATGTGCCGGCGCTGGACGACCCGATCCGACAGAACGGCTGGGGCCCGAACACCCACGACGATTTCCTTGAGGTGTATAACCTCGTATTCACCCAGTTCTACCGGGATATCGATGGCAACGACACGCCTCTTCCGAACAAGAACATCGACACCGGGATGGGGCTTGAGCGTGCCGCAGCCGTCCTGCAAGACGTGTCCACGCTTTACGACACCGATGTGTTTCAGCCGGTCATATCAAAAGTAGAAGAGATTGCGGCCCGGGTGTGGGGAGACGACCCGGGGATCGACCGAGCAATAGGGGCAATCGCTGAGCATGCGCGGTCGGCGTCGTTCCTGATCGGCGATGGTGTGGTTCCCGGCAATACCGGTCGTGGCTACGTGCTGCGCCGAATCATCAGGCGTGCCATGCGCTTTGGTCTCGCGCTTGGCATGGAGAGCCCCTTTATCGGCAGCATCGCTGAAGTTGCCATGGACCAGATGGCTGGCATATATCCGGAGCTGACGGACAACCGGCCGTTCATTCTCCGTGTGTTGGATATTGAAGAGGAGAGTTTTGCCCGCGCCATCGCCCAGGGAACACGCGTGCTTGACGGCATGTTTGAGTACCGCGACGCACATGCGTCGGTTACCGAGACGCTGGATGCGGCGATTGCGGCCGGGACAACGGCGGACGGGCTTACGGAGTTGCTGAACGAAAACGGATTCGATGCCCCGGAGGGCGACGATTCTGCGACCGTTGGAAGCCGTGCGGCTTTCGAGGCGATTAAGGACTTGATCGGCGCGGCCTTCGTTTCTGGTGGCGATGACCTGGCGCGTCAGCGGGTATTGAATTGGACGACGATGGTGTCAGGAACAGAAGCGTTCCTGCTGTACGACACGTACGGCTTCCCGCCGGAACTCGTGCGCGAGGACGCGCTTGACCGCTACATGGAATCAACGGGAGAGTCTGCTCCGGAACTCGCCCGAGATGGAGAGGTGGACCTGCTCCTGGATCGTGAGGGTTTCAAGGAACAGATGGAGGGGCAGCGGGAACGCGGGCGTGCGTCTGGCAACACATTCAGAGGCGATGTGGCGGCACGACGCGTGTACGAATCGCTGGGCATAGATGACACGCCGTTCCGCGGTTACGACACCCTGACCGTGGACACTCAGATTGTCGGGATCATAAAGGACGGCGATTCGGCCCCGGAAGCTTCCGAAGGCGACGAGATAGAACTCATCCTTCACGAGACGCCGTTCTATGCCGAACGTGGTGGCCAGATGGGGGATGCCGGGAGCCTGACGTCGGACGGTGTAGAAGTGGAGATTACCGATACACAGAACCCGTACTCTCACGTCAACGCGCACTCCGCTTTGGTGAGCAGCGGGACTATACATGTCGGCGACGCCGTTACCGCCACGGTGAATGAAGAACGCCGCGAGCGTATCCGTCGCAACCACACGGCGACGCACCTCGTCCATTCCGCTCTCAGGCAGGTACTCGGTTCACACGTGCGGCAGACCGGTTCGCTGGTCGCGCCGGACCGCCTGCGTTTCGACTTCACGCATGTTGCATCGATGACACCTGACGAGATTCGTCAGGTCCAGGACATCGTCAACGACAAAATTCGCGAGAATCACGACGTGAATGTTGAGTACACGTCGTACACGGAGGCGATCGACCGCGGCGCGCTGGCGTTCTTCGGCGATAAGTACGAGGCCGACGTGCGAACCATCCAGATCGACGCGCCGTGGAGCTACGAGCTCTGCGGCGGCACGCACATGGCGCAGACGGGCGGCATCGGGGCGTTCTTCATCACGTCCGAGGCCGGTATCGGATCCGGCACGCGGAGGCTTGAGGCCCTGACCGGGAAGGGTGCCGAGGACCACCTGTGGGAGCGGTTCGGCATGCTGGCCGATATCTCAGACAAACTCCGAACGCCGGTGCCGGAGCTGAACGCCCGCATCATGTCGCAGTTGGACGAGTTGGACGAAGCACGCCGGAACGTGGCGCGGCTGGAGCGCGAGGCATTGCTTGGCGGTGGCGGTTCCGGACCAAGCGCGGCTGAACAGGCGAAGTTGATTAACGGCATAAAAGTGGTCGTAGATCGCAAAGATGGTGTGAACGCAAAAGGGTTGCGGGAACTCGGCGATCATCTGAGAAATCAGATTGGCAGCGGGATAGTTGTCGTTGGCAGTGTGTTCGAAGGTAAGCCGATTGTGATCACCATGGTCACGAAAGACCTTGTTGAAGACGGTGTCGACGCCGGTGAGTTTGTCAACGCAATTGGACAGCTAATGAATGGACGTGGTGGTGGACGGGCTGATGTGGCTCAAGCCGGTGGAAGCGATGGCTCTTTATTAACCAATGCTTTAGATGCCGCACCGGACGTCATCGGTACTCTACTTACGGCGAATCAGGCCTAACCCCATGCGTGCGCTGGCGCTGGACGTAGGCGATGCGAGGATCGGGCTGGCGATATCCGACCCTAACGGTGTCGTCTGCCTCCCCATTGAGGCTCTTGTCCGTAGTGAAGAGTCGGACGATCTCGCGGCGGTGGTCGATCTGGCAAAGCGCGAGGGCGCTGAGACGATCGTCGTAGGGTTGCCGCTCTCGCTGGACGGCACTCACGGGCCGGCGGCACGTAAGATGCGTCGGTTTACTTCAGCGCTACGAAAATCAGCCGACATGCCTGTTGAAAGCTACGATGAAAGATTCACCACTGCGGAAGCAGAGAATCGGCTTCGAGCGGCCGGTTACGAGCCGAGTCGTGATAGGGCGCGGCTGGACTCGATGGCGGCGGTGATCATCCTGGAAAGTTTCCTAGCGGCCAGGGCAAACCGAACCAATCGGAGTTCTATATGACGAAACGCCTCGGAATTTTCGGGTACCCGCTTCACCACTCCTTATCGCCGCTGTTCCAGCAGGCTGCATTGGGTGCGCTCGGGATCGATGCCAAATTCGAGGGCTGGCCTACGAAGCCGGAGGATTTCGCACAGGCGGTTGAAGGTCTGCGTGCCGACGACTGCCTTGGTTGCTGCATCACACAGCCGCATAAAGAGGCGGCACTTGAGCTGGTAGACGAGCTGGACCCACCGGCGGAAGCGATCGGTGCAATAAATACCATCGTAAATACAGACGGCCGACTGAAGGGCTACAACACGGACGCGCCGGGATTCATCCGGGGACTTCGGGAGTCGGTCGGGTTTGAGCCGGAGGGCAGGTCGGCGCTGATCCTTGGCGCTGGCGGCGCCGCACGCGGGATTGTGTACGCGCTTCGAGAAGCTGGCGTGAGTCGAATGGCGATCGCCAATCGGACGGAAGAGCGGGCACAGACGTTGGCACGGGACATGTCACGCGCACGGTTTCGGCCGGATGCGATTTCTTTGGACGTTGATCAACTGGCAAACTTCGCCCCGTATGCGGACCTTATCGTCAACGCAACATCGATGGGGATGCGCGGTGGATCCGCGGATGAAGAGTCGCCGTTGCCGCCCGAGTTGATATCGGGCAACGCCGTTTGCTACGACGCCGTGTATGTGCCTCCTGTCACGCCATTTCTGGAGGCGTCCGAGGGCGCCGGGGCGCAGGTCGCCGGTGGGCTGTCGATGCTGATCTACCAGGGCGCAGAAGGTTTCAAACTGTGGACCGGGCAGGACGCGCCGGTGGACGTGATGTTTGACGCCATCCCGCCGACGATGCGAGGGGATTAGGCGCAAACGCAGGAACCTCAGGAAATGGCCGGGTAGGGGTGTCTGGAAAATCGACCCACGGGCGGAGCAAGCCCGCTCCTACGACTGAGTGACTGTGTTCTGAGGCTCTCGAAGGGCTGGAATGCGCGCTTGGACCCGGCCTCGGATTGCGATCCGACACCGTTCCCCTCTCCCATTCGGAGAGGGGATTCGCTATTTACATCTTCCAAAATTACTTGCCTGAATCGCCCCAAATTCCTATAGGCTGCTGTCGATTCGTTGATCTCGTCGTCCACAGCAATCCGTTGCAACGAAATACGTATGATCCTCCCTCTTTCCGACTACACGGTCCTCGACCTCTCGGGATCTATCGCAACCGCATCCTGTGCGAGGGTGTTCGCTGACTTTGGCGCACGGGTCATTAACGTTGAGAACCCGACCACAGGACATTCGACCAGAAGGTTGGCGCCATTTGATCCGGCGCTGGATGCCCCGGACAACAGCGGCATCCATGCGCTGCTCAGCCCTAATAAAGAGTCGTTGGCGCTCGACATTAACGACCCGACCAATCGTGAAGAACTGTTTGAGTGGGTCAAGACGGCTGACGTCGTCCTTGAGTCAGAAAAACCGGGGACACTGGACGAACTGGGTATCGGGTTCGAGGCGCTCAAGGCCGTCGCCCCGAACCTGATCCTGACCTCCCTCACGTGGTGGGGGCAGAACGGGCCGATGGCGGACAAACCGGGGAACGACCAGAGTGTTCTCTCGATGATTACCCAGGTGATCAACTTCGGTCCCACCGAAGGCCCGCCGCTCCTCATGAGTGGATATCCGGTCCAGATACTGGGTGGGATGAACGGATTTTCGGCGACGGCGGTCCATCTTATTTCCAGCGTACTGGGACAGCGAACGGAAGCAGCACATATCGACCTGTCGCTCTTCGAAACGGCGATGGCGCTCAAAGAATCTACAGGCGCATCGATAGCTGCGAACCCGCCCGGAACTCTCCCTGACCGACCTAACCGGCTCGGGATAAACCGTTTTTACCCGACGTACCCGGCATCGATATACGAGACAAGTGAAGGTTGGCTCGGCGTGACTGCGCTGACACCGACGCAGTGGCACACCATCTGCAAGCTGGTCGATGTGGAGGAGCTTTCGGCGATTCCGGAGTTCGACGTTGCAGCGAACCGCATCATGGGCGCTGAGCAGATCGAC
This sequence comes from Dehalococcoidia bacterium, assembly GCA_029936485.1. Taxonomy (GTDB): domain Bacteria; phylum Chloroflexota; class Dehalococcoidia; order Lucifugimonadales; family Lucifugimonadaceae. The sequence continues at coordinate 8,881 of JAPYSM010000032.1, forward strand.
GCCGCACTCGTACCGGCGCTGAAAAAGAAATCGGCCGAGTACTGGTTTACCGAGGGCCAGAGACTTCGGGTTCCGCTGGCACTCGTTCCGACGATGGCAGACCTGTTCAGCAGTGCTCAGTTGCGTGCCGTAGACGCGTTCCGTGAGGTTACGCTTCCGGGTGGACGGAAACTGGAAGTCCCCGGCCAACCGTTCCGGTTACATGCCACCCCGGCCCGCAAGGACGGCCAGGTCGCAAAGCTTGGCGAGCATCAGCCGATAGGGACCCCGCAGTCTCATCCCACAAAAAGCAAGGGGGTTTCCGTGCGTTCGGCAAAACCAAGCCCCGTGCAGGAGCCGTCACTCCGGCCCGATCTTCTTCGCGGCCTGAGAGTGATCGACCTCTCTATGGGCTGGGCGGGTCCGCTCTGCGCACGCAGCCTGGGAGACGTAGGGGCCGAGGTTATCAAAGTTGAGTCACGGCAGTATTTCGACTGGTGGCGTGACTGGGATGTGTCACCGGAGCGTGTCGTCCAACGGCTGTACGAGAAGGCCCCGAACTTCAACATCATGAACCGCAACAAGCGGGGCATCACGCTGAACCTTGTTGATCCCCGTGGCAAGGAGTTGCTGAAGCAGCTGGTAGCGGTATCAGATGTCGTGATCCAGAACTACTCCGCCGGGGTGCTGCCAAAACTCGAGCTGGACGAGCCGGTGCTGCGGAAGGCGAACCCCCAGCTTGTGATGCTGTCCATGCCGCCGTTCGGCGCAGGTGGCCCCTGGCATTTTTACCGGGCGTACGGCTCGACGGTGGAACAGGCGTCCGGGCTTCCCCACCTACAGGGCCGACCGCAAGATCCGCCCTCTATGACACACGTGGCCTTTGGGGACCCTGTGGCGGGCCTTCATGGGTTGGCCGGGGTACTTATAGCCATCCTGCACGCTCAACGGACAGGGTTAGGGCAGCACCTGGACATATCTCACGTTGAGGCCAGTACGTCTCTCGGTCTGCACGGTGTTGCCTCACAGGTGCTGCTTGGTGAGCCACCGGCTCGCTACGGCTCTCGTGATCCGCAAACCGCTCCACGGGGCGTGTACCCATGCAGGGGTAACGAGATGTGGATTACGATCACGATAGATAGCGACGACACATGGGCGCGGTTTGCCGAGCTAACAGGAGACAGAGATCTGCTGAACGTCGGGTTTGCGACGTTGGCCGCCCGATGGACGGAGCACAATCTGATCGACGATATGATCGCCGCTTGGACCCGGACGCGCGATCGCGACGAATTGTCTGAGCAACTTCAGGGTCTGGGAATTATGGCGGCCCCTGTCCTCAATTCGACCGAACTTCTATCGCACCCTCAGTTCGAGAAACGAGGGTACTGGCAGTGGTTGGAGCGTGAGTACGCTGGGATGACTCCACATCCCATCACGCCTTACCGGACCGGCCCTGACCCGTTCAAGATCGACACCCCGGCGCCAACCCTTGGCGAGCACTCCCGAGAGATCCTAGCCGGTCTGCTGGACATGAGCGACGAGCAGCTCGATCACTTGGAAGCGGAACGGATCATCGGCGAAGAGCCGGACCGAACGTTTAGTTAGCGGTGGACTGTCTGGCGGTTCCAAGTCGTCCCCTCTCACGGTGGGAGAGGCCAATACACATAAAGGGTGAGGGAGGTTGAAGGTCGCTGCGCGTTTCGTTAGGACTTACCACCCCCTGTCTCCCTCCTACATTAGGACGGGGCCTCACCAGGTATCGATGTACGCTTTTTTCTTGCCTTTTCGCGGCTCTGCTGGCGGCTGAGCTGCCAGCCCGGCGACGATCCAGCGGCGGGACTCTGCGGGGTCTATCACATCGTCAATGCCGAAGAAGGTTCCGGCGTAGATAGCCTTCGCCTTTTCGTATCGCTCGGCGACCATGTCGTCATAAAACTTGATGCGTTCTTCTGGGTCTTCGATATCGGCAAGCTCTTGCCGATACCCTAGTTTGACCATGCCCTCGATGTTCATTCCAGCGAACTCGGCCGTTGGCCATGCCGCCATGAAGGTCGGGAACATGGAACTGCCACCACACATCGCCTGAACGCCAAGGCCGTAAGCCTTACGTAGGATTAGCCCGAACATCGGTACCGTCATGTTGGCGCCGGTGTTAAATAGACGTGCGGCGTGTCGCACAAGCGCCGTGCGTTCGACCTCAGGGCCGACCATGATGCCCGGGCAGTCCATCATGCTGAGGACCGGTAGATCGAAGGCGTCGCATAGTTGGAGGAAGCGGGCCCCTTTGTCAGCTGCGTCGCTGTCGACTGCTCCGCCGAGGTGATGCGGGTTGCTGGCAATCAAGCCCATAGGCTTGCCTTCTATTCGGATGAACGCAGTGATGATCCCGATGCCGAACTCGCGCCTGATCTCCAGCGTAGAGTCTTTGTCGGCGATGATCTCTATGGCCTCGCGCATGTCGTACGACATCACGCGATCTTCTGGAACGACGTGTCTTAAACGGCGCTGGTCGTTGGCTTCCCAGTCGTCGGTCGCGCCCTGGAAATAGGACACGTACTTTTTGGCGGTGGCGACGGCCTCCGCCTCGTCCTTGACCAGAATGTCTATAACGCCGTTCGGGACCTGGAACGACATCGGCCCGACCTCTTCCGGGGTGTAGATGCCGACGCCGCCGCCTTCAATCATGGCGGGGCCGCCCATGCCTACTGTAGATCCTTCGGTCGCGATGATCACGTCGCAGCAGGCGAGCAGCACCGTGTTGCCTGCGAAGCAGCGTCCGTTGGTTATCCCAACCAGAGGCACGAGGCCACTGAGCTTGGCCCAGTCCGTAAAGGTCTTGGTGTCCATAGCGACGCCGCCTTTGCCGTCCGTATCTCCGGGACGGCCACCTCCACCTTCCATGAATGCAATCACCGGGATCTGATGCCGATGTGCTAGGTCAAACATTCTGTCCTGTTTGTAATGGTTGCGGGTGCCCTGTGTGCCGGCAAAAACGGTGTAGTCGTACGACATCGCTATGACGCGTGACTGAGTCTCCGGGAACAAGTGGCCGTTGACGTGCGCCAGCCCCAGCACCATTCCGTCCGCTGGGGTGCGCTCTCGCAGCCATTCCTCCGTGCGACGTGCGCGCTGTGCCGCCACGACGATAGGCCCGAACTCAACAAATGATCCCTCATCGACCAGGTCGTCGATGTTCTCGCGCGCTGTCCGGTAGCCGAATCTGCGGCGACTTGCGACAGCATCTGGCCGGTTCGCGTCAAGTGTGAACGCGCGACGTTCGTACAGTAGTTCGAGGTCGGGCCGGATGTAATCGGGGTCGATCGCGTCTTCAATATCTCCAGCCTCGTCGTTGTCCCCGGACAGTTCGACATATACAAGCGGGTAGCCCTGGCGGACCGTATCGCCCTCGGCCATTGTCACGCGGCGGATCACGCCGCTTTGCTCTGCCTTGATGATGTGGAAAAGCTTCATCGACTCGATAACCACGAGCTGATCGCCACGGTTCACGTTGTCGCCCTCGCTCACGTGGACGCTCACGATGGTCCCCTGGATAGGTGCAGGGAAGCCGACCGAACCGTCGGGACCCGTGAGGTCTGGTGCGGCGTTTCCGACTTTGGCGGCGGGCGTCTGGGTGGATTTGACGTCACGGTCGTGGTTGAACAGCGCCAGCGGGTCTGACGTGTCGATTTGTGCTCCTGCGTAACCGCCAGGGTCTGCTAGTGCCATGGCTGGCTCGGCGTATAGCCGTGGGTGCGGGGATCCATCTGATCCCACCAGCTCGGACGCCTTTTCTGCGACGAAGCGCGTGTGGAAATTCAGGCCGGTGAAGTCTTGGTGTTTCAGCAGCGTTTGGAGGAACGAAAGATTGGTCGGCACGCCTTCAATACGAAACTCGGACAGGGCGCGATAGGTTCGTCGTACGGCGTCGGCAAAATCAGAAGACGGGGAGTGGGCAATTAACTTGGCTATCAGCGAGTCGTATGACGGGTTGGTCGTATAGCCGGTGTAGCCATATGTATCTATCCGAATACCCGGGCCAGACGGAGGGTCGAAAGAGGTAAATGTCCCTCCGGAGGGAAGGGCCGTGCCATCGGCCGTGATCGTCTCCATGTTGACGCGCGCCTGTATGGCAAAGCCCCTTGGCGCAGGAATGGATGACTGCTCCATGCCGAGGTCGGCAAGCGAGCGCCCGTCGGCGATCCTAAGTTGTGATTCCACAAGGTCAATGCCGGTGACGGCCTCGGTCACGGTGTGCTCAACCTGCAGGCGGGCGTTGGCCTCCATGAAGTAGAAGGGCCCGTCGTCGACCCACTGGTTGGCATCTAGTAGAAATTCGAATGTGCCGAGGCTTCGGTAGTTGACCGCCGATGCGAGCCGGATAGCGGAGTCGATGATTCGGTTACGCAGACCCTCAGGGAGTCCCGGAGCCGGTGCGATCTCAACGATCTTCTGGAAGCGGCGCTGGATGCTGCACTCACGCTCCCAGAGATGGACGATCTCGCCGCTGCCGTCTCCGAGCATCTGGACTTCGATGTGCCGGGCTCGCGGGAGGAACTGTTCGATGTACAGGTCGCCGTTCCCGAAAGATGCCAGAGCCTCGCCGCTACACTGCTCAAATGTCTCCTCAAAATCATCGAGAGTGAGTACCTCTCTGGTACCTCGACCACCGCCACCAACGACCGCCTTAAGGATCATGGCCTTACCGGGAGCGAGCGACTCAAAAAATTCACGCGCTTCGTCCACAGTGACAAACTCGGCGGTACCCGGCAGAACAGGGACGTCGTTCTCGGTAGCCAGTTCGCGTGCACGGATCTTGTCTCCGAACAGGTCAAGTGTGTCGGCGGTCGGACCCACGAAAACTATCCCGGCTTCCTCAAGCGCCCGTGCGAATTGTGCGTTCTCGGCCAAGAAACCGTATCCGGGGTGCACCGCGTCGCAGCCGGCCTGTTTTGCGGCATTAACGACCTGCTCGATATCCAGATAAGCACGTGCCCCGCTGCCAGGAAGCACCACGGTCTCGTCGGCCTTGTAAGCGTGCAACGATTCGGCATCGTCTTGCGGGTAGACCGCAACGGTCGATATCCCGAGATCGGCTGCGGCCCGCATGATGCGGATCGCGATCTCACCGCGATTCGCCACGAGCAGCTTGGTCAGGGCCATTGAGTCCTCCAAAGGAATCGGCAAATTATTCTGGCGGATTGTATTAACAGGCGCGAAGCCGAATTCAATCGTGTTGCAACGTATGAAACAGGGAGTGCCTGGGACATGACATTCTGTAATTACGAACGCCATATTATTCCCGTATGCCAGGCTTTGCCGGACAGAGAAGACCGTGGCGCCTGCCTGCGTATCGAGTCGTCGTCGAGGTCAGGGAGAGTTGAATCGTCCGGATTAGCCCTTCAATGGGAACGATTCGAGGATCTGGTAGTCGCCGCCACGCGACGGACCGACGCGGCCGATCAACTCGATCGAGTCGAAGTGCATGTCGCCGGACAGGTCGAGGAGGGCGAGATTCGGTAGGACCAATGGTTGCTCCTCCGGTTTCATGTCGAGCACCATCGTAGTGTGCGGCCAGTAGCGCTGACCGGTAGGCCGCAAACGCTTCGTAAGGGGAACCAGCGCCTGCTCAACATCGGCCTGAAGCGCCGAGTGATCACCATCACGGAACAGCGTGTATGCGTAGCCCCAGTCGCCGGAACGTAGGTCATTGAAATCGATGCTTGTATCGAACGGGATGTGACGTGACGCTACCTCGGCAAGGGCGGCTTTTATCGCGTCGAGATCTTCGGGTCCGTAGAAATTGTCGATCGAGCAGTGCGGCTTTGTGGTCAGATCGTTGGCGCCAATATCAGAGTGGAAACGTACGACTTCGCTCGCCTGTGGTTCTGGAAGATGCGCCATTACCCCGTAAATGCGGAAACCGAACTTGTCATTTGGAAGTGCGTTTGCGTCAAATTGATTAGCCATCATTCCCTCCGGTTTCAGTTAGCGTCTTGTCGGCGTTCACCTTCCGGCCCGGATGGTTCGCCAGACATTTCCACGAAAAGAAACGCAGATATCGCTCACACGCGCCAGCGTGTTTCGCCGGATGATACAGGTTCGGAAGCTCTTGAAGAATAGAAATTGTCCCCCGGAGAAGGTTTACTAGTGGATCAGTTATGTCCTGACCACTGCAATAGAATGGTTCTGCGGTTCCTTTTACTCGTCCGTGACGGGTTCCCCCCGGAAAAATCCTGAAATAGACGGGGTCTGTGATCGCATTCAATAAGCTATGCAGACGAATTCAACTCCCGCGACTTCTCAAATTTCGGGGGGCCGGGAATCAACTGGTGATAAATGTTTCGATTTCTAACATCCGGTGAGTCACATGGTCCCGGATTGACCATTATTGTCGAAGGGATCCCGGCGGGCGTTCCACTCACCGAGGGTTACATAGCCGAGCAACTAGCGCGGCGTCAGCGCGGCTACGGTCGAGGCGGTCGAATGAAGATCGAGACCGATTTCGCTGAGATCCGCGGCGGCGTGCGCCACGGCGAAACGCTCGGGTCTCCGGTTGGCATGGCGATACAGAACAAGGACTTTGCCAACTGGCAAGGCGCGATGGATGTCGGTCCGGTCGGCCCAGAGGTTGATCAAAAAGAGAACACACGTGTCGTACCCGGGCATGCCGACTTCCCGGGCGCACTCAAGTACATGGCGCATGATATGCGTAACGTGCTTGAGCGGGCCTCGGCGCGTGAAACGGCGGCGCGCGTTGCCGCCGGCGCAGTGGCACGAGCGTTTTTGGACGAGCTCGGCATAAAGATCCATAGCCGCGTCGTGAGCGTGGGCTCGATCACCGCTCCAGACACGCCATCGTCCGAGATCGACTGGGACGTGGTGGAAGAGTGCGACGTACGTACAGACCACCCCGAAACTGCGGAAGCGTTTAGGGCTGCCATAGACGCTGCGAAGGCAGATCGAACCACGATCGGCGGTGTATTTCAGGTAGTGGCGGAAGGTGTCCCGGTTGGACTTGGAAGCCACATCCAGTGGGACCGGAAGCTGGACGGAATGCTGGCGCAAGCAATGATGAGTATTAATGCCGTGAAGGGCGTCGAGATCGGCCACGGTTTTACAAATACCAGGCGTCCGGGTCGCGAGGTTCATGACGTTGTGGTCCCGGCGCCGGACGACCCCAGGCGATTTCGACAGACGAGTAACGAGGCGGGCGGTATCGAAGGTGGAATGTCCAACGGTAACCCCATCGTCGTGCACGTCGCAATCAAACCGATCGCCACGATGACCGAACCGTTGCCGTCTGTGGACATCAACACTGGCGAGGTTATCGAAGCTCCGTACCACCGTAGTGACATCTGCCAGGTACCACCGGCCTGCGTTATCGGGGAGGCGATGATGGCGCAGGTGCTTGCGTTGACGCTTCTTGAGAAGTTTGGCGGCGATCACATCAGCGAGACGCGTCGCAACCTTGATGGCTACGTCGCGAGCCACCAGGAATTTGGCCAGCCGGCATCCGTACCGGGCGGAGATGACCGAAGTGTCTGACCCTGAAACGCTGCCAACATTATCTGACGATGTCTCCCAATATAAAGTCTATTTGATCGGCTTCTCTGCGACCGGAAAGTCCCACAGTGGTCGATTGGCTGCGCAGGAACTCGGCGCCATGTTTATTGACATGGATCGGCTGATTGTGAGGCGTGCGGGGAAGCAGATATCAGAAATATTTGAAAATGATGGGGAACAGGAGTTTCGACGGATGGAGCGAGAACTGCTGGAGGAACAGGCGGAGGCTTCCGGCCAGCGCGTGGTTTCCACGGGCGGTGGAGTTCCCGTCGATGCCCGGAACCGTGAAGTAATGACACGTTCAGGGCTAACGATCAGGCTCGTGGCGTCACCAGAGACTATTCACTCCCGGATCAGTCGCTCAGCCTCTCGTCGTACGCAGAGATCAAGCCGGGGTCCAGCGGGCCGTCCTATGCTGACAGGATCCGGTGACGATGACACAACCGTAGAGCGGGTGCGCGAACTTCTTGCTGAACGTGAAGGGGCGTACCAGGCCGCGGCTGATGTGGCTATTGACACCGAAGGCCGGGAACCACCTGATGTGGCGGCCGAGATCGTGGCCCGGGTGTTGGAATCGAAATCTCAGGACTAATCCCCGGCCGTTCGAATCCGGGCAATAATCCAGACTTGACCAAATCCCGTCAAAATTCGCAAGTACAAGGGAGCTTAAGCGTGGCCGGTGCACCGGAATCGAATCTCGCGGCGGTGGTCCATACCTCTCAGGGCGACTATCGTGCCCTCGTTGGCCGCGGGCTGATCGCCCACCTCGGCGATGAGGCGCGTAATGCCGGGTTGCGTGGGAAAGCATTTCTGATCGCAGACGAGGCGGTTTTTCGGGTTTGTGTGCGTGAAGTACAGGAGTCGATGGAGGCCGCCGGGTTCGAGACGCATGTCCTCGTCCTACAGTCCGGTGAGACGACAAAGAACCTGGACAAAATTCGTGATATCTACGCATGGCTGGCCCGGCTGAGGGCTGAACGCCAGGATGTTGTGCTGGCGGTCGGCGGCGGTGTCATGGGGGATGCTGCCGGGTTTGCGGCAGCGACTTACCGGCGTGGAGTACCGTTCATCCAGGTGCCGACCACTCTGGCGTCGATGGTGGATGCTTCGCTCGGCGGCAAGGTGGCGGTGAACTTGCCGGAGGGCAAGAACCTGGTCGGTGCGTTCCATCAGCCCAAACTTGTGTTGTCCGATATCGATACGCTTAAAACACTGCCGGACCGCGAGATGGCCGCGGGGTGGGCGGAGGCTATCAAGCACGGCCTGATTATGGATCCGGAACTGCTATCGACCTTTGAGATGGAAGCAGACCGCCTGTTCGGTCTCAAGGACGATCTTGCTGTAGATGTGATTCGCCGTAGTGTGGCGATCAAGGCGGAGGTAGTGTCTGCGGACGAATTTGAGACGGGCGACACCCGAGTACTGTTGAACTACGGCCACACGATCGGTCATGCACTTGAATCGGTAAGCGATTACGGACAGTTCCTGCATGGCGAGGCTGTGAGTATCGGCATGATGGGCGCTGCGCGCATTTGCCGTGACCTCGGATTAATTACAGACGAACTGATCGACCGGCAAAGGGCTCTTCTAGAGCGTTACAAACTGCCGACATCGGCGCCGGGCATGGACGTAAATGCCGTGTTGGAGGCGACGAAATCTGACAAGAAATCGGCTGATGGTGTAATCAGGTGGGTCGTGCTTGAGGGATCAGGTAAATCGTCCACACGGAACGATGTGCCGGACGACATAGTTCGCTCTGCAATCGCATCACTGGTAGGGT